>MFGS01000018.1:11071-15197 GCA_001778355.1 Candidatus Firestonebacteria bacterium RIFOXYA2_FULL_40_8
CAGGAGCATAGCCCTGGGCGCCAATTTCATCAGCGTACGCCTGGGTCACGGGAGCGCCGCCGATCATTACTTTCGCGGTAACTCCGGCTTTTTTCAACTCTTCAATAGCCGCTTTCATAGCGACCATCGTTGTGGTAAGAAGAGCAGACATAGCGATAACAGTAGCTTTACTTTCTTTCGTTGCATTGATGAATTTTTCAGGAGAGGCGTCAATACCGATATCTACAACTTTGAAGCCTGCGCCTTCGAGCATCATACCGACCAGGTTCTTGCCGATATCATGAAGATCTCCCTTAACGGTACCAAGAACTACTACACCGAGAGGTTTAACACCGGCGGTAGCAAGAAGAGGTTTTAATATTTCCATACCGGCTTTCATAGCTCTGGCTGCAATTAAAACTTCGGGAACATAGACTTCATTCTTTTTGAATCTTTCTCCGATAAAGCCCATACCGACTATCAGGCCTTTTTGAAGAATATCATTTGCTGTCACTTTCTCGTTTACTGCTTTTTGTACAAGCTCCTTTACTTTTGGCGCCTGTCCTTTTATTACCGCATCAGCAATTTCTTTAAAATCAGCCATCTAATTTTCCCCCTTTTCTTGCTTTAATACCCGTACGGGTATTATATTGTTTTCGTAAAATATCCCTCTAACTTTAACAATACAAGCTAATTTTACTTCAATATATTTTGATAGTCAATTGTATTCTTACCTGATTTTCACAGGTTATCCCTTAACTAAAGCGCTTCCGGGCTTTGTCTTTGCTTCGCCCATGAGACGTCCTGCAATTTGCATTATTTCACCGAGGTTTTTAATCTTCGCAGGGTCAACCTCAACCATGGCAACAGAAACATGGAGAAGGAAGTAATTGGCGTTTTTATCCTCGCAAAGCAGCGGAATATGTATTTCCATCTCTTCTATTAAGTTTTTTGCAATATCCTCGGCAGAACTTGCTGCAATCAAAACAAATTTATCTTCTCCATAGTAATACGGAAACGCTCCGCCGGGCGCAAATTCTTTAATTAAATACTTCATCTGATCACCGAGGGCTTTTGCAGCTTTTTGACCGCCTTCATAGCCATATTCGCGGTTAAAAGTGTTAAAATTCCTGTAATCTATAAAGCTGACGTGAAATTTTGCATTTCCGCTGAGAAGCTTTTTAAGCTTTAACTCCGCGGCCGCTCTGGTCTTCATTCCTATTTCGGTATCAATACCGCCAAACAGAGGATTCAATCTCACGAGCTTTATTAAATTAAGAACGGTAAGACCCATGAAAATTAATCCCAGGAAGATAAACAAATAATGCATATAATTTACATGCACGGAAATGAAAACCGAAGAAAACACCCTCTCTCCCTTCCAGGAGGCCTTCACCATTGACTTTTCAAATTTATTTCCCACGGTATAATTTATTTCAGCAATACCGTCTTTATCTGTCCTGCCCCAGCTGGAAGAAAAGCTGCCTTTGCCTTCACCCTTGTTTTGATCTTCGAACAATATATAAGCCCCAGAGATCGGACGGTCTTTATTGTCCGTGAGGCGCGCTTTTATTATAACCGACTGACCCACTCCCGTAGATTCAGGAAAAGCAGTGAGTGACATTTTTTTGGAAACATCCATCCCGGCTTCCAGTGTAACTGGAAGTAAAAAAGCAAGGAGGAAAGCGCCGATGGTAAACCAACCGACTTTAACTTTCCTTGAACCTCTTTCGGATTCATCATCAAAATCATCAATGATCTTTCCTTCTTTTTTTGCTTTTGCTGATTTTAATAACCGGCCGGCTGCATCCAGAAGTTCATTATAACTTTTCACGTTCGTTTTCGCCGGTTCTACTATTGCCGCCGACAGGCGGATAAGCGGGTAGTTAAACAACATCCCGTCACTGCTTCTTATGGCAGTATAACCATTCTTAAAATCTGTTTCGTTATAATAAGTAGTAAGTTTTTCGTTAAATTCGGCCATTATTTTATCGCAAATAATCTTTGCTTTTTTGGGTTCAGCTATGAAAACAAAATCATCCCCGCCCAGATGGACAGCAACTCCGGGAGCAGGAACATTCTTTTTAACGATCGCCGCGAGCTCTTTAAGTACTTTTTCGCCGCGTTCAAAACCGGCTACGATATTATAATTCTTGAATTCATCAATATCCAGAAAACAAGCCGCAAAGTTCTTCTTTTTTTCCAGCAGGTAACCTATCCTGTATTTTATGTAAAGATCAGTATTAAGCCCGGTTCCGGCCTCCGTAAGACTATTTTTAAGATTGCCTTTTCTAAGCGCATAAATACTAAAGATTATCAGAAAAAGAATGATAGAAGGAAATACGTAAGCCCACTCCGGAATCCTGTAGGCAAGCTGCAGGCTTTCCTCTTTATCTTTTACAGAAGCACTGACTTTTATTCTTTTAAGACCGGTGTAGGAAACACCCGTAACGGCTTCCCCGTTATTATCCGTCTTTGCGGTCTGAGCGGACAAAACAACATTCGGTTCTGAGGTAAATTTCACTTCTACATCGGAAACAGGCATATTATTTACGTCGGCAACTAAAGCACTGACAGACGGAGAAGAAAAAATCGAAGGATTGCGATTATTAGTATATATAAATATTTTTTCCGCAGCGCCTGATTTTTCATCCAGGGTTAAACTGCCGGACGCTTCGGCGGTTACGGAAATATTCACGGCAGGCAGGTTACCGCAGGTTACTTTCACCGTATGCTTTCCGGGTTTAGTCCCCAGTAAAAAAACGGTAGAAACCTTGCCCACATCGGTGGTTCCCGAAGGTGAAAGCACGGACCCTCCCCCGGCGGTTACCTCAAAATTTACGTTCGCACCGGAGATAAGCTTTTTTTCTTTATCTTCCACGACCGCGGTCAAAGTTACCTCGTCTCCGACCATCGCGCTATCTTCACTGGATTTTACAGTGATATGGGCAGGCGGTAAAGTAGTTGCCGTGACGTTTATCTTTACTTCGGACGGCGGGAAATCTTTATTTAAAACTTTTACAATTACGTAGCCGGGTGTAGTACCGGCAGTCAGTTCCACCTGGCAGGTCCCGTTAGCACCGGTCGCAGCCTGGTTATTATTCAAAGAAGCATCTCCGCTTTCAATCTGGAAATTTACAGGTATATTCGGCATGGGATCATTAGTTGAATCAAGTATTGTAACCTTAATGGCCGTTTTACCTCTGGTACCGATAGTGGTTGACGCCGCATTAGCCGCGATATTATTCATAACAGGCGCAACGACTTCAAAATCCGCGCTTTGTACATCGAGCGTACTTACGGTCACATCGACACTTGAAGCACCGGCTTTTTTTCCGACTTTTAGCACTGCTTTCACAACACCGCCGGCGTCTGTTTTGGCCGAAGGTGGCGTCACGGTCGCAAGGTCTACCGCCGTAAATTTTACATCAGCATTTCTGCAAGGGCCGCCCTTTTCATCTTTTACCGTTACCGTAATATTGGCAGATTTATTAAAAGGCAGTTTAGCCTGGTCAATTACAACAGAAAATTCCGTAGGCGGAGCCCATTCACCGATTACGGTAGCCATTGTATTATTAGCGCCGTCGGATTCTACCTTGACCGCGTTCGTTCCGGGATTTGGGCCCGTAATAAGCGTAGCTTTAACGGTACCGGACCCGTCTGAAGTTTCCGTAGACCCGGTTATTTTACCGCCTCCGGCAACCACGGTGAATTTTACTTTAACCCCTCTGACTATAAAACCTTTATCATCAACACAATAAACCGTGATTTTTGATTCTCCGCCTGCTACTATCTTAGCAGGTGAGGCCACTGCACGAATGGTCGTCTTTGCATAAAGCGGTACAGCGAAGGTTAATGCCAAAACCAGGATTAGAAATTTTTTCAAAAAGCCTCCTCCAAAATAAAAATTGACTAAGTACTAATGACTATTGACTATTTATTGTTGGCGGAAAAACTTCCGCCTCACATATACTTGTATTCTGTTTTTATAATATTCCGCGGCGGTACTTTACCGCGTTCATTAAATAAGCAAGCTTGTTTTGATTAACTACTGATAGAGCAAAATATGTCATTAGTCACTAGTTGACGAGTAGCAGCGCATGTTGGACTCTTTCTAGGAGCCTCAAAAGTAGCAGCGCATGTTGGA
>MFGS01000019.1:0-13055 GCA_001778355.1 Candidatus Firestonebacteria bacterium RIFOXYA2_FULL_40_8
CCTCTTTGAATAAGAGTGCTTATTGTCTCACGAAATGAGCTGTAGTCCGGATTTATGTATCCGCCCAGCAATATAAAAAAGCTGAACAGAACCGGAGCCGCAATACCCGCAAATCTGAATATTTTTAATCTTATCCGCAAATTCCATTCCCCCGTGTACGACCTGATTATACGGGATTAACCCGGGTCTGGCAATAGCCATTGTTGATTGTTTTTTAATATTTTTTTCTTCCCGAGTTTCCGGCCCCTTTCTCTCTCTCCAGCCATTATTCTTTTGCTAAGCCTCCAAGCATCCAAACCTCCAAGCCTCTATCTATCCGTGGGATTTTGGTCAATACAATGACGATATCCGACATATCTAAAATACTTTAATAAGTTTAAATTAGTTTCAGTGAGATTCATCATAGGAGGAAATAAATGTTAAAGAATTTTTTGAAATTACGGGTGGTTCTGGGTGTTTTTCTGGTATTTACATTACTATATTCATCCGAAGTATTTTCTTTTAGCCGCGGAAATGGAGGCCATTATTACAACAGAGGCAGTTGGTATAGACAAAGATGGTTTTGGTTTGATGCGGTTATCCCTATTCTTGCTATCGGCGCAATCGTTCGCACACTGCCCTCCGGCTATACCACCGTTATAGTGAGAGGCAATAGATACTATTATTACGATAATGTATATTTCCAGCCGTATAACAACTATGGTTATTTAGTAGTCGAAGCCCCTTCTCTTGTTATTCCCGTACCACCAAAGCCTACAGTAATAGCACCAAAAGATGTTACTACCATAAATATCCCCAATTCAAAAGGCGGATACACTCCTGTTATAATAAAAAAAGTTAAAGAAGGTTTTACCGGTCCTCAAGGCGAGTTATACAAGGAGTTCCCGACCGTAGAAGAACTTAAAGTCTTATACGGCAATAAAAAGTAATTAACAGAGCAACAAGGAGAAAACACATATGAGAAACAAAATCGCTTTCATTTTACTTATGACGGTATTCGTACTGTGCGGTATGGGTCAGGATCTTTCGGCAGCTACTCCGATAAGGCTTTCTTTGCTTCCCGGTATCAGTATCCCGGAGGATAATGTAGTGATAGGAATTGATCTCGGCCTCATCGCAGACAGCGTTTCTGAGGTTAACGGTATTCAGGTATCCTGGCTCTATAGCGGCACAGAAAGACTGACAGGAATTCAGCTGGGTGTAGTAAATATCAGTAACACAGCAACAGGTATTCAGTGGGGTCTATATAACCAGTCCCAATCCTTCGTCGGTATCCAGATAGGTCTTATTAATGTGACGGACACCCTGCACGGCTTTCAGATAGGCCTCATAAACATAATCAGAACCGGCTCCCCTTTCCCTTTCATGGTCTTCATAAACGGCAATTTTTAATAGGGTTCTGCCCCCATTTAAAGGTCATTGCGTCTACTACTGTTTCCAATTCAACCCGGTAATGGTTAATTGCAAAACCGTTGCAAATGAAACCCATAGTAAATATGGTATCTGAATATATGTAATCCATGAATAATGGGGAAAAATAGACACCATAGACCAGATAAGCGTTACCAGAACAAGTAATATATCCACTGCCGCAAGGAGATTACTCCGGAGTCCAAATTGAAGCGGTGTAAAAGCAAAGTTAAAGAGCAGATTGAGGATAAAAGGCAAGGCGATTAGAAACGAAAGCTCCTTCCGCCAGCTCTTAACAAAAACCATTCCAAACGAAATCAATATCATAATGTAAAGTACAGACCAAACCGGACCAAATATCCAAGAAGGCGGCGCCCAAGCAGGTTTAAGCAGTTTCGAATACCATTCAAATGTTTCCAAATTCCCTCCTTACACCAAAACTTATTAACCCATAGTTTTCAGATCATTAAAGGAAGACAACTACACTTGTTTATTATTCGGTCAAACCATTTCAGCTATAAGGGCGGCTGTTATTGGGGCTTAGAAGCCATATCAAGAAAGAAACATAGTTAATAGTTTTTCCTTCAACCTTTTTAATAGCATCATAGTCCCGGGTTAGAATTATAAGATCTTTGCAGTCTAATTCATTGGACGCTTTTATTAACGACTTTTCTTCCCGATTCTTAACGCCAAGACCGGTAACATCATAGACGCATTGATACAAACAGCTTATTTTTCTGTTTTCACGGACCACAAAGTCTATTTCAGTGTTATCCGCATTTTTATGATAAAAAAGATCTTTATTGGGCTCATAGCCGCGCCTCATGAGCTCAACAAACACCGCATTCTCAAGCAAATGTCCCTTGTCCGGAGAAAATTTAAAAGCTTTTGCTTTTACAAAACCGTTATCAAGAATATATAGCTTTTTCTTAGTGTTAACCTGTTCTTTCACTTTATATGAAAATCTATTAAGTCCGAACATCAGGTAAACATCTTCCAAATACCTCATGTACTTTTGAACGGTTGTTTTACTCTTGAAACCAAAGTTTTCCTGTATCCCCGTAAAAGAATATTCAGAACAGACATTGGACATCAAATAATATGCAAGCTCCATAAGATTGTCATGTTTTCTTATTCTATATCTTTTCACAATATCCTTGAGTAAGATAGCGTCAAAAAGGGTCTCCAGGTACTTATCTGCCGCTACTTTGTTAACCACTACTTCCGGGTAGCCGCCCTCGGTTAGATAATTTTCCAGAGCCAGCTGGATCATTCCCCTGTGTTCAGGCAGACTCATTTTTTCCTTTCCCGAGTCCAAACCTGCGGCCAGCAGGCACTCCTTAAAACTAAAAGGCATTATCTCTACAGGAATATATCTACCGGTAAGACTGCTGGCAAGTTCACCGGACAGCAATTTAGAATTAGACCCGGTAAGTATAAGATTATAGCCTCTACGCTGAAGTTTATTTACAAAAAGTTCCCAGCCGGGAAGATTTTGTATCTCATCAAAAAAATAATATTCTGCTTCCGGATATATCTCGTGAAGTGTTTTAATTATTTCATCGGTGTCTTTTATCTGGAGAAGTTCCGTGTCGTCAAAATTTAAATATCCAAATTTTCTCCCTTTCAAGAGTAAAAAACAAAACACAGACTTCCCCGTTCTTCTGGCTCCGGTTATTACTTTTATAAGCTTTGACTCAAACAATTTTGAGGGAAGACTTACATCTTCTCTTGAAATAAACGGCTTAGAAAGGTATTCATCCCTCTCTGCTTTATTTTGTAATATTATATCACGAAGCATACATTTCTCCTAATGGACAAATTAGACATATTTTGTCCAACATGCAAATTATAATATATTATTGGTAAATTGTCAATAGATTAGAGTTAATTAAGGGTTAGTATTACTATTTGTCAAGTACTACTATACTTATAGTTATTTAGCGGAATACACCTTACGTTATAATACATATAGCCCTAACCATTTTTCACCCCATACCTTAGTTCTCTTCCCCCTGCCCTATATTCTTTATCTTCCTCTCATCTACTTTCTACTTTCGATTGCTCGATTCTCTGCTATTCCGGGAAGGTACGGTTGGGGGTCATTTTATTTCTTTTTTTCACACCGGGCCATGAAGCATGGCAGAAAAAAAGCAAAGCTTTTCTCGATATGTAGGATAGTAAAATGTCAACTAGCGTTGACATAGCGAGATACGACAATCAACATTAGAAAATAGATTTTAGTACACCCCTCCTTACATCAAACCGTTTTAATTTATAAGGGTAGCTGTCTTGTCCCTCGTTTATGTCGCCACATAATTGGAGGATCCTCAAAAGATTTGCCTATTAATACTGGCGGACAATCCGTATAGGCTAAACCAATCCGGTCAGAAAAATATCCGCACTTACGACCCTTATTCCTGATTTATTTATAAAATTTACTCCCGGTGTCTGCACAACAAGATACGAAACAGGTATATTCAGTTTTTCAGTGAAGTACTTCAATGAAGCAGGCATCTCCTTGTAGGATGTTTTGACTTCAACGGCAAACCAGGGTTTGTTATCAAGCGCGACCAGAAAGTCTATTTCCCTCTGATCCTTATCTTTGATGTAATGCAGGGACGCTTTATAACCAAACGCATCATACAGGTAATCCGTAAATTTTAACAAGTGAGAGGCGACAATATTTTCAAGTTTTTTCTCTTCTTCTCCGGCTTCCGACCAGTCCCACAGATACAGCTTTGATTTCTTCTTTAATGCCCTTATTCTGCTCGACTGAAATGGATATATCCTGAAGATATAATAGAACCGCTCGAGTATATTCAGCCAGTTTTGAACTGTTTTAAAAGAGACTTGTAAATTCTCGGACAAATATTCTACCGAGAGATCCGAGGATATACCGTCTTTAAGCAACTCCACGAGAACCTGCATCGAAGAAATATCCTTTATACTTTCAATATCCCGTATATCTTCCTTTATTACTCTATCACTACGCTCATTATGCCACCTTCTAAGCCCGGAAGCATCTTCCTTCAGGTATATTTCAGGAAAACCTCCATATTTCATCAACCTGCTAAAAATCTTAGCCGTATTAATTAATTTTTGCGGTTTCGGATGGCTCCTAAGAGGCTCTCCGGAGTACCTTACAGTTTGAAGTTCAGCCATGCTAAAAGGGTGCATTCTATAATAATGATACCGGCCTAATAACGAATCACCGCCTTTTCTGTAAATATCAAGGCGGGAGCTTCCTGTGACGGCTATCTTTACTCTGTCTTTATTTTTATCGTACACGCCTTTTATGTAATTCTTCCAATTCTTATATTTATGGAGCTCGTCGTAAACGACATATTTGCTACCCGCCTCAATGTTTCCTGACAATATCAATTTTCTATCCCGTATATTGTCCCAGTTCAAATACTCGTATTCACCTTTAAATACTTTTTTACCTATTTCTCCGGCAAAAGTGGTTTTCCCCACCTGCCGGGGGCCGCCAATGAAAACCATCTTTTCTTTTACGTCTTTAGCTATTTGTTCAGTCAAGTATCTTTCAAAAGCAGGATGTCCGGACATATTCACCTCCTCTCCAAATATTACGCGTAAATATTGTAGCATCATCCATTATTTACGTCCATAGTATACCCTAAAGTTCAAGAGTTGTAAAGCCCAAAAAACCAAGAGAAAGTACTCGAGAAAACTCATAAAATTTCACCCCTTACATTAATTCTTCCGCCTAGGCGGATTTCGCAAAGGATTTACGGTTAGATATCTAACCTTTGCTCAACTTATCGATTGGCACTCTCTCTTGTGCCGCGCATCTGAGCCTCTAAGCATCCGTACTTCATCTCTTTCCGTTTTCTGTTCTTCCCAGCGCCCAGAACCCAGCGCCTAGCACCTGTCTTTTTCTATCTTTTCCAATCCGTCCTTCAATACCATTGTGGCTTTGCAGTCGTCTTCGTTGTATTCTAATATTCTTTTTAACACAGATTCGTCTTTTGTTTCAAGGTACTTGTTGAACCATTGGATGGATAGAGCTCCGGAGGGGGTTTCGTCACGCCATTTAAAACCAATGTATGTCGCTATCGCTTTTATGGAGTAGCTTCCGAGAGGCCAATCGGTGTTTTTGCAGACAAAACTGTATAGGTCAATAGCGTTTTTATTTGTGAAGAAAGACTCTACTTTTTCTGCTGATATCACGTCAGGATATTTCTTCTGCAATTTCTTATACATGGTTTTCTCATGCGCGGAATAATAGTAGACGGCAAAACCGTCTTTCGGGAGAGAGTCAATATACTTCCAGAAATTATTCCAGGCTTCTTTTTCTGCTTTATCCGACAGTTCCCTGGCGGTAAACTCAATAAACCTTTCTTTCCCTTTGTGTCTCTCGTATACGCCATGCAAGTAAACAAACCCCTGAGTAGGGTCATCTTCGATATCAAAAAACAGTTCATACTCCACTTTCGGAAATATAATTTTCTCATAAGCGACAGGTTTTTTAATCTGATATAATACTTTTGCCCGCTTTACTGATTTTTTCAGGCTGTCTTTACCTACTCTGAAGAGGAAATTCTTATCCCCGGCTTTCTTTCTCTCCTCTTTCTGCTTCATTATTTCTTCGACATCTATTTTCATAAAATTGTCGACATCAACTATAGAAACATCCTGATTCATCCTGTCACGGACGCTTCGGCCAAGATAAAAGATATTAGTCAGATCTTTTGTTTCCTCACACCATTTCTTGCATGAATACTGCCAGGGGCACAGCTTACAAACCCCGCCTAACGCAGGTTTATTCTGCTTCTTATTATTTACCAGAGCTTCGACTTCTCTTACAGTTTTATTGTAGATATCAAACCAATTTTCTTTACTCTTCACTCCGGTTAAAGCATTTAAGTCATATTCAACTTCAACGTTATCAATATCAATAACAGCGCCCTTTTTATGATACGCAAACCCAAGTTTGTTTAGCAGGTCATTATACAAGCAGAGCTGAAGCGCATAATGCTTTTTTGGTTTACCTTCCTCCCCTATTTCCTCATCCACACCTTCAAACCCCGCCCCGGACTTAATATCAACAGGAAGATAAGTATCATCCGGCAATTTTCTAAGCAAATCAGGAATCCCCATCAGATTCCCATGCTTCAAAACCCCCTGATATATCAAAGGCACCTTACTCTTCATCGCCTCAATTGTTTTTATAAATCTGCCATCAGCAGACCCGTCCTTCAAACTCAAATACTCCCCAAGCTTCGAAACAACATCCAACTCATGCGCCACCCCGCTCTCCCACAAAAGCTCCACAAACGGATTCGTCTCCTCAATTTTCTCTTCATTTGGTCCATAAACATCCCGCCAAACCTTATGCGGACATTTAATATAATCATAAAGCTTCGACGCTGTAATATAGTTCAACTTTTATCTCCGGGTACAAGTAGATGTTTGTGATTTTTTAACAATATTTGCAATTTAAAGGTGGCTATCTCTCGGTTCACTTCCAGAGTTTATCTATTTCCGCTTTATACAAACCGGCAGCGCCGATCCCAAGCCACAAATATTTATCATCAGCCGCAAGGGCACTAATAATATCTTTGCCGGGTAATTTATATTGCTTAATTTTCATATCCGAGGTGTTTACAATAACAAACCCGCCGCCTCTTGACCCAATAAAAGCTTTCTCTTTATTAAAAGCCCCACAGGAAGGCCAATAATAAATATCGTGATTATCATAAACAAGTGTGGATTTTTTTTCCGCACAAGAATAGAGATACGCGTTTCCTTTAAAATAGCCAAAAATCACCCATTGGTCATCAGGGACAACTATATTGAGAGAGCTCCGTTTTAATCTCTCAATCTCGCTTTTAAGATCTTCGGTCATGTAGTCCGGTTTTTCCAGAAACTCTCTATCAGAATCTACTCTTGAGGTACTTGTCACATTGCTATAGCATTTAACCAGATTGAGTTTCAGATCGTAGCAGTCAGCAAGATAACCGTTACCATTGGTAGTAAGCCAAATTTGATTATTTTTCTTGTCATATCTTATTTCCGTCACAGTGTCGACGCCATTCGTAACCAGTTTACCTATAACTTCTTGAGCCTTATTTTTGATAGTGTCGTAAATGTATACTTTAACAAGGTAGGAATCTTTGTTTTTTATAGTTGAAGCAATGTACAATTTGCCGTCAACAAGTTTTAAAGCCGTAATACAATTTTCATTAAATTCTGCAACCGGGAGCAGGGCTCTTTCCCACAAATCTGTTGTTCTCTGCGTTTGCTTTTGGGCCTCAGCATTGGTATTTTTCCCGCAAGAAGCAAAAGTGAAAGTTAGAAAAAGCGATAACAATATTTGTATCTTATTCATATTTCTTCCTTTGGCAGTCATTTTATTGAGGGAGCTGTCCCTCATTTTCAAGAAAAAACATAAACAAATCCTCGTTTCATTGTTTTAAAGGTGGCTATCCCTCGTTTTTGTATCTAAATAATTCATACAAGATGAATTTCCTCAAAACTTTTGCTTTTCTGGGTTCCATTTGCATCAATAAAAATAATCTCACAAGCAACAGAAAACACTTCCTTATCAATTCTTCTTAAAGGCTTTTTAATAGTAATTTTTATTTTCGGGTCTCCTATTTCTATCGGCGTGTCGGAATAAACATCTACCAAAATATTTACAAAATTCAAATATTTTTCTAAAACAAATATATCCTGAGAAAGATTGTTATTCTTAATAAATCTTTTTAAATCATCATGCAAATATCCAAATTTCAGGAATTTATCATTATTGTCTTCACCCACTAATTCTTCAAAGATTTCATTTACATTTTCCGCACGACTAATTCTACAGTGCAATGCCAGATTGCAATAGAAATTCAAATACTTATATTCCCCTTTTAAATTCATTAACTCTAAATATTTGCGAATCCTGGAAAGTATATAAACAACTTTACTTTCTTCTTGAATGTTTTCTTGAAGCGCTTTATTAAGTTTTTCTAATATTTCAACTTGCCCCATTTTCACGCTCCTAAATAGATTAATTATCCCGCAAATTCCAAAAATTCATCCCAACGGCGTTTTAGTTTATCGCGGTCGGGATTATCTGACTTTTTTGATGGTAAAATTAGTTTTCGTCCATTCATAGATTGAAGCCCGTAAGTTAGCATTGGTCCATCTTTTTCTTTCATGACTTTATCTGAAACTTTAATTTCATAATCAGGCGTTATTCCTATTATCTTTTTGTCATAGGAAACATGATGAATTTTACAAAGCGAAAGCCCATTCGGCACTTCAGGTTTTCCATCAGGATCACTATCAGCTATGATATGCGCCGCATCAAGAAGTTCAGGGTGTTTAAGTCCACAAAGAGTGCAAGTGTCATTATATGCCTTCAGCACCTGAAATCTAAAAGCCGGTTGATGAAGGCGAGTTTTAACAGTAGCATTAGCATACTCTCTGTCTATTACCTCGGACACCTCGAGAGTTTTAAATTGTTCATTTACATAAACCTGGGCAAGATCTGCCTCAATACAGAGTTCGTTTGGATTATCTCTTTTTATTATCATAGGCCAAAGTGCTTCGTATTTTCCAGGTACAACCGCTCTAAAATAAACAAGAGGAATTTTACTCTCAAATGCTTTTCTCAATCCAACATTAAATCTATTTCTAAAATCATCACCTTGATAACTATAACGCAACATATTATTTTCATATTTATCAGGGTACAATCCCTTTGTTGTAGTCGTAATCGAGATAGGAATATCAAACCCTTTAGGAAACCAAATTCCAGAAGCCCCAATAAGCGTAACAACCTTCCCCTCAAAAAAAAATTCCCTTTCCAGCTCCACACGAGTAAAAATGCCCCCATTCCTGGCAAAGCGTTCGCTAAGCCAGAGGAAAAGCGCTGCTCGTATTTGCGAGTCTAATGATTTATCCATAGTTTTTCAAGTTAAAATAGTATTCTTTTTGACTTGCCAACTCTAGTGCTATTACTTCATTAAATTCTGTATCGAAAATATAATTGTTTTCCTTAACAAAACTATTAAAGGCTTCTCTTTCATTAACACCTTTGGACGTTCCCAATACTTGTAAATTTTCTATATTCTCATTATTTGGTGTCTCTGTAAAACCTTCTTTCGTAAGAAAAATATAATATCTCATATATTATTTAAGACTATACCTCCCCCTTGAAATGAACTTCAAATAACCTCTGTCTCGCAATACCTGCAATTGCTGGCGAATCTTGTCTTTTATGTGTTTGTTCTCCGGATGTTTTTCCTTTAAAATACTCTCAAATTTATAAACTTTATCCAGTGTAAATTTGCCATCACCTATCCTTTCAATACATTTCATAACATCCAAAAGCCAACCTTTAGCACTTATTTCTTTTTCTTCTTTCAAAAAAAGAGTCTTCTTCCAATTCCTTATTACGTTTTCTTTTTTCTCAGCTATCTTATTTTTAATAAAATATATTTTTCCGGATTGAGGTATATCCTTCAACAAAATATTACATCCAACCCAACCTGAACGTCGAGCAGTTAAAGAGAGCGGTTTTCGTCTTTCAATTATATTCGGGACAAAATAGTATTTGGGTATAACAACAAGATTTGAAACTTCCAAATTAAGCAGATCGTAATCAAGAAGAAAGAAGTTTGGATTATTATTGCTTGTTAATCTTTCTAACATCGTCCTATATGCACCGTCAATAACTTTATCACCCATCAAGCCTTTCTTACTCTTTAATTCATAATCTTCTTTACAACTTTCACAATAGAAATCCGCAACCGGTTTACCATCTCTGTACTTTTTTATTTCCAAATTTCCACAGTTTGGACAAAATATAGAACGGCGAACCCAATCCTCAGTCAACACTCTTATCTTTTGGGAAGGACTAGAATAATTTTGGGCCAATATTCCATTGAATCTTAAATTCATTTTACCCATATTGCTTTTTAGCTTTGAACTGACCTGCTGCTTTTGCTAATCTTTTTAATACTATAAAGATATGATTTTTTGATCGCCCACACGAATAATGCTTTTTTTCTTCTTCCCATAAATACTCAACAACCATTTTGATATCGTTTTTCAATTTATTTGTCATGGTTTTCCCTCCTCTTTTTCACCCAAACAAGTTACTTTAGTATTTTACTACAAAACCACTTAAAAATATATGCTGTTGATTGTAAAATACCTTATATCTTTGAAAATCCAAAATCATTACCAATTGGTTTTAAGGAGTTACCGTCTGCCAAGGCAACACCTATGTCTAGATCATTGATGAAGTTGATATATTTGTCATCTTTGGGTATTTTGGACGGGATTAAAAGGTCGTACTTTTCTTTAAAGTTGTAGTTTTTGTCTGAGATGTATTTTGATATTTCAAAATATTCGTATTCAAGTAATTGGACAACACCTTTTCTTGCTTGAGGCCGGAAGTTGTTATTTTCGGTGCTTTTTACTTCAAAAAGGAAGGATTTTTCTTTATTATGAGCATAGAGGTCAACATTTCTGTTTGAAAGGGTCTCGTACCCTCTACTTTGAAATATACCGATTAACCGATTGATTATACTGCTGTGCGACTTCTCTGCCCTTGCCAACAATTCATTATCCCTGGTAAAATGGGATTCTCCGGCAACTGTTCTGGTACTTATATTATCAAATGGTAATAACGTTCCTTCATACCTTAATGCTTCAACAGCATTTGAGACTTTAGTAAGTTCTGTTCTTTTTGATTCAAAAACACTGCTTTCAGAATCTGCAGAATACAAATGCAGAGGTTTATTATCAAACAGTATTTGCTTTGCAACATCAGTTGAAACCTTAGAAAAACTACCCATTTGAGGGAATCCGGAAATGCTAGATATTGGAATAGCTTGTTTTAATAATTCAGAGATTAGTTTCTCAGTTTTAGATTTCTCGTCTACTTTAGAAGCATCCCAGCTGTCGAGCGAGGACAGCTCACTAAAGATATATATTTCAGAGAAAGGAATTAACAGAGGCCAATAATTTTTCTTGTCCAGATGCTCTCTCAACCAAAGAAAATCATTTTTAATAGAGAAGTTTGCCGCAACAATACCAAGGCCAAGAATCCCTGATTTAGCGTTTTTAAAAAGTGAGCTATTTGAACCGGTGCTGTGTATGAAAAATATATCACCGGGCTGAATTTCCTGCCATCTTTCTTTATATTTCTCTTCCAGACCCCATGTCATATATTTAATAGCCGTCAACCAGTGTTCAGGCGGTCCGGTAAATCTAAAGTACTTTTTTATGTTTATAAGTTCGCCGAAATCCATTTTTATTTCAGTTTATCATACTTCGTATACTTCCCTTTCGCCTTCTTTACCGGGTACTTCTTCTTATTTTTCGCAAGCTTTTTAATTAGAGCGGATTTTACGTCTATTCCCAGGTCATGGGACATTAGGAGAACCCAGTAGAGGACGTCGGCAAGCTCTTCGGATATTGCTTTTTTGTTCTTCTTTATATACCCCTCTACTTCATGTATCGTTTTCCACTGGAAGTGTTCCATAAGTTCCGAGGCTTCTAGCACCATGGAGAGGGCTACGTCTTTTGGGTTGTGGAATTGTTTCCAATCCCGCGCATCACGGAATGAAATGATATGTTTGGTTAAATGCTTAATGTCGGACATGATAACTCCTTGAAACAGTGACAAGCGACAAGCTAACAAGAGTACAAGACGACAAGAAAACAAGACTACTACTACTTACCGTCAGCAGCGAACATTTTCAAACCGTTACATTTTGTAACGGTTTCACCGGAACTATTTTATTGCTTTAATATTTTGCGCAAGCTTTTTGTAGTTTTCTTTGGTGATTACTTTTTTGCTGTTTTTTTGAAAGGGTATGTACAGTTTGTACCCACCCTTAATTCTACATGGTATTGGAACACTTTGTTTTTCTTACTGTCCCGCTCAGGTAACTTCAACCCGTGACAAATTGTCACGACTTCACTTTCTTTCATTTTACTACAAAAAACCGGCAAAATCCAAAGAAACTAAAGAAATTAAACTACTCTTAAACCTATCGATTTCGATAGGTTTAAAACCGGCAATCCTTTACGACTGAATTTTTCTTTACTTGAACTATTATGGAGTTCCTAACAGTTAATTACCGCGACACTAGCTTTAACAAAATTCTGCTTAATTTCAGACTTACTCCAATTTAGAAAGTTCTTTCGGGCTGTTTATTAAAATTTTCTTTTTTGTTTTAAGCGAATCAAACAGCGCCTGTTGTTTTTCATTCATACTATCGTGGTATTTCACTTCTATCAGCGTCTTATCCGCAGTAATAAAATCGAGCTCTGTTTTGTCTTTATAAATATACGAGGGATTCCTGTCTTTTATTTTAAGAAACACGTAGTTTTCAAACAAACTTCCTTTATCCCTGAAGCCCGTAAATAAAGTCCTTATGCCAAGATCTGCCGCATATATTTTCTTCGGAGAAAGAATAGTCTCGTTCGTCTTTCCGTATCTCGTAATTGCATGCACAAGATAGGTGGACGTGAACATATCAAAATACCTTCTCGCGCTATCAGCGGGAAGTTTCAGGATTTTAGCGATCTTATTAACGCTTAACTGCTTGCCACATCTTTCCATAAGGAGCAGAAAATAGTCTTTCAGCACCCCTGTATTCCTAACATTA
>MFGS01000019.1:13075-15160 GCA_001778355.1 Candidatus Firestonebacteria bacterium RIFOXYA2_FULL_40_8
TGAAATAATGTTATCAACAAGTTCACGGAGATAATCCGGATTGCCCTCAAGCACATACTCCGGCAGGCCTCCCATTTTCATATAATCTTCAAAATACCCGTCTAAAAGAAAGGCGTCAGTTTTCTTCACCGAGATATTCTTAAAGGACATATATCCCAAAAAATCCAGAGGCATAACTTCCAGCGTGTAATGTCTGCCGGTAAGCAGGGCTTTATCCTGTTTTAATAACGAAGCACTTGAAGAAGACGCATAGACTTTCGCATTTTCCGAATCATACAGATTTTTTAATTGTAATTCATAACCTGTTTTATAAGTTACCTCGTCAAAGAACAGGTAAATCTTCTCTGAGCGGCTTATTTTATGCATGTTTCTAAAAGCCTCGACTATTTCTTGAATATTGTATTTGAGCAAAAGATAATCATCAAGACTGGCATAAAGCACTTTTTCCGGTTTTATCCCGCTTTCAAGCAGTTTTTTTATAATTAATTTCAACAAGGTTGTTTTTCCCACCCTGCGCAGTCCCGTTAAGAAAATAATATGCTTTGAAGAGAGATGCCCACTAAGCTTGTCGGTAATTCCCGGCCTGTCAATATACTCTTTAAAAGCATAGCCCTTATCCCACCAGGGATTGTACCTGTTCAATACTTCCTGCATTTCACGCCTCTCCATTACTATACTACAGTATAGTGTGTATTATTCTTATATTATACGTTAGTATAGTATATTTTAGACCTATTGTCAAGCCATTACCTTCTCGATTTCGAGAGGCTTAAAACCGGCAATCCTTTACAACTGCATTTTCCACTTTCAGTTGTCGACAAATTATCGACAACTGAAACAGCTGAAAAAGCTTTAAAAATCAAACACCGAAGAGCAAACAAGAGCGAAGACCGCCCCCACATAGAGCAATCGACAAGGGTATGGACATTTTGTCCCTACCCTTTTGCTAATTCCGCATCCCGCTCCTTAATCCCCTTGAGATTTTTACTCCCGAATACACTAACTTGCTTTGATTTTGTTATTTTACCACAATATTTGATGCTTTTAAAGACTAAACAGAGGCGCGGTAAGAGATGCGTCATTTGACTAAACAAGATTTTACCGAAGGTAAACTATATTAAAACAGTTGAAAACGCTCTAAACTGCTTTTTTTGACATAGCAAATTCCGAGCTTTCCAGCGGGGCGGAGATATGGATTGTTTTGTAATCGCTTCTTTGTTCCATTTGTTTACCGTCTAATTTGTTCAGGCTGTCATTAATAAACCTGTTTAAATTATGTTGAGCTTCTTTATGAAAATCTCGAACACCTTTTTTTATATCGGCATCGTCTTTTGCCAGTTTTGTGAGTTCAGAAAGGTATCTTGCTATTTTAAAAGCGTGGTATTTTATCAAATCTACCAGTTTTTCGGAAGGATGCCTGTAACCTATTTCAAGACGGAGATTTAGCGCTTTTGCGTAATCCAACAGATCGCCGACAACGATCTCTCTGTTCATGGAGGACTCTATCTTCGACACACGGCTTTGTGTACATCCTATCTTATCAGCCAGCTCTTTTTGAGTCATATTATGCTGGCACCTTAAGGTAATGAGGTGTGTCACCAAAGTACGCTCTTTTATCAGTTTCTCTACGGCCTTTATTGTTCTCTTGCTGGCACCGGTTCCTTTTAACATCTCCAGGACGCTACTGTATTGTTTACCCATTTTTTCCTCCATCTATTGCCCCTTGAGAAATTATTTTAAGTAACTTAGCGTTTCGAAATGGTTTTGTCCACTGCAGAAAGAAAAGCAAAAAGACGCTGGATCCCGTGTCCCGGCACGGGATGACAAAAAGAGCCGATAACTAATAGCTAATAACTGGTTGATGATTGGAGATTGAACTTATCTTATTATTGTGTAGTCGCGTTTGAGCAGGGCTTCGGAGAGCTTTTGCGACAATAGGAAGGCTTCTTCCAAGGTCTTACAGTCTGTGGGCTGCATGTCTTTTTCGCTGGTTTCGTACCAGAATGTCGATATGTAATGGCGGGATACTTTGAATTCGAAGACGCTTCTGGTGCCTTCTTTGCAGGCGTAGCGGTAGTGGTAGAT
>MFGS01000020.1:0-1630 GCA_001778355.1 Candidatus Firestonebacteria bacterium RIFOXYA2_FULL_40_8
TTCCCCGCGGGCTTTGAACCGAAAGGCGCTTCTTCTTTTTTAATTGAAGTTTTAATCGAGATTTTTCTTGCCTGCTTCCTGTTTGCTGTTTCCTATATTATAGGAAGAAAACTTGTAAACTCGATAAAAAAAGATTTTGACACTCCCGGATTTTTCGCGGTTTCCGCCGCGGCGGGCTTTTCTGTTATTACGGCTTTTGTTTTTGTACTGGCAGTACTCGGGATTCTTTATGAGTGGGTTATTTTTACGGCTTTTATTGTCCTTTGCCTCTATGCCCTCTTTGAGCTTTACCATAATCCTTCGGGAATCAAATTCGAACCGAAGAAATACAGCGGGGGGGAATGGGTATTACTTGTAATTATCGGTATTTTTATGCTGGCAAACCTATTTCTGGCTCTAACACCGGAAACGTTCTTTGACTCTCTGGAGTACCACCTTGCAGTACCGGCTTCCTATATACTTAATCACGGAATAACTCCTATGCCGTATAATATCTTCTCCGGTTTTCCGGGCAACGGGGAACTTTTATATCTGGTGGGGCTTGTTTTAAACGGCCCGGTGACGGCAAAGCTCATTAATTTTCTTTTTGGCGTTCTGCTTCTGGTCTCGGTATACTCGTTCTCAAAAAAATATATTGGCCGTCAGGCGGGTTTATTTGCCGCCGCACTTTTTTGTATTATACCTCTGGCGTCGGTTAATCTTATAAACACGCAGGTGGACGCCTTATCGGCGTTCTGGTTCTTTCTTTCGTTCTACCTGGTCGTGAACACGGCGGAGAAAGGTTTTACCGGCAAGAACAAAACTCTTGCGCTTGCAGGACTCTTTGCCGGTTTTGGCATGGGGATAAAGTACTCCGGTCTTATTTACGCCGTCGGTATTGTCTCAGTTCTCATTTATTACTGTTTTAAGAACAAAGCATTTAAAAAAGCTCCGGAAGCGTTTGCCGTCTTTTTCTTTTTCGCCCTTATTCCTATAATACCCTGGCTGATTAAAAATTATTTATTCTTCGGCAATCCGGTTTCCCCGTATCTTGCCGGGACCCCGGGAATGCTTAAACTTTTGTCGGAGCAAACAGGTGCTCCTGTTAAGTCTTTCGGAGATTTTCTTCAGCTTCCCTGGACCTTGACAATAACCTGGGCTAAAGGTTTATCCAGACCTTCTGCGAGTATGAACCTGGGGCCGGCACTGCTTGCTTTCCTGCCTTTTCTTTTCTGGCCTTTTCTTAAAAAAGGAAGACAAAAGAAGCCCTTGCAAGCACTCCTGGTATTTATAGTGATTTCAACACTGTTTTGGGTGAGCATGACCAGAATAACCAGGTTTTTCATTCCCGGATTTATTTTTATTGCCGTATATTTGGGCTACGCCCTATCCGGTTTCCTGAAGGAAGATAAGGATGAGTATTATTCTTTCACTGTTTTTACTGTTCTTGCTGTCATTGCTGTAAGTAACTTCGTTTGGGTCTCAAATATTAACTTTAAGAACATGGATCCGCTCTCGCTATATTCCGGTAAGGTTACGAAAGAACAGTATCTCAGCAAGCAGAGAGGCGCGTACCCTTTTCCATATTTCAAAGCTGTGGACTTTCTTAATAAAATTAAAACCGAGCCCGGAAGTAAAGTTCTCTTTATCG
>MFGS01000020.1:1637-7578 GCA_001778355.1 Candidatus Firestonebacteria bacterium RIFOXYA2_FULL_40_8
CCGGGCGTTTTACTGTAAAAAACCTTTCATAGCCGGAACCGATTACGATAAGGTGCCGCTCGTTGAATATCTCGAAAGAGCCAAAAGCGAAGGCGGCCTAAGCAACGTCATCAAAAAAGAAAATATCTCCCTGGCTTTAGTAAATATACGAGAAGCCGGACGTCTTTCCTGTTATAAAAAAGTCGACCTCTTCTCAATATTAAAAAGCGCAGAGTTTAACGAAACATTCGGCCAGATCTTCAGCGATGACAACGCCGGACTTGCCGTCTATCGGGTAAAAAAATAATTATGAAAAAAAAGAGAAATAAGAAAATAATAATATTAAGCGCTGTGCTTGTAGTGCTTACGGTTATTTTATTTTTAGTGAGTGACTGGTTCTGGACTGCGCTTTCACCGATAACGCACAATGTTTTACTGGAAAAATACTCCAAAGAGTACAAGTTGGACCCTCTGCTCGTTGCGGCTATCATAAAGTCCGAGAGTACTTTCAATCCTATTGCGGTCTCGGAAAAAGGGGCGGTGGGGCTTATGCAGCTTATGCCGGATACCGCTGAGGAAATGGCCCACGAGTTGAATGTGGATTTTGTAAATATAGAAGACCTTTACAATCCGGAGATAAATATTCACCTGGGATATTACTATATGGTAAAGCTTTTAAAACGGTACAACGGTAATATGGTGTTCGCGCTTGCGGCTTATAACGCGGGTACAAAAAACGCCGATGAATGGATAAAAAATTACAGAGGGGATCCGGACAGAGCCATTGCTGTGATTGGTTTTCCGGAAACCAGGAAATTTGTAAAAGAAGTGCAGTCCACCTATGAAATTATGAAGTTCGCGCGCAAACTTAAACGGGCTATACAGCTGAAGGACTTTTAATGGATAAAAATGAATCACTGACTCCCATGATGCGGCAGTACCGCGAGATCAAAAAGCAGTATCCGGATGCGATACTGTTTTTCCGTTTGGGAGATTTTTACGAGATGTTCTTTGAAGACGCCAAACTGGCTTCTTCAATTCTTCAGATCGTACTCACAAAAAGAGGCGGCGGGAGAAATCCTAAAGAGCCGGGTGAGACGGTGGTATCCGATGCGGTTCCTATGTGCGGTATTCCTTTTCACTCGTCTGTAAATTATATTACACGGCTTATTAAAAGCGGGCATAAAGTAGCTATCTGCGAGCAGGTGGAAGATCCGAAACTTGCAAAAGGCCTTGTAAAAAGGGAGATAGTGAAAATAATAACTCCTGGTACCGTGCTGGAAGACGGCCTATTAGAGCAAAAATCTAACAACTTTCTTGCTTCGTTATGTATAGAAGGGGAAACGGCAGGGTTGGCGTTTTTGGATATTTCCACGGGAGAACTCCTAACGACGGAAGTCAGTATTAAAGCCGGTTTGGATTCTGTTTATGATGAACTGACAAAATTTAAACCCAAAGAAATAATACTGCCGGCTTCTTTTGAAAAAAGCAGGGACGAACTCCATAAATACCTTGAAAATAACGGTATTTTAACCGGTTACGAAGAAGATTATTATTATGACAGCGAAGTGGCGAAAGAACTTTTACTGAAACAGTTTAAAATTGCATCACTTGACGGGTTTGGTATCTCTGAGTATAAAGCATCTGTTTCTGCTTCAGGGGTAGCTCTAAAGTACGCGGAAAGCACCCAGAAAGGGTCTGTGGCCCACTTAAGCAAGCTTAGCGTCTATAATCCAGGTACCTTTATGCTGGTGGACAGCGCGACGAGAAGAAATCTTGAGTTATTTGAACGCATGGCCGACAAAAGTCAGGAAGGCACGCTTTTTCACGTTCTGGATAAAACCAGCAGTGCGATGGGCGGGCGTGTTTTAAAACGGTGGATACTGGAACCGCTTATAGATGTTAAGGAGATAGAAAGCCGGCAGGAAGGCGTGGAAGAGCTATTAAACGACTATATTTTACGTCAGGAACTGCGGAAGGTGCTGGGCGGGCTTTCGGATCTTGAAAGGATCTGCGGTAAGATAGGATGCAAGGCAGTAAATGCCCGTGAACTTATTGCGCTTAAAAACTCATTGAAAGAACTTCCGAAGATAAAAGAGGTTCTTAATAAATCTGATTCCGGTATTTTAATGAAGATTAAAGAGGACCTGGCGCTCCTTAAAACCGAACTTTTCCTGCTGGAAGAAAAAATTGAAGAAGATCCGCCAATATCCGTAAAAGAAGGGAATATTATAAAAGACGGAGTGAATGAAGAACTGGATAAGCTTCGAAATGTCAGCCGGGGAGGGAAAGATTGGATAACTAAATTTCAGGAAGATGAAAGAAAACGTACCGGTATAAACTCGCTAAAAGTCGGGTATAACTCTGTTTTCGGTTATTATATAGAAGTGAGCAAAGCCAATATGGGGAACGCGCCTAAAGATTATATAAGGAAACAGACCCTGTCGAACGCCGAAAGGTTCATTACGCCGGAGCTAAAAGAGTACGAGTCTCTGGTGCTTTCAAGCGACGAGAAGATAAGTTCGCTTGAGTATCAACTCTTCTGCGAGGTGAGAGAAGAGCTTGCAAAAAGTATTCCGAAATTGCAGGAGAACGCGAAACTCCTTGGTTCTTTGGATGCTGTCTGTGCTTTTTCCGAGGCCGCCGCAGTCAATAAATATATCAAGCCGGAAGTAAATAATTCTGATATTATTGAAATTAAAAGCGGAAGACATCCTGTTATCGAACTTATCGTGAAAGACGGTTTTGTGCCAAACGATACAATTCTGGATAACACGGATACCCAGGTGGTCATAATAACCGGTCCTAATATGGCGGGAAAATCCACTTACTTGAGGCAGACGGCGCTTATCGTCCTGATGGCACAGATAGGTTCTTTTGTTCCTGCGGATTCGGCAAAGATAGGTGTAGTTGACAGGATCTTTACCAGGGTGGGCGCTTCGGATAATCTGGCGCTCGGACAATCGACGTTTATGGTGGAGATGCTGGAGACCGCCAATATTTTAAACAATGCGACAAAAAAATCCCTCCTCATACTGGATGAGATCGGAAGAGGTACGGCAACTTTTGACGGCATCAGTATTGCCTGGGCGGTGGCGGAGTACATTCATGATAATAAAAAGCTCGGAGCGAAAACTCTTTTTGCGACACATTTTTATGAGCTAACAGAATTAGCATTGACACTGCCCCGGGTTAAAAATTATAATATTATGGTTAAAGAATGGAACGACCAGATAATATTTTTAAGAAAGATAGTCGAAGGCGCGGCGGACAGAAGTTATGGTATTCAAGTTGCCCGTTTAGCCGGACTTCCAAAAGAAGTTCTGAAGCGTTCCAAAGAAATACTCCACAATCTGGAAGAAGCCAATTATGATAAAGAAGGTAAATCCAAGCTTGCAGGCGGCTCAGGCGTTATCTCACAGCTTTCAATTTTCGACTCCAAAAAACCGGTAGTTGATGACAAAGGCAGAAAACTCCTTGAAAAGCTTGAAGAAATAGACGTTAATGCCTTGAGTCCCATAGAAGCCTTGAACGTGCTGAATGAGCTGAAAAAAGGCGACTAAAGGTCAAATTGGGAACAATTTGAAGGAAAACACTGTCTAGCAAATACATTTACAATTGACGAATGACGATTGACAATTTAAGGTAGGCAGAAAAAGCTCTGCCAATATAATAATAACACATTAATTTAAAAACTTTGTACTTCGTACTTTGTACATTGTACTTTTTGTTATAAGGGAGGTTTATCTTGATCGAAGTTAAAAATCTTTCGAAGTTTTACGGCCCGACGAAGGCGGTGGAAGATGTTTCTTTTACCGTGGAGAAGGGCGAGATACTCGGACTGCTCGGACCTAACGGCGCGGGCAAGACCACTATCATGAGAATTCTTACCGGATTTTTCCAGCCGACCGGGGGAAGCGCGAAGATCGCGGGTTTTGATGTAGTGGAAGATCCGCTGGAAGTGAAAAAGAGGATCGGATACATGCAGGAAGGCCAACAGGGCCCGGCGCTTTATTACGAGATGACGGTTTATTCCTTTCTGGATTTTGTGGCGCAGTTAAAAGGCGCTCCCAAAAAAGACCGTAACCGTACGATTCATAAAGCGATGGAGCTCACCGGAATTAAAGATGTTAAAGACCGTATCATCGGCCGGCTCTCCAGCGGTTATAAACAAAGAGTAGGTCTGGCTCAGGCGCTCCTGAATGATCCCGAGGTTTTAATACTGGACGAACCCACCAGGGGACTGGATCCGAAACAAATTATTGAAATAAGACAGCTGATAAAAAATATGGCGGGGGAACGTACTATTATTCTTTCCAGCCACATACTTCCTGAAGTTGCGATGACCTGCAATAAAATAGTTATCATTGATAAAGGCACAAAAGTCGCGGAAGATACGCAGGAAGAGTTATCCAGAAAAGCGGAAGGCGGCGACTCCGTACTGGTTAAATTAAAAGGAAAACAGGAGCCGGAAGACGTTGAAAAAGAGTACGGAAAGATAAAAGGTCTGGGTGAAGTGAAGGTTTCCCTGGAAGGCGGCTTAACCGTGGTAAAGGTGGTCCGCTCCGGCGTTAAAGATATCCGCGAAGAGCTTTTTAAGACAGCCGTAAAAAATGACTGGGTTATTCTAGAGATGAAAAGCTCGAGCTTGAGTCTCGAAGAAGTGTTTTTGAGACTGACCACGAAGGAGGAGGTATAATATGAATAAAGCGCTTATTATTGCCAGAAGAGAACTTAAATCATATTTCGTTTCACCCGTGGCTTATGTGATCATCGGAATGTTCCTGCTTATCTCGGGATTCATGTACTACTCGATACTTTTTCAGTCGAGGGTTGCGGAAGTACGGGGCTTTCTTATGAATATGTGTTTTGTGTTCATGCTGATGTCTCCAATTCTTTCGATGCGGCTTTTATCGGAGGAGAAAAAACTCGGAACTATCGAGTTTCTCTTCACCTCTCCGATAACCGTGACCGATATTGTAATCGGCAAATACCTTGGATCAATATTTTTATATCTTGTAACCACCGTGTTTTTCCTTCAGTACCCTTTATATCTTTTGCTTTTTGCAACACCGGATATGGGGCCTGTATTTACCTGTGTACTTGGTTTTATCCTTAACGGAGCTGCGTGTCTGGCTATCGGGCTTTTTGCTTCTTCTTTGTCCGAAAATCAGCTTATCTCCGCGGTTGTCGGAATGGTAACTTTGATCTTCTTCTGGATAATCGGCTGGATGGTGGATATTGTGCCGGGCGGGATAGGGAATTTCCTCGGTTCGCTGTCGCTTATTAAACCGCTGGATAATCTTTCCAAAGGCGTGATCAGCGCAAGTGACATTTTCTATTATGCCTCGCTGATCTTCTTCTTTCTTTTTATCACGGTAAAACGTCTTGAATGGAAGAGGTGGTAAATATGAAAAATATTATAAAAAATATAGCTGACGGTATTAAAAATATTTTCAGTAAAAGAAACACCAAATACGGAACAGCGTCTATTTTGATAGTGGTTTTTACTCTCGGCTGTTTCTGGTTTGTTTCGAAAATTCTCGGTAATTTTAACCTGCAGTATGATGTGACGGCAAATAAACAGTACAGCTTATCCCCTCAGACAATTAAGATACTGAAAGAGCTTAAAGAGGAAGTGCGTATTACGGCTATTGTGAAGAAAAACACGGGGTTTGACCGGTACATGGGGGAGCTTCTTAAAGATGTGGCGAAGAAGAACTCTAAAATAAAAATAAAAACCCTGGACCTGGATTATGACAAAGCTGCCGCTTCCGCATTTAAGGTGACGGATTATAATATAACCGTGGTCGAAATGGGCGATAAGAGAAAAGATATCTTTGAAAAAGACGTGGTTAGCGCTTATGACAGGACCAGAGAGTTCAAGGGCGAGCAGGCAATTATTAACGCGATTCTTTCTGTTTCCGAAGCGAAGAAAAAGGTTATTTATTTTACGGAAGGG
>MFGS01000020.1:7634-12629 GCA_001778355.1 Candidatus Firestonebacteria bacterium RIFOXYA2_FULL_40_8
ACAGCTGCTGGGGAATGACAATTATGACGTGTTAAGTATCAACCTGATGAAAGAGGGGAAAATTCCCGAGGACTGCACCGTACTGGTCATTGGCGGCCCGCAATTTTCCTTTGCGACCAAAGAAGTGGAACTGGTAGGAACCTTCCTGGATAAAGGCGGTAAGGCAATTATGCTCTTTGACCCGTTCGTGTTTACGGGTTTTGAGAAATTACTCCTTAACTGGAATTTACGCCTGGATAATGATTTTGTAGTGGATCCCAAGGCCTTCCTTAATATGATAGTTGTAAAAGATCCGGGCGCGCCTATCCCGGAGTGGCAGCAGCATATTATTACCGAACCTTTCATCAAAAACAGGATACCCGTGTTTTTCCCGGCCAGCAGGTCTATTTCGGATACCGGCAGGGAAGGAACAAGGGCTTACTCTAAAGACAGGTTAATGATTACCTCCGACGCAAGCTGGGGGGAAACGGATTTTCAGAGCCTTAAAGTCGCTCCAGGACCTAAAGAGGATGATAAAGATGTGAAGCCGCCGCTTTGTTTAGGTTGGGCGGTTATGGAGTATATTAATAAAAAGGATCTCAAAGGCGAAAGTAAAGATACTCCAAAACAGATGAAGCTTGTTGTGATTGGGGATTCGGATTTTGCTACCAACGCTCCGGCCGGAATAGGCGGAATGCAGGGCAATCTGGACCTCTTCGTAAACTCCGTTAACTGGCTGATAGATGAAGGGTCGAAGATATCTATAAGGCCGAAAACCATAGACATGCGTTCGTTGCAGTCCCTGACCGGTGCGCAGTGGATGATCATGTTCGTTATGACCATTATAGTGACCCCGCTTATCGTGGTTGTAGGAGGAATACTGGTTTTCCTGAAAAGACGGAAAAAATAGAGTTTTATAGACGTAGAGTTTCATACCGGAGGCATTAATGAGTCCTAAAAAAAAGAAAAAGTTTCTATCTACCTGGATCGTAGCCGGGATTTTGGTTGTACTTGTCGGCGTGAGTCTGTATCTGGACCGGGGTGATAAGCTGGACAGGAATAAAATAAAAATATTTGAGCTCGTGAAAGAGGATTTGAAGTCCTTTGATCTGGTAAACAATATCACAAAAGAGTCCGTGCTTTGCGAAAAATACGGTAATGACTGGGCTATGGTAAAACCAAAACCGTACGAAATCGAGAAGACTGAAGTTGACGCGGTAGTTACCAATCTCGCGGCATTATCCATAGACCGGAAACTGGAAAAACCGGAAGTATTGGCGGATTACGGCCTGGAAAATCCGTCTAATGCCGTGATCTTTTCGTTAAAGAACGGAAAGAAGAAAACCTTACTGATAGGCGATAAAAACCCGACCGGAACCTTCTATTATGTAAAAGACAAAGAGGGGAAGGATGTTTATATCGCTTACAGCTTTTCCATTGAGAACCTCATAAAGACCACGGATAGCCTCAGGAAAAAATCCCTTTTTGACATAGAAACAGAAAAAGTCAGCAGAATTGATCTGAAATATGAAACTAAAGAATTCTCTCTTGTTAAAGGTGAAGATAAAAAATGGGTTATAAGTCCTTACGGGTTTAAGGCAAAGGGAGAGGAAACTGATAATTTCCTCAAATCGATGAAGGAGTTAAAGGCCAAAAGCATTGTTGATGACAACGGAACCGATCTGAAGAAATACGGCCTTTCTGCTCCGCGGTTTATACTTACTGCAAGTATCGGAGAGAAGAAGATCGCGGTTTTTATCGGAAAAAAACACCTGACCAAAGATGAAGATTACGCAAAACTCGACGGCTCTCCCGTAATCTACTCTATAGATACCGCTTATTTGAGAGGCGCTGATAAAAACTATAACGATTTCAGGGAAAAGAAGCTTCTGTATTTTACCGAAAGTGATTTTAATGAAATAGAGATTATGAAAGGCAAAAAGAAGCTGGTTGCCAAAAAGAGCGGCAGCGGTAAATATTCTCTGACGGAACCGGTATTGTCCGCATGGGACAAGTCCGGGGACAAGCCCGCGGGAGCTAAGAGTGTGGAAGTTCCGTACGCTAATTTTGTAAGAAGTTTAATAACCCTGGAGGCCAAATCCTTCGTGGATGACTCCGGAAAAAAATTCGAAAAATACGGTTTAAAAAACCCGTCCTGCGCAATTACTTTGTACAGCATGGAAAATAACGAAAAGAAATTTAAAGCAAAAATATTCCTCGGAGATGTTGTAAATTCCGAATATTATGCTAAAATAGATAGTAGTGAATCAGTTTTCCTGGTCTCAAGTGATGTTACAGAGAAACTAAAAGAAATAGAGAAAACGATAGAAGCTAAGTAAGAAGTACAAAGTACGAATTACAAAGGACAATATTAGGTAAGCGGATAAAACTTCCGCTAAATTTAATAATATGTATTTGGGCGAAATTTGTTTTTCGCCTTCATTATATTGTAATTTGTCATTCGTACTTTGTATTTTTTAATTTCGAGGGGGTATTTTATGAAACGTATATTCACATTTCTGCTCGTCTCTTCTTTTTTCTTTTTTGGCTGCGCGGCCAATAAGGAGCTGGTGAAAGAGGGTAAAGACGCGCAAATGCTTATTGCCGAAGCGAAAGCGGCTATAAAAGAGGCAAAAGAAGCAGGTGCGGAAAAACTTGCGAAAGAACTCCTGGATTCCGCGGAATCAAAGCTGGTAGTGGCGGAAGATTCTCTGGAGAAAAAAGACTTTGCTACCGCGGTTACGTTTGCAGGAAAGTCTCTGGAAGATGCCAGGGCGGCTAAGACAAAGGCACTGGCTGTAATCATGATGGAGAAAGCTGAAAAAGAAGTAACAGCTGCGCGGGAGGCGGGAGCAGAAAAGCTGGCGGCAGACCTGTTTGTTGCGTCAGTTAAAGACCTTCTGGCTGCGCAAAAAAAGAATATTGAAAAAGATTATCCCGGAGTTTTAGAGTCGGCAAAAAAAGCTTATGAAGAAGCCGCTGAAGCCAGAAAACTGTGCGAGCTTATAAAAAAAGCGGAGACGCTTATAGCCGAAGCAAAAAGTGATATTGAAGATGCTTTAAAAGCCGGAGCAAAAAAGCACGCTCCCGAACTGATAAAGTCTGCGGTAGATAATCTTACAAAAGCCATAGCGGCTTTTGACGAAAAGGATTATATTAAAGCGATTGATTATGCAGGTAAGGCCTCTGATGATGCGAAAGCCGCCAAATCCGCCTGTGTTGCAGCTTCTGTCGGCAGGTATACGGTAAAAAGCGGGGATAACCTCTGGAATATCTCCAAAGACGGAAAGGTGCTGGATGATCCGTTCCTTTGGCCCCTCCTTTATAAAACAAACAGGGATAAAATTAAAGACCCCGACTGGATTTATCCCAAACAGGAGTTCGAACTTCCCGTAACCATAGACGATAAAATAAAAAAAGATGCCATAGGGGAAGCATTTAAGTATAATGTAAAGTAAGGATAGCTTGAAAATTCAAGGGCTGCTCTTTTGAGCAGCCCTTTTTTGTTTGTTTTGAATATGGTTAATATGCTATCATTTTAATGATGCGGTGAAACAAACAAAATTCTGGAGTGGAAATGAATAAATACTCTAAATACTTAATCGGTGTTATTTTGTGTGCCTTTATTAATAGTGGCAATGTCTTTGCTAAAACGCCTGCTGAAGTCAATGCGTTGATAGTTGAAATTTTGAAGGGCAATAAGACTACGGAGACAATTGATAAATATACCGATATTATAAAGAAAAACCCGGAAGATCTGGAGGCGCTTAAGATACGGGGTGTGCTATATACGGCGCTTGAACAATATGAAAATGCTATAGCGGATCTGGAGAAGGTATATAAAAACGATGCAAAAGATGAAATGGTGAAAGTTGCGCTCGGTGAGGCCTACTGTGAGTACGGGTTCACTTTTAGGTGGACAGGCAAATATGATAAAGCGATAGAGATATTAAACAAGTCAATAGAAGTAAATCCGAACTACTACCGTCCCTGGTTCTACCGGGGGAGGACTAACAACCTTAATGGTGATCAAATTAAAGCCATGGCTGATTACAGTAAAAGTATTGAGCTGGATCCCAAATTTCCTTTTGCGTATAACAATAGAGGTGCCGGCTATGTGGAAAACAAGGAGTATGCCAAAGCCATGAAGGATTTTAATAAGGCGCTTGAAATTGATTCTACCGGGGAATGCGCTATTATGGCATATAAGAACCGGGGAGATCTTTATGCAAAACAAGGTGATAAGGATTCTGCTCTTAGAGATTATAATAAGTGTTTGAAATTGGACCCGAAGAAGGGTGATGCTTTATATCGACGCGGAGGTATATTTTATGAGAGGCGGGATCTTAAAAAAGCAATACAAGATTATAGCGAGTATATAAAGATATATCCGAAGAGCGGTGATGCGTACTACATGCGAGGATTGTCGTATGACTTGATGAAAGATTATGAAAAAGCAATATCGGATTTCGGTAAAGCAATAGAATTCAATCCTAAAGATAAAATAGCCCTCTTCCACCGGGCATATACAGGCGGAAAAATAAGAGATTACGAGCAGGTAATAGAAGATTATAATAAAATGGTAGAAGTTGGCGGTGTCGATAAATATGTTTATAACAACAGGGGTATTGCGTATCTGGAAAAAGGAAATTATGACCTCGCCCTGGAGGATTTCGAGAGTGCTATAGAACTGGGATTAACTTTGTATCCGGAGTGCGGGAAGGGGCAAATATATTTTATGCAGGGGAATCTGGATTTGGCTCTGGAACAATTTGACAAGTCGCTGAAAATAGCGAAAAATATGGAGTCCTTCCTCGGGAAAGTTATGGTATACAATGATAAAAAGAAGAAAGGTGATATTTTGGGTATAGCGGATAAAGTGAAAGAGTATCTGGAACAGGAGATCGCCAGCGACAAGAATAAATCTTCCAATTATTCGGAATTGGCAGAGCTCTATTGTGAAGTCGGGATAAGATTGGACAATGCCATGGAAATGGCGCAGAAAGCAGTTGAACT
>MFGS01000020.1:12722-15086 GCA_001778355.1 Candidatus Firestonebacteria bacterium RIFOXYA2_FULL_40_8
GTCATTAAAACGCATGAGCACTCGGGAACTATACCGTCTTGGCAGTATATACAAAGAAGCCGGCAACACAGCTAAAGCCAAAGAAGTATGGCAGGAAGGCCTGAAAATAAACCCCGTCCACCGCTTCATCAAAACCGAAATGGAAAAAGTGAAATAAAGTATTTACGTGAGCAACGTTCTAACGTGCAACGTGCAACATCTTTTCGTCGTACACTCTCACCTCATACACCCTCGCCGACTTATCTCCATTCGTTGCCAGCACGTTGATCCTAACTTTTGAACTTTCAACAGTTTTGAAGGTATGCACTCTTCTTCTGTGATAGTTGCCTTCCACCTTTGCTAGCTTTTTCCATTTGTTTCCCGTAAAAACCAGTATCTCGTAATCCTTCACGGCTTCGGGGTGTTTGTATAAAGCGGGAATGCCGTTATGAGCAAGTGACAGATTGGTGTCAAAGGCCAAATGCAGCGTGTTGAAATTCTTTTTGCCGCCGAGGTCTATTTCGGCGTACTGCGGTAACTTTTTAGCGGGATCTGAGATCCAGATGTTCGTCCAGCGTTCGGCTCTGGCGACGCCGTTTGTAATATTCTGCGGACTATAAGGTGAAACTTCCGGTGTCACCTTAATACTGAACGCCGCATCTTCCGCGTAAAAGAAATGCCATTTGCTCCAATTCAATCGTTTCCATGCGGCCTGCGTTCCGGGAGGACAGGTATTGCCGTAAAACGCGCTGACTCCTTTTTTCTCGTCCAGCATTACCAAGTAAAGCCGGTTTGCTTCTACATACTTATCCAGTTTGAACTCCACCCAATGCTTTTTTCCGGGTTTGACGGTTGCTTTTACGACTACAAGGTCTTTCGTGCTCGAAAAATCCCAGAGATCAATTGCTTTTCTTAAACGCAGGGTCACTGTCGTTGCTTTTTTTAATTTTGATTCAAGGAGCCATTTTACCGAATCTATCTTATTGCCGGAAACAGGGAAAAGCTGGGCCACATTACCTTTTAACCCCCAAGGTTTCTTTCCCTCCGGGAATTTCAAGGGGGAGGAAGAGGAAGCTTTTACTTTAGCACCAAGCGCCAGGTCATTTTTATCTTCATTCTTTAAATTCAACAAAAAGCAGTCATTTTTAAGGAGCATCTGCTGTAATTCTTTTATCTTCCCCTTGAAAATATCTCTCGGCGTCATCTTACCTTTAATACACAAGCTCGAAGCGGTTCCTACGGCTTCGCCCATTACGGCGCAGGTCTTCATGACACGGGTCGAACCCATACCGACGTGGGAAGTGCTTATATTTCTTCCTGCAAAAAACAAATTATCAATATTCTTAGAATACAAGCTCCTGAAAGGGATACTGAAAGGCTTCATATTGACTTTGTCCCAGAAACTGTCATCACCGTGCAAACTTTCCGGCGGTTTATTTTTTGCGAGTATTCCGCCCATTGTGTGGACGTCTGCGAACCACCCGCTGTAAGCCACGCGGTCATTAAATAACTCTCTATTTATCTCTTCATTATAGTTTAATATATGGTCCCCTATAAGCCTTCTTGATTCTCTCTTGGCAGGAACCATCCCTACCCAGTCAAGCGCCAGGTTTTTTGAAAATTCTTTATGTTCGCATCTGTTCTTAATATGATCCCAGACTCCCGTTAGATGTTTCAACAGAAGATCCCGTATCTTTTCATTATCTTCGATAATATTAAAATTCTTTCCGCCGATCTCTATCCACCAGAAACCCTCTTCTTTTAAATGATGCCTTTTGTAAAGCGACTGTTCGGTCGGGTAGATCTCTGCGAAAGAAGGGGGAATGTACTTTACGAACTTATCAAGTTTGACGGATTTAAACATCAAAGATGTTCCCATCGTCTGCTTGTCTGCTTTAACAGGTGCCAAACACTCATTGAACTCCGCTCTGGCTTCCCTGCCGTACCTGTAAATTGCGCCTGCTTTGGCTCCTACGGTCCCGTCTCCCGTGCAGTCAATAAATATTTTTCCGTAGAAAGTGAATGTTTTCTCCGTTCCGAGCTGGAAACATTTAATACCGGTTATTATAGTTTTCTTTTTCATAACTTCAAAAACTGAAGTGTTCAAAAATAGAGTAAGGTTCTTCTCGTTTTTAACTTTTTCAAAAAGGATTATATCTTTTATCGCGTTACCTGTGACCTGAGAGAATGTTTCGTGACTTTGCATTTTTTCTTCGAGGGTTATCTCTTCCATAATGCCGGTTTCTCTTGCTCCCGGATTATGCGCCCCTGCTCCGTGCATGCACACCCTTATTTCACTGCTGGCATTACCGCCGAGTACCGGCCGGTCCTGTATAAGCGCCGTTTTTACCCCGCTTCTAGCCGCCGCAATAGCCGCGCAAACCC
>MFGS01000020.1:15147-19496 GCA_001778355.1 Candidatus Firestonebacteria bacterium RIFOXYA2_FULL_40_8
ATTCTTCATCAAGCATTGCTTTTTGAGAGCATCCGAATAAAGTGATCTTTCCCTTAACGAACTGTTTTTTGTACAATGAAAAATAGCCTCTTAATGTTCCAGGCGTTGAGTCTTCTCTTGTAATATTGTACCTTGTTCGTTCGTATTCTCCAAGCCATTTTGGCAGTACGGGGAATTTATCGGCATATAAAACGAACACGTTTACTGGGTGATTTACCTCGAAAGTAAGGCAAACATCGTTTTCATTGATCAATTTGTCATTTCCGTGAGTTTTGATATGAGAGCATCCTTTCAAAGCATCCGGAATATAATTGAATTGATAGTGTCTGTCTTCATATTGATATTCTCCGGGAACCAGTTTATTTAATGCGTATTGCTTTCCGCTTGTCGAGTTGATGTTAATTATTTTCAGATCGTCGTTTTCCATTGGGGTCTCCTTTTTATCTGTTTTTCCTCTCTGCTTCAAAGTTTATAGTATAATAGGGAGATAGTCAATTGCATGGTTTGCTAAATATTTAGCATATTTTGCTATGATTTGCTATAATGCGTATATGGAAATCAGATTAAAAAGCGACCTTGCCATAAAGGACTTTTTGAATATTATAGAAAAAGCCACCGGACTTAATATTTGTCTGTATGATTTTAAGGATTTTTCAAAAAGAGACGAAAAACTCAGATTGAATGATGCCGCCTTCCTGCATTCCAGGCCGTATTGTCTGGCTGTAAAATCCTCAAATAGAGCTCTTAAAAAGTGCGTAGAGTCTGACCATAGCAAGAGATTTGAGCTTATAAAAAAAGGTAAACCGGTCTGGAGAACCTGTCACGCAGGCTTGAGTGAAATAGTGATACCTGTTTTTATCAAAGGGAAATATATCTGTACAGTTCTGGCGGGGCAGGTATTTTTAAAAAAACCGTCAGAGAAAGAAATAGACAGCAAGGTGTCCTATTTGGAAAAACTCGGAGTAAACCGGAAACTTGCGCTTAGATCTATTAAGATCGTCCCTGTTATATCAAAAAAGAATACAAAACAATCCCTAAGTTTGATAAGCATGCTTGTGAATTTCATAGTCGAAACAGGGGAAAAGCTGGAGTGGAGGGAGGAGCTAAACAAGATCAAGGTTCAGTACCATAAAACGGATTTGCCGGAGGTAAGCAACAAACTTGAGTTCTTGATAAAAAGTGTGAAACAGATAAGAAATACCAGATATAAAAATATAGTTAATAAAGTGTTGGCCAATTTAAGTGATAAACCGGTGGAGAAGATTAACCTGGCTGAGGCCGCAAAAGAAGCAGGGCTCAGCAGATTTTATTTGAGCAGGATATTTAAAACAGCAACCGGTAGGTCCTTCCGTGATCATGTTGTTATGTTCAGGATAGAAAAAGCAAAAAAGCACATGGTAGACGTCAATCTTAACCTCTCGGAGATCGCATATAAATGCGGCTACCAGGATCTGAGTTCATTCACCCGGTCCTTTAAAAAATCCACGGGAACGAACCCCGGTAAATTCAGGTTGATGAATATGAGACAATGAAACACTTAAAAGTTAGATGGTCAAATCCCGGTTGATTAACCCTGATATTACTGGTAAAATGTATAAAAGTATAAAATTTATCGTTTGAGATGAAAACATAAATATTCCGGAGGAAAGATGAATAAAATATATCTTGTTCTTGCTGTTGTCCTGTCTGTGTTTTTGGCTTCCTGCGCTTCTACGGGGAGCGCGGTAATAAAAAGCATTTCAGAGTCTAATCCCGTTGAATACCTGAAAAACACTCCCAAACAGACGGATTTTCCAAATGCTTCTGCGGTTGCACTGCTTACACATCTATATATAGAAGTAAATGAAGACGGTACGGAATTGCAAAGAGAAACTTCAAAGTTTAAGATTTTCAGCGAAAGAGGGTATGATTACGCGCAAAAGTCGGTTGGATACAGAGAGGGCTACTCCGAAGTTAAGATTGTTTACGCGAATACTATTAAACCGGATGGAACCGTTGTTCCGCTGGACCCGAAAGATATTAAAGAGTTCTCTCCTTACGCCAATTTTGATTTTTATACAGATATTAAAGAAAAAAGATTTACCATGCCTGCGGTTGAACCGGGATGTATCGTCGAATACTGCATAGAAACAAAAACCACGAAAAGTGTTTATCCTTTTGATGTCTTTGTGCCGTTTTCCATACAAAATATAATTCCGTTAAAAGAAGATCTGATGGAGCTCGTCCTGCCGGAGAAGCTTGAGCTTAAAACTGCGATGTTTCTTACGGATATAAAACCGGAAATCACCATGGTCGGGGGAAAAAGGAAATATTCCTTTAAAAATCTGAACCAGCCGGAGATACTTCCGGAAACTAACATGCCGCGTTTTTCCGACCGGGAAGTATTTCCCCAGTTTACCGCCTGGACCCTGAATGACTGGACGGGAATTTCTAAATGGTATAACGAACTTGTAAGAAAACAGATGACTTCGGATAAAGAGATGATAGATTTCACCAATAATCTGGTCAAAGAAGCCGGAGCGAAAACAGATAAAGAAAAAATCAAAGCGGTGTTTTATTTTGTCGCGCAAAAGATAAGATATGTAGCGGTTGAACTCGGGCCCAACACGCACGAACCCCACTCGGCAGTCGAAGTATTTAAAAAAAGATACGGGGACTGTAAGGATAAAACAACGCTAATGCTCTCCATGTTTAAAATACTTGGTATTGAAGGTGTGCCCGTTCTGGTTCCCTCCAACGAAGATGCTTTTGATGAAAAGATGCCTTCTTTGGGTGCTTTTAACCATGTAATTGCAGCGGTGCCGTATCCCGCGGGGAGTGAAAATTACATCTGGCTTGATGGTACAGATGAAGTGGCGGCTTTTGAGGGAGTGCCTTTCTGGCGTAGTGCGAAGGTGTTGGTGATAACACCTGACGGGAAAGGCCGTTTTGTAAGAACTCCAAAACCCGATGATTCCAAGGATTATGTTGAATATATCAATACGGTTAAGATAGACGAGAATGGAGACGCGGAAATTGAGATGTTCACCGGTTATTACGGAAAGATGGCAGAAGGTTCCAGGTACTCCTATAAATATGCCTCTCCGGATGAAAGGAAAAAGAACATTGAAGAACGGGGTATAGAGCTGGAATCCCTGGATCTGGCGGATATAAATAACACCGAGATACCGTTTACGGTAACTATAAAAGGGAAAATAAAAGGTGTCGCGCAGAAGATAGACGAAGATACGATGCTTCTCTCCGGTTATGCCAATTTGGAGGCTTATGAGGGTATTGTTTCCGCCAAGGAAAGAAAGTATCCGGTAAGTTTTGACGACGGGTTCTTCGGTAAGAGTAAAAAAACTTATATCTTTCCCGCGGGCTTTGAGATAAAAAAGCTCCCGTCTGAGTTAAAAAGAGACGATCCTTATAAAAGAAGTACGTTAAAGTTTATTTCTGAGAAAAATAAATTTGAAGTGCTCGCCGAGGTGAAGAACCTTAAATACAAAATCCTGCCCAAGGATTTCGAGGAGTTTAAAACTTACGCCAACAAACTTAAAAAGTACAAGACCGAAAATTCTAATTTGATGTTCGTACGGGTAAAAAAAGGAAAATAAATGAGGGACGTTTTACTTAAAAACTGCCGGGTTTTGACGCCTGAAATACTCCCCGGAAAAAAAGATATTCTGGTAAAAGATGGCAGGGTAAAACTCATTGCCCGTAAAATCAAGGCAAAGGGCGTTATGGTCTTTGACTGCAAAGGTAATTTTGCGGTTCCGGGGTTTATAGATGTGCATGTTCAGGGCGCGGGAGGGTGTGATATCTTTGACGGCACGCCTCTGGCTTTCGGAAAAATATCTAAAGCGCTTGCCGCTACTGGTACGACTTCGTATCTTGCAACTACTGCTCTACTCCCGGGAAAAAAACAGGATCATCTCCGTGCTGTCGCGGATTATATGAAGTACGCTGATTGCAGCGGCGCGAAAATACTAGGAACCCACCTTGAAGGGCCTTTCATTAATATTAAAAAGAAAGGAATGATACGCCCTGACGGGATTTTACGTCCTTCCGCAAAAACAATGAAGATGATCGAAGAATATTCCTGCGGCACGTTAAAAATGATGACTATAGCTCCTGAACTTCCCGGGGCGCTTTCTCTTATAAAAAGGCTTATAAAAGCAGGCGTTATCGCTTCCGCTGGTCATACAATGGCTTCATATGCGGAAACTAAAGCGGGTATTAAATCGGGAATTACGCATGCTACCCATCTTTTTAACGCTATGCCGCCCCTTCATCACAGGGAGCCCGGAGTACTCGGAGCTCTAGCTGAAGAGACAAATACCACCGTACAGGTCATTTCGGATGGCGTG
>MFGS01000021.1:0-1630 GCA_001778355.1 Candidatus Firestonebacteria bacterium RIFOXYA2_FULL_40_8
CCCGCTTTCATTTTTTTGATCGCTCCTTCAATTGTCGGAAACTTTCTTAAATTCTTTCTTGGCCTGTTTGATTTAATCCCGCTTACCAATTTAAAATCACCTATGGAATACGAAACACTACCTGGTATTTTAGGTGTCCATTTTTTTGCGGGAAGCTGATGAATTGTTCCTATATACATAAAAACGAGATTGCTCGGCCTGCACGAATCTGAAGAATTAAACTCAGGTGTACCTGAATAAAGCGCTACAAAATCCTTAAACGAAATATTTACTTCGTGCCATTCTTTGTCTTTCAAAGGAAACTCAGCAACCCATACCCTTTTCCATGAGGTTGTCTGAAATTCAATGCAGCCGTAGCCTATGGAACCGTCACCTTTTACCATAAAAGATACTCCGTCAAAGCTATTCCAGGTTGAATCCCCTCCCATTTTGCGCGATATATATGCATCAACACCGTTCTTTTTTATATCCAAAAATACTGCTTTTTTTATTTTTTTGTTTGATGTATCTTCTTTAAATTCAAGATATGCTTCATTATTTGCTTTCCACACGGACAAGTCATTAAACGGCTCAATAACTTTCGAAAATCCTGCAGCGTATGAAAAGCTCTGTATTACAACAACTACAGCAAATACAACTTTAATATCGAGTCTCATGTTCTCCCTTTTGTCAAATTTTATCTTGTTATTGTTACGATGCATACGTAAACATCCCTTATTTCACTTTTTTTCATATATTATATCAATCACTTCAAGAATATGCAGTAAAAGCCAAAATTACATCAACATCTGAAATTCGCAGATTTTTCGCCAAATCATTTTACCATTTGTATTGCATCAGCTCTGCTTTCATTTCCTAATCTATCCACTGATGTTATTCTGTAATAAGCAGTATCTGTTTTATCAGCAAGCCAATCAAGGTACGCATTTGTTCCAATTGGTAACGACGCTATCCTGCACTGCTGGTATATTCCCGGTTCTTTACCTGAAGCGTAATAAATATTATAGTATCTAATCTTAGTATCTGACGGTTCAATCCATGTTAACCTGTTTCCATATTCTGTTTTTACAATATTGCATCCGGTAGGCGCAGAGGGCGGTTTAGTCCAGAAGCTAGTTATACCTTCATCAGCAAATTGTTTGCTTGATAAATTCCTGCTGCCATCAAGATCAACCTGCAGAACCGCAGATAATTTTTTGCTTTCCAATCTGCTATATTCTTCCGAAGTAATGGCATAATATTTCGTTGTACTATTTGCCTGTATAATATCATAGTATTCCGTACTTACAGCACTTCCGGTGATTTCAGTCCAGCCGGTGTGTCCGTTATCGCTTACCCAGACATGATAACCTTTAATTTCCCGGGCCTTTGGCGGCGGATCAATATTTTCATTAGGCCATCCGCGTGTCGTATATGACGGTCTTGTCCAGGATATTCTCAGATTAGGATCTGCTTTACTGACCGTAATTTTGACAGGCGGATACGGATAATATACAACAGCATAAAAAATAGAAGGATACCTATCCGGATCATTATTCAGGAAAGAAGCAGCAAAAGCAACTTTTGTCCCATCAGGAGATTGAGAGGGTCGGGGATATGCATTATAATTTCTAACATAATTTAAATGGGT
>MFGS01000021.1:1639-8856 GCA_001778355.1 Candidatus Firestonebacteria bacterium RIFOXYA2_FULL_40_8
TGTACCATAACGGATAATTCGCTTCCAAAGAATTTTTGTCGTTGTTATAAATCCTTGAACCAGGCGCAGGTGATTCGGTATATGTACCAATTATGGCATATTTTCCCCATCTGTCCCACGCAGGATGTCCAAAATAAGGATTACCATACGGATTATTTGGTAAACCCGAACCATTAGAAATTACTTTTATCTCATCATTGCCAAATGAACCCTTTTTCCAATCCTGCCATAATGGACCTCCATCACCGGCGCTGCCATTACTTTTTAAAATGACAAATACTGCTGCACCTGAGTATGTTCCTATTATCCATGAACCAGTAGGGCCGGGACTTGATACACCATGAAAATTCACTTCAGAAGACGGCAATTGATTTCCGTAAGGATCTGCCCAGTTATTTTTTGATGGTCCAATATGCCTTGCAATCCCCCACCAATAATTTAAAACAGCAGGTGGTTTTAATGTTGCAAAATAAACCGCTGAACAGTCCACAGGATTTGGAGTTGGAAGAGTTCGTGATTTAAGATCTCTGAATACCACATGTGAATCATCCGTGCTTACTCCATCTGATACAATTTCTTTTTTAAGGTTATTAACGGACGAAGTATCTAAAACAACAACACCCGTAATAACATTACTATTATTAACAATATTTTTATAAAGCTTAAAAGTGTCTCCTTCTTCTCCGCCGCTCCCAAATGTGTAGTATGCATTTTCAGTATATGCCCAGGAAAACCCATTTTGGGGTATATCATTTTTTCCGTAACCTTCGCAGGCTTTTAGGCCACTGCCATCTGTATTAACAATCCACAAAAGGTGTTTTCCTGCAGCAGTATTTTCAGTCGGTCTCTCTCTATTAGAAAAGAATCCTACCCTTGAACCGTCAAAGGACCAAGCATTTGTATTAGGTTCTTTTGAATACATATCTTGCAAGTCAGGGGCATGAACCAAAGCCCATACTTCCTTCCCTGTAGTTATATCTTGATAACAAAGAGTTTCCGGCTGCCACACATAATTTTTATTTTTATCCTCTAAAAGAGTTTCCGGCCACGGGTTTGTCGAGTATCTCGCTTTCCGTCTTATCATCTCATCCAGATTCTCAAATGCAGCTAAATCAACACTTTGCCAGAAAGTTAAAATAGCCAGGCAAGATATCCCAACCAATATATTATTTTTAGAATATTTCATAAAAGCACGCCTTCATATGGATTTTGTAATTCCTATCTAAGTATACCCACTTTACCTGTTTTATTGCCAAAACTTGTTATTACAGAATATATATACATGCCTGCAGGGACATCAACTCCTTCGGTATTTTTCCCATCCCAGCCAACCCAGCCGGTATTTCCAAAATCACTCTCGCTAATTCTTTTAATTAGTTCTCCGGAAGAACTGAATATTTCGACTTGGGCATCTGCCGGCATATCAATTATTTTAAATTGTCTATTAACAGCCTTGCTGATCCTGCACGGATTTGGATATCCTTTTACATTAATTGTCGTGGCTGTTGTTGTAGGAGGAATAGTGCCTCCGGCACTCATTTTAAATATTCCACCGCCATAAGTCGTAAAGTATACTGCATTTTTCAAATAGTCAAAATACATTCTGGTCGTACTTTTGAAAGGTATACCGGTCAGAATATTCCAGGTACTTCCATTATCATAACTGAGGAACGTCCCCTCCTGGGTGGTGAAATAAACAGTCGAAGGTGTCATAGGATCGATAACAGGAGAAAACCCTAAGACATCCGCTATTGGTAATGTTAACTTTGTCCAAGCAACTCCGCCATCTGTAGTTTTATATATACCGCCTTCACCATGACCATACGCACCCAGATATATTATTTTACTGTTTGCAGGATGAACATCGAATTCCATCTGATAATATAGAAGTTTGGAAGCGGTAATATTAGTCCAGGTATCGCCCTTATTTGTTGATTTAAACAACCCCCCTGAATCCGGAGTCAAACCTCCGACCCTTCTTCCTGTAATTGTACAAAATAAAGTTCCATCTCCATGTATTTTTATGGAAAAGCAGTGTTTATTATTCCCGACAGCCAGACCTGTAGATTTTTTGTTCCAGGTTGCAGCTCTGTCGGTTGATTTATAAACCCCGTCGCCATACAGGGTCACGTAAAGCGCTTTATCAGAAGGATCAATTATTATTGAAGTTGCAGGTAAATTCGAGGTAGTAGGAAGTCCTGTTGAAGCAGAAACCCAGGTTTTACCATAATCAACACTTTTTACAACCCCACCCGGTAAATCAGAATCCAAATATGGGGTAAAAGGTAAATCGTGCTTATTTGAGGCTGCTGCGTATATTGTCCCGGGAGTATCAGGATCAAAAGCAATCTGGTAAAAAGTATTTTGCCAGGGTGAGCCCGTCCTGCTCAAAGTCCAGCTTACGCCTGCATCATCACTTCTTGCAAAACCCAGATCATTATAACATATATAATGCTTATTGGGATCAGAAGGATCAATAAAATAATTCATAGTCGAGGTTACTTAAAGACCTTTTGACGACCATTTTTTCCCGACGGCCTGCGCACCGGTATCCGCGTATTTCGTAAATAATTGTTTCCAGCTGGTACCTCCGTTTATTGTCATATAATTAACGGTTCGGGAACCCACGACCTGATTTGCATTTGCAGGATTTATCGTAAAACCCCGGCTTGGCGGGTTTAAATGAATCTCATAATCAATCCACCCCAGTTCAACATTACCCCCGCTAATGCTTGGGGACCAAACCTGCTGCCATGTTACACCGGCATCGGTTGATTTATACACCTTACCGTCATACGCCGCCGGAAAGTCATTCACATACACCGTATCAGGATAGGCCTCCGCGGTAATAACCTGGAAATACTCCAAACTACCGTCAATTGTTCCACCCATAACACTAACCCAGCTGTCACCGTTAGTTGTGGATTTATAAACATCATAGCTTGTAGTTTCAACGCAATATAGAACGGTTTTTGTTAAAGTACTTCCTCCTGAGAAACTCCTGAGAGTAGGAGTCGCAGGAAGACCTGTGATTTTCGAGGTCCAGCTGGCTCCGTGATCTTTCGAACGCCATACGCCCGAGGTACTGGCGGCATAACAGGTCCTATTGCTTGTCGAACTTGCCTGGTCAACAAGAAAACCAACAATGCTTCCGGACACAGTAGCACATACGCTCCAGCTAACACCGGCATTTGTACTTCTATACGCATTAGTCGCGGTTCCGGCAAACATAAGATTTGGATTTCCTCTATCAACATATATTTTTGTAATCACATTAGAACCCCAGGGTGGTGTATTTACCAGTGGATTCCAGGTCACACCTTTATCATTGCTAACAAGTAAAGCAGCCGCAGTATTTCCTTTCTTTCCCCAAAAATAAACAATATTCGCATCCGTCGGATGACATACAGGATAAACAACAGGCCAACAATCAGTACAGCCGTTAGAAGAGTTTATCTGCTGCCAGTCAATCATGCCCCAGGTTACCCCTCCATCAAGAGTTCTATATACTCCGCTCATATCACAGCTTGCCAGCATAAAATTACCGTCAACCGGAGAAATTGCGGGAGTATGAATAGAACCGCCGCCACCCAAACCTATATTTGACCACTGAGCACAAAAAATAGCGGTATTACTCAGACAAATCAGCATAGCCGTTACTACAAAGCTTCTAAGCATTTTTCACCTCGTTTACTCTTGCTGTGAAAAGACCATTATTTAATTCTGAATACCCATTTTCCATCTATGGAAGAAATCACTATCAACAGTTATAAAAACCATTCTCCTTCTTTGATTTTCCAATTACGTCCAAAACTATTCTGGCAGATTCCGGCGTCACTGGAATTAGACCGCCATTAACAACACTTTGCCAGAAAGTTAAAATAGCCTGGCAAGATATAGACGCTAATATATTATTTTTAAGTATGTCATCAAATAAACACCTCATATGAAATATTTTATATATTTTTTACTTATCCGTGAGCGTATATTTTATCACTGCAATTCAGGATAACTTCCAGCCTGCTTTTTCACCAAAAAAGGTGAAACAACCTACAGCAAATCTATTGGAACCTATCAAAACTTTTGCAGAAAGTATTGACTTTATATTATTTCTTCCCATTTTAAAATTCTCCTAAAAACAGATAACCCCTGATAATTCCTGATTAATATTTTGCTTCAACGCCTAAAAAGAAATTTATCCCGGGAGCATCTACGCCCGAACTATGCGTTCGGTACCCTAAGTCAAGTATATTTTCCACTCCCCCGTTAATCTTAATACTGTCATTTATCTTTAAATTACCGCGGGCATTGTACGTGATCCAGGCAGGTGTCCCGTTCGGATCCATCCTGGAGTCGGTTTTATCCCTTGTGGACAGGGCATCCTGTCTTCCTGCAAATTTTGTATAAACTTCCAAACCCCAGTCGGAAATTTCATAGCGCGCTCCGAGAATCCCGTTTAAAGGAGGAACCCGGCTTAAAGGTTCGCAATCGGTCAAATTTTTACCTTCAGTCCAAGTAAGGTTTCCATATATACTCCAATTAAGCATATCATCCAGGAAAAGCCTGCTGTTTAATTCCGAGCCCTGTACCTGGCCTTTTCCAATATTGAATTTCTGATAAACAGGTTTTCCGTCTATAATAGTATCTCCGTTGTAATTTCCCGGCTTCCTGTCTATTTTATCCGTAACATCCGAAAAGTAATAAAATGCCGACCAGCTTATTTTTTCATATTCGCCTTTGACTCCTATTTCCATGTTGGTATTTTTCTCAGGTCTTAGATTATAATTAGGAACATCGATACCCTGGTTCTCGACTCTAAAGGTCACCAGGTCATCAAGATTTGGAGCTCTAAACCCCTGAGAAATATTTCCGCATAAATTTACTCCCCGGGTAATCTTATACAGCGCCCCCAAATTGCCCGTAATATTATGAAAGACCTCCCCGATATTACTAACCGCGGGATTCCCCCTGATTATCGAGCTGTATTCAAACCGGCTGTACCTTGCTTCCGGCATTAACTTAAAACTTTCGGAGATCTGCCACTCATCAGCTAAAAAAACACCCGCAGTATTGTATTTTGAACCGTCAGGAAAAGTGCTTTTAAGAATATCTTCCGTCCTTACTTGAGTATTGGTATTATAATCCCAATATCTGCTTTGAACAAAATCCTGGTAGTATTCAAGCCCGTAAACAAGTTTATTATTATTATCAATTGTTGAAGTAAATAGCGGAGAAAAGCCAAGCGTATCCACCGTATCTGCATATTCAGATTCTACTATTTTCCCGACCTTCCTCGTCTGCCTTCCTTCAAATTGACGGTGAAAGGAAGCAGAAACCAAGAGAGAATCAAGCCAGGAAGATACATTTTGTTGTTCATATTTTATCCACCCAAGATGCCGCTCCTGAGGATTGTATAGAAATTTCTCATATCCGCCGGTACCGCTGAACATCCTGGATCCGATGTAGGAATCATATCGAGGAACCTCGTTCTGCCGCGCATATTGATAATTTAAGCTAATTTCCGCATCCTTTGAAATATTGCAGCCTATTTTCCCATTGGCATCCTGTTCATTAAATCCGGTAGGAGAAAGAACACCAAATTCTCCACCTGCCCGCAAATTCCCGATGTTTTTATAAGTACATCCAAACAAATAATTAAATTCTCCCGCTTTTCCATTTACTTCCAATCTTGTGGCTGCACCATTATAACTGCTGTCATATCTGCTTACATATTGCGCAGCAAAAGGAACTTGTGGAACAAATTTTTCCGTTATTATATTTATCACACCGCCCAAAGCATCACTTCCATATAAAGAAGAACCGGGACCTCTTACAATTTCAATTCTATCTATCATAAAATTATCTATAGTATTCATATATTGAACTGGTCCGCTTCTTAATGTTGAATTATTCAATCTTATCCCATCAATCAGAACAAGATTTTCCCTTCCGATAAAACCCCTTATAATGGGTGATCCATGCCCACTTGTTGTTTTCTGCATGAATACCCCTGGACTCTCGTCAAGGGTCTCATTCATCATAATAGATTTTTGAATTACGGAACTATGCCCTTCAGCAACGCTGACCGGCTTGGAAACATTAAACACTTCATCTTTTATGCGGGTTGCCGTAACTGTAATCGCCGGAAGAATAAAATATTTCTTTTCTTTTTTCGCAACTGTTTTGTCAGTTTCTATTCTGTCAGTTTCAATATTTAAAACTCCCTCCCCTGTCATTTCTTTGATTTCCGTCGTAATTAGTTCTTTTTGAACAGTTACATCAACTTGCTGTGCATAAACCCCAAGACCAAATAATATCACTGCCGCCGCCGGTATTATCTTCATCTTTTCCCCATTCCCGGCTTATATTTTGAACTTTTAAATATCGATATGATCCAGAATAAAACAACAATTAATGTTATAGTAAATGCTACAAGACTGCCGGAAGGCAATCCGTTAACCCAGTTATCAGCATTAAATAATTTACGATATTTTAGAATAAAAATGTGAATCAGTAAAAACACGTAGAAGATATAATTAATTCTCCTGACAGCATCATAATTCCCAAGCTTTTTAGATAATATTTTTAAATTTATTACCGCAGAACCTGCAAAAGATACAGCTCCAAAAAGACGCGGGATTTTAAAGGCCGCCGTTATCTTGCTTTTTTTAGCTAACATTATGAAGCCCGCCGCTAAAAAACATATAAAAAATATAATTCCAAAAAGATGAGAGATACCGAACGCTGCTGTTATCTTTTTTTCTGCGGTAAAATATTCAGGATAGTATACCGAAGAAAACATCATTGAAGAAATCAATATATGGATATAAGCCAAGATAAATCCCGATATCCCAAAACTTTTAACATAATGCGTTTTATCACTCAACTTATCAGGCCAAATCTTCACAAATGAGTCGGTTAGAATTGCCGCAGATATCATGGTAAAAGATGTGAGCGCGGTTGATTTATTTATTATGGTAAGATAAATATCAGAAATCGGCTGGCCAAACCGCCTAAGATAATGCTGAAACGCAAAGAATAAAAACGCTACAAGGCAGGTAAGCCACACATTTCGAAAACTCTTTTTGCTGTCCAATTTATTTCTTTTCATTCCAGAATACTCCTAAAATACTAAATATTTCAACTTTCGCGTCTACGGTTATGTCAATTATCTCAAGCTATTCAGAAGCCATTCTCTTTTTTTGATTTTTCAATTA
>MFGS01000021.1:8864-16333 GCA_001778355.1 Candidatus Firestonebacteria bacterium RIFOXYA2_FULL_40_8
ACAATTCTGGCAGATTCCGGCGTCACTGGAATAGGCCCGCCATTAACAACGCATTCCCAGACAGCTTCATGATAACGGACACAGGATTCATAGCCGTCATTTACAAATCGATCCGTTTCTTCAATCCATTCAATTTTATCAGAAGGATACTGATAATCAGAGAATGACTTAATATCTTCCGCTCTTGTCAATACCCTTAATTTCGAAGGGTCAAGATACTTAGTTTTCAGCACTATATCATCTCCGTCTTTTTCCACCAGCACAGTCCCAAATTTACCAAAGATCACATATATCGGAAAGCTATAGGCCGAAGCTGACGTTATTTCGATATCAAGAGATGTTTTATTCCCTACTACCATAATCTTACCAAAATCCTCGGCATCTCCCGCGGTTATCAGTTTTAAAACTAACGAAGATGTTCTTTTTATATCAAAATCAGTCAGGAATAAGGCCTGGTCCAGAGAGTGTACCAGCGTATTGTTTATAGCCCCTCCTCCAAATTTTTTCATCGCCTGCCAGTCGTCCCTGCGCTGATAGGACCCAATCTGACGTCGAATAAGATAAATATCCCCCAATTTGCCGGTTTTCATTATATCTTTTATTTTAAACAGCAAGGGTTCAAACCTCATGTTCTGAAATACCGAAAATCTTCCTTTAAGTTTCCCGGCCGCAGCTATCATTTCATCAATTTCCTTAACAGTCGGAGCAGCCGGCTTCTCCACAGTCACGAACTTACCGGCTTCCATTGCTTCAATAGTAACCTGCTTATGCTGAAAACTCGGAGTTGCGTTAATGACGACCTCAACGTTCTTATCAAAAAGCAATTTTTTGTAATCATCATACACGGCACAACCCGTTTTTTCCTTTACATCATTTAACCTATCCGCAATTGAATCGGATACTGCCGTAATCTGATACTTTTCGGTAAGCCTTAGAAGGGTAGCATAGTGAATATCCCTGCCGCTTCTTCCAAAACCTATAATGCCGGCTTTCAACTTTCTCATATCATTAACTCCTTGTTTTTCCTCAACAAAATACATTATTGTTTGAAGCAATAGTTTTCAACTATCTCATTCTTCCGTATTTATGTATAATCTATTACAACTCCAAGAAGGTTCTTATTCCGTCCTGCAATTAAATCATTATAGACTGCCGCGCTATCCTTGAATTTTACAACTTTAGAGATTAAGGGCTTAACATTTATTGTTCCGGCGGTAATCATACTTATTACATTTTTATAGTTTTGGACCAGATTCCAATAATCTTTTGGAGTTTGAGGCAGATTTGAAACCAATCTGCAGCCTATTAACGACAGTTCTTTTACCTGAACCTCCGTATACAGATCCATCACCAGATCCTCATGCAGTCCGCCAACAATACCTATACGGGCTCCATAATCAGACACTTTAAGAATATAAGGCATGGTTTTTGTACTTCCGGAGGTTTCGACCGCAACACGAACACCTTTATTATCGTTAGCTTTTTTAATCTCTTCTACCACATCGGAACATTTTGAACCAAAAACAAAATCAGCCCCGCATTGTCCGGCAATTGCACAGCGTTCATCCAAAAGATCAATACCAATAACCGGGGCGGCTCCGGAAGCTTTGGCTATCTGCACTACAAGCTGTCCTACAATACCAAGCCCGAATACAGCCGCGGATTCATTTAATTCCACATTTAAACGCCTTACCCCATGCAGAGCTACTTTCCCCAGAGCGGTAAAAGTATAATCCATTAGAGAGTTTTTGTCCGACAGGAGAATACAGTTACTATCATCAGGTTCAATAACAGGATATGTTTCATGATTGGAGGAAGCCCACACAATATCCCCGGCTTTATATTTTTTTATATCTTTCCCTGCTTCGACGATCTCCCCGACCAACGAATAACCGGGATAACTCGGAAAATCATTGCCCTTTCTTCTTTTTCCCAGAAGGCTTACCATTTCAGTGCCGATACTTATTAGAGAGTATTTCGCTTTAATAAGGATCTCATTATCTTTCAACCCTTCTATATCCTTGGCCACTATTTTTACTGATTTTTCTTTATCAAACACTATTTTTTCTGATTGCATAATTGCCTCCTGTTATTACGAATTCACTTGTTTATTAAATATTTTTTACAGTTTTCCTCCCAACTAAATAATAAATCTTTCATTTCTATTATTTCGCTATTATCAGACCCCGCAAATATATTATGAATCTCATCAGGATCTTTATCTAAATCGTAATACTCATGACCGTTAGACTCATCATTGATGTATTTCCTATTAGTAGTACGAACCATTTTAATAACATCACTATGTATACCTCGAACAGGCATGCCTTGGGGAAAACTTGCTTTTTTATTAATGTTTCCACCTACTGCCGCAAAAACAGCCTGCCTCTTAAATACATTTTTCAATCCATTCATATAAGGGATAAGAGAATATGATTGACACAAATCAGGTACTTTTACACCTGCTATTTCACAAATCGTAGAAAATATGTCAACAAGTTGAACCATTTCTCCGATACGTTTTCCCGGTGACAATGCACCATCAGGCGCTCTGATAACCAGCGGTACATGAAGAAGACAATCGTAAAGCGCTTCACTTTTTGCAAAAAGACCATGCTCTCCGGCATAATCGCCATGATCTGAAGTAATTATTATCCAGGTATTTTCAAGAATACCTGATTCTTTGAGCTTATCCAGCAGCCTTTCAATTTGCTCATCAGCATAACTAATTAATCCGTAATACCGCGCAATAGCAAGTTTAATATCAATTTCAGTTGCTTTATCAATATTCATTTCTCTTGCAGCTTCATTTTGCCACTTAGGCCTATTTAAAACATCAGGATTTTCCGGCAAGTCAATTTCGTCCGGATTATACATAGAAGCATACGGCTCAGGCGGAAAGTACGGCGGATGAGGTTCCATGTATGCCGCATGTAAAAAAAACGGTTTTTTACGCTGTTTTTCAACATATTGAAGAGCATAATCAGTTGTTTTAGCTGCAACTCCGTTTTTAGCCGAGACAGGATGTACTCCGCTAATCCAGCCGTTCAATGGTTTTACTTTCCGAGATAATTCATCCGCTTGTTTAAAAATATCATTTAACCCGTAAGCAGAATCATAAAAATCAATATTATAATCCCATCCTCCGGATAAATCTCCAAGTCCGTTTCCTATACAAGCAGTTTCATAACCGGATTCATTTAATAATTCAGGCAATTGCCGCAAACTTTTATTTACATGCTCCGGGTCATTATGATTGCAGGTTACCCCATGCGTTAACGGGTACATCCCTGTTAATATACTAATACGCGATGGAGCGCAAATCGGACTCGTTGAAAAACACCTCTCAAATGTTACACCTTCCTTTGCAAACTGCCCCCACATCGATGTTTTTACGGTTTTATTCCCATAAATACCGGTAGCTGAGGCTTTTTGCTGGTCAGTAGTAATTAATAATATATTAGGAAGATTATTTATTTTCACCGCGACCCTTTTGTTTAGTTTCTTGGTTCAAGCACGAATTTGTCGAAAACATTTCCGCTTAAATCAACCGCTTCAACGGTCATTTTATCATTTTCTACCGTTACCTTTGAAATATGAGTGATTTTTTTGCAAAAAGCCGTCCACCAGTTACCAGTGACATTATATGTTTGCGCGGTCATTCCGGCTGAAACCATATAACATGTACCTGTTTTATATGAATCTTGAATTGTTCCTTTATAAACCTTGTAAGAATACGGTTTCTTGTATTTCGAAGATTCTGTAACCAGCGTAGAATCAGTATTATTTGCCATTGAAATATTAATAGATTTAGACCTTTCATAACAATGATCGTCTCCGCCAAAAACAAGGTTAACTTTATACTTATCAAAAATAGGGCATAACATCTCCCTCGCTTTTAAATCAGAACCGTGGCTGGTCCCGGAACTGAATAACGGGCTGTGGCAAAATACCACTTTCCATTTTTTATCGGTTTTTGCAAGATCATTTTGAAGCCATCTGATCTGTTCATCCCCAATCTTAAACTGCTCATACTCGCCTCTAGAAAGTTCAGTTTCAAGCGAAACAAAATGAACATTTCCATAATCAAAACTGTAATACAATCTCGTTCCGCTTTTTTCCGGAACCGCGTTATAATCACAATATAGCTTTACATCTTCGGATTTAGGATCGCCGCTTAACTCATGATTACCTGTTGACGGCATTACCGGTATACCGCTGGCAAAAGGCGTTAAAGCATCAAACCATAAATCCCACATATATCGTCTGCCTACAGTTACAGCATCACCAGGGTAAATTACAAATTTCGGATCCCAAATCAAAGACATATTTAACAATTCCATCAGTTCCTTTCTGAACCATTTTGTATCAGCACCCGCGCAAAAAACAAACGGTTCATTTGCTTCAGGCTCTGTATTAAACATCAATCCTTCATTCCACTCAAAACCGTCTCCACACCGGTAATGATATTTCATCCCCGGAGTCAGATTAGTTAACTTAGCAGTATGAAAAACACCGAGTATTCCCGGAAATTTCCGTTTAACACTGCTTTTAACTTTATCTGTATATGCTTTGTCATTCCTGTATATTCCATATTCAACAATCCCCTCATTATCAAAAGTGGTTTGCCATGAAATGGTCATCGAATTTTTCGGATTATCCTGCCATGTAACCCGTACGTTTGCGAGAATATCAGAGGTTTTTTTTACGCTTTCCAATCTTATATTATCTAAATATAGCGTTGTGTCGCTGTCTGCTGCTTTAATTGTAAAACATAAAGAATGAACTATATTTTTTAATACCGGAATTTGTTTTCTTATATCATCAAAAGATATACTGATCACCGAATCCTTCTTAGCCGGCAGTAAAAACTCTTTTTTATACCACCCGCCTTTTGTTCCTATTGACACTGACAATATGACATCTGTCTCATTATCATTAAAAACATCAGTTTTGAAATTCTCAAAATCAAACCACTTAAACGGCCAATACCCCTCAAACACCAACCCGCTTGTTTTAAATTCTCTTATGCCGTTTTCATCCGTTTTTTTTGCTTTAAAATTAAGTCTTAATGATTTTTTTCCTTCAGTTACATGATCTTCAACAGGCTTTGCCCTGACCAATCCCGGGACCCTGTCATCCCATAATATACCTAGCTCAGCATCTTGTTCAAAAGATGATAAAACCATGCTAAAGTTTTTTTGCTGTGAAAAGACAACGCTATACTCTCCTGATATGAAAATAAAACAAAATATTGCCGCTATTGCTGATAAGAATTTATTCATTTTCTCTCCTGTATTTCAGATCAGTATTATCTAAGAATCCCCACCTTGCCCGTTTTTATTCCAATACTTGTTACTATGGAATATATGTACATACCGGCAGGCACATCACTTCCTTCACTATTTTTGCCGTCCCAGCCGACCCAACCGAAATTTCCAAAATCACTTTCTAAAAGTTTCCTGACTAATTCCCCGGATGAATTATATATTTCAATAACAGCATCAGCAGGTAAATCTATTATTTTAAATTGTTTATTGACTGCTTTAGCTATTCTGCACGGATTCGGATAACCTTTAGCATTTATTGTTGCGCCTGTTGTCGGAGGCAGTACTGTACCGCTGTTTCCCTGTTTCCATATACCTCCACCGAAAGTTGTAAAATACATAGCATTTTTGAATGAATCAAAAGTTACTCTGGTTGTATTTCCGTACGGGATACCGGTTAACTCAGCCCAGGTACTGCCGCTGTCATAACTTACAAAAGTTCCGCTATGCCCCGTAAAATACACAGTCGAAGGGGTCATGGGATCAATACAAGGAGAAAATCCTAACGGATCACTTACGGGTAATGTTAATTTACTCCAACTGGTCCCGCCGTTTGATGTCTTATAGATACCACCCTCTCCGTGTCCATAAGCGCCCATATAGATAATATTACTGTCAGCCGGATGCACATCATATTCCATCTGCCAATATAAAGGACAGCTGGCTGATATATTTGTCCAGGTTTCACCTTTGTTAGTTGACTTAAATAGACCGCCCGGATCCGGAAGAAGACCGCCAATTCTTCTTACCGCAATATTGCAGAATAATGTTCCATCATTATGCACTCTCACCGAGTATACGTGCTTATTCGCTCCGATTGCCAAACCGGTTGATTTTTTTGTCCAGGTATTTCCTTTATCAATTGACTTATATACTCCATCTCCGAACATTGTAATATATAACGCTTTATCTGAAGGATCAATGACTATAGATGTCGCAGGCGTACATGGACTTGAACCTGTAGGCAAGCCGGTAGAAATAGAGGTCCAAGTTTTTCCATAATCAGTACTTTTAACCGCGCCACCAGGTAAATCTGAATCCGTGTAGGGATAAAACGGCAGATCATGATCATTAGACGCGGCCCCATATATTACTCCTGGAGTATCCGGATCAAAAGCTATCTGATAAAAAGTGTTAAGCCAGGGAGAACCGGTCCTGCTTAACGTCCAGCTTACTCCGGCATCGTCGCTTCTTGCGAAGCCTATATCGGTATAGCAAATATAATGCTTATTCGCGTCGGAAGGATCGATATTATAGTTCCAGGTAGAAGTTACTTCAATCCCCCTCGAAGACCATTTTTTCCCGGCCGCAGGAACGCCTGTATCAGCATATTTTGTATACATCTGTTTCCAGCTGGTTCCCCCGTTTGTTGTCATATAATTAAACGTATAGGAGCCTAGAACCTGATTTGCATCGGCAGGATTTATTGTAAATCCGCGGCTCAAGGGATTTACATGAATCTCATAATCACCCCAGCCTAATTCAACATTGCCTCCGCTTGTACTTGGAGAATAGACTGACTGCCAATTGGTTCCGTTATCGGTAGATTTATAGATCTTATCCGTATAGCTTACAAACTCGTGATTTACATAAATTGTATCAGGAAAGGCATCAGCGGCTATAACCTGAGAATATGGTTGTGAAGCATCAATACCCGTACCCATTGCGCTTGTCCAATTATCTCCTTTATTTATTGATTTGTAAATATCATCAGATGAAGCTTCTACACAATATATAACAATCTTACTCGCGGTGCTTCCACCTGAAAAGCTGACCAGTGAAGGAGAGGCAGGCAGACCTGTTATCTTAGATGTCCAGGCTGCCCCGTGATTATCAGATCTCCACACACCCGTGCTGGTAGCTGCAAAACAGGTTCTGTTGCTTACTGAACTTGCCTGGTCAACAAGAAAACCTACAACAGTACCCGAAACACTCGGACAAACACTCCAGGTCACTCCGGCATTTGTACTCATATATGCGTTTGTCGCAGTGCCGGCAAACATTAAGTTGGGATTACCTCTGTCAACATATAATCGAACTATTACACTTGAACCCCAGGGCGGAGAACTTACTAATTGCGACCAGGTCGCTCCCTTATCATTGCTTACAAGTAATGAAGCAGCTGTATCGCCTTTCATCCCC
>MFGS01000022.1:0-7821 GCA_001778355.1 Candidatus Firestonebacteria bacterium RIFOXYA2_FULL_40_8
ATGGTCATATAAGCCGGATGTTATAAATCTTAACTATTTTGAGAAAAATATTCCAAAACCGGATCAATTGCTTATAAATGACCCATTATTTAAAATTAATAATAATATTTATGGCAGTAATGATGGACTTAGAAGTATTCAAAGTGATAAGGTTAATGTTAGATATTATAATATATCGCTAAAACAAGGAAAACACTCGTTAGCATTGGAGAAAAATAATGCTTGGCAAGTAAAGGCAATAGAAGTAAAACCTGATATTCCTGAGAATAAAGTCGAAAAAGCAAATAATTTGAGCTTTAGAAAAATTGATCCTACTAAATATATTGTTGATGTTGACGCGAATAGTCCATTTATGCTTGTTTTTAGTGAGTCATTCCATCCCATGTGGAAAGCTTATATTAATGGAATTAGTATTCAAGATAATAAGCATTTTGTGGTAAATGGCTATGCTAATGGTTTTAACATAGATAAAACCGGTAAATATCAAATTATTCTTGAGTTTTTTCCGCAAAAAGTATTTATTATAGGATTAATAATAACAGCCTGTGTTTTTTTAGGATGCATTATTATTTTGATGATAAGCAAAATAAAGGAAATAAAACGAAAAAGATGAAAAACAATTTTAAAAATATAATCTTGTTTGCTAATGCTGATGTATTTGTTCCTATACTTGGCTGGGTGTTTTCAATCTGTTTATATAACACATTTTGGAATCATAGTCCATTGAAATTACAGCTGAATACTATTCCTGAATATATTATGCTGGTAAATGGTGCAATCGTACTCTATGTTTTATTATTATTTATTTGTAGAACTATTACTTCCAGTCTATTGGCAATTAATATGTTTAATCGCGTTCAATTATTTATTGCAATATTGATATACGACTCAGTGTTATTTTATATACTTTACTATCGAGTAAATTCTACTCGTACGATTGTGATTCTATGGCTATATATAATAACAGTTTCGACATTTGCTTATACGCAACAGTATTTTATGAAAAAAAGTGCATCATTTATAGGGAAAAATAAAAAAATATTTATTTCATTTGTACATGCTGCTTTATATGAAAAGTGTGATAAAACATTGAATTACATTATAAAAAAAACATCTTTATTGTATATATTGAATTATATGTTTATGCTTGTAATTTGTACGTTTTTGCTCATTTTAAAAAAAGAATGGTTGGCAGAGCCAATTGCTTTTTTAGCATATTTCTTTCTTTCGTTTGGCATAGTTACGGAAGTTTATTATATTATTAAGCGTGTATAGTCTTATCTTCAAGGGTTCTTGAAGCTAGGAAAGCTTCCAATAAAATTGACATAATTATATTAGATGGTATAACAATTGTAATAATTCATGTTATAATCTTATGTAATAGTTGTAAAAAAGGATGGTTAGTTTATCATAATATGAAAATAATAGACACCAATATAAATGGAGTTTTTGTTGTGAAAATAGATGTTCCAAGGGATGAAAGGGGCTATTTTCAGAAAGTATTTAACTATGATATTTATAAAAAATTCAATTTGGATACTGATTTTAAAGAACATTATTTTTCGAACTCTGTAAAAAATGTCATTAGAGGTCTTCATTTTCAGTTGCCTCCATATCAATGTACAAAAATTGTATATGTTAGTTCCGGCAGTATAATAGATGTGGCCATTGATTTACGCCAGAAATCCTCAACATTTGGAAGGATTTTTTCAAGGCAGTTGGATTGCTTAACTGGCGAGTTTATGTATTTACCAAAAGGGATAGCCCATGGATTTAAGTCATTAGAAAATAATACCGTAGTTAATTATATTCAGAATTCTTGTTATTCAAAAAAACATGACATGGGAATCCTGTTTAGTTCTGTGAAATTTGATTGGGGAGTTGAAAATCATATAGTTTCGGAAAGAGATAATGCTTTTATAACTTTTGAAGAATTTAAGAAAAGGAATCCATTTTGATGAATGAAAAATGGTTAGTTACGGGAGCAACAGGGTTTATTGGCTCTCATTTGGTGAAAGCACTTTTAAGTAAGGATGTAAAAGTTCATTTGCTGATTCTTCCTAATACAGAAGAACTGCTTGGCGAATTGGAATCGAAATGTGATATAAGTGTTTATGATGGAAAGACAGAGTCTGTTGTCGAAATATTTAATAGAATAAATCCTGTTGGTGTCTTCCATCTTGCTTCTAAATTTCTTGCTTCTCATGAATCCAAAGATATTAATGATTTGATAACAAGCAATATATTGCTTGGGACGCAGTTATTGGAGGGGGCATTCAAATCAACAACACGCTATTTTGTAAATACCGGAACAAATTGGCAACATTATAATGATGAAAAATATAATCCCGTGTGTTTATATGCTGCAACAAAAAAATCTTTCGAAGATATACTGATGTTTTATACGGAAACATCAACTTTGAAATCAACTACTCTAAAGTTATTTGATACATATGGAGCAGGTGATACAAGAAGAAAACTAATCAGTACCTTGGCAGAAACAGCAGTTACAAGAAAACCACTACTAATGTCTCCCGGTGAGCAGTTATTGGACTTAGTTCATATAAAAGATGTTGTGAGTGCTTTTATGGCGGCTCGTATATATTTATTATCTGATAATTCCAAAAAATATAGTGAATATGGCGTGTCTATGGGAATATCAAATCGTATTTCTTTATGTGAGCTTGTAAAAAGATTTGAAACTGCAATTGGATATAAAATGCCTGTAGAATTTGGAAAACGCGCTTATAGATTTCGTGAAGTTATGCTGCCATGGACAAAATTTGAAACACCTCCGGGATGGACTCCGGGTGTAACATTAAATGAAGGTATTCTCGAGATGATAGAAAATGCCAGAAAAAGTAAATATAAATAGATGCTAAGATTATTAACATGAATTGAATGAAGGAATTATAATGGAAAAAAATATAACGATTTGTATCCCTGTATTTAATGGGGAAAAAACGATATCCTTTGCAATTGAAAGCTGTCTGAAATTTAATTATCCTGAATTAGAGATATTAATATCAGATAATGCGTCGGAAGATAATACAAAAAAAATTGTTTTAGAATATGAAGATAAATTCCCTGCGCAAATAAAATATGTCTTAAATCACAAAAATCTAGGTTTTGCCGGAAATTATAAAAAATGTTTAAAAGAAGCATCGGGAAAATATATATTTTTTATAGGAGCAGACGATTATTTGAATTGTGATGGAATACCTCCTTTGCTCTGCAGATTGGAAAACAATCCAGAAGAGGCTATTGTTACAAGTGATATAAATGTCTTTTATAAGGATCCAACGCAGCCCACTAAGCAGTTCGTTCATTTTGGAAGCAAAGAAAGAGTGTTTATACGTGGGGATGAAGCCTTATCTGATTGGCTATTGAATTCCGTATTGGGAAGCATAGGCGGATATTTAATCAGGAGAGCTGTGCTTTTCGAATTTATAGAATTAATTCCTGATAACACAATTGTGCCACAGGTATATCTCGGGGCATATATAGCGTGTAAACATGACGTATCTCATATTCCAATAATTTCTTTTTCTCAGAAACTATCAAATGATGACTCGCAACTTGCCAATAAAGAGTATTTGTCTGTTAATATTATAAAAGAGATGATATTTTTAATTGAGAATCTGTTAGCGCTTTATAAATGTGAGTTTAAAAATGAAAGGTATGTTAGGTCAGCGTTAATGACACGTTATATAAACGGGTTAATTGATAATATAATATCATACAGATGTTATGCGTCGTTTAAAGTGTTCTCCCATGTAGTGTTAATAATAATTAAAAACAATAAGAAATCTTTATTTTATCCAAAATTTATTATCTATATAGTCGTAAGTGTTCTTATCCCTAAGAGTGGTCTAAAAAAGCTTCTTTTGTTGTATCGTAATAAAAATCATAAGTCTATAATAAAACAAATATTTCGCGTTAAATAATTCATATAGGAGGTGCGGGATGAAAGTAGTTATACTTGCTGGTGGCAGAGGTACACGGATTTCTGAGGAGTCAAATTTGAAGCCAAAACCTATGATAGAGATAGGGGAGAAACCTGTTCTTTGGCATATAATGAAGATATACTCGCATTATGGATATAACGATTTTATAATTTGTCTTGGATATAAAGGGTATGTTATTAAAGAATATTTTGCGAATTACTTTCTTCATCAAGCCGATGTGACAATAAGTATAGAAAATAATAAAATGAAGATTCATAAATCAAAGTCTGAGCCCTGGAAAATAACATTGGTTGATACTGGACTGGAAACAATGACCGGAGGAAGGCTTAAACGGATAAAGGAATATGTCGAAAATGAGAATTTTATGATGACCTATGGGGACGGTGTTTCTGATGTTGACTTAAATAGGCTGGTCAAGTTTCATAAAAAAAACGGAAGAATGGCAACCATTACAGCAGTACAGCCGATTGGAAGATTTGGAGCACTGAAAATTGATAATAATGATAATGTAATAGAATTCAATGAAAAGCCGAAAGGCGACGATGTGTGGATTAATGGTGGATATTTTGTTCTAACCCCAAAAGTATTTGATTATATTGCATCTGATGAAACAATCTTTGAGAAGGAGCCTTTACGGGAAATATCTAAGATTGGACAAATGAGTGCTTACAAGCATTCAGGATTTTGGCAGCCTATGGATACTCTAAGAGATAAAAACTATTTGGATGAATTGTGGAATACAGGGAACGCTCCGTGGAAAACATGGAAATAAGAAATATCTATTTGAAATTTGGGAAAACATAAGATTATATTGAGGGTCTTTGAGGATTTAAAGTAATTTGTCCCTTTATAGAGATACGATGAGGAATATAAAGAAAAGTAATTACAACGGGTTGTGTTATAGCCAGGGGTTTAATTAAATGAATAATTATTGGTATAAAATAAAGCAATATAGTGTATTAACGGTCTTTTTTTTAATTATTTTATTAGCATTGTCAATATTTAGATATTTAAATATACACAGCACGTATTTTGACCTTGGAATTTATGAAAATATTATATATAGAATAGCATTTCATCAAGAATGGGGTCTTTTATTCTCCGGGCATGTTTATCCGATATTGCTTGCACATTCTTTGATCTATAGGATATTTCCATTTACAGAAACGCTGTTAATTTTGCAGGCATTAACAGTTGCAATTGGTTCATACCCTCTCTATCTTTTAGCAAGAAAGAAGCTTGCAGGCGGATTTCCTCTCATTGTCATATTATGCTATTTTGCTTATTATGGTGTTGAATATAATACGGTATTTGATTTTCATCCTGATCATATTATTATCCCGATATTATTTTTTGCGTTTTACTTCCTTGATGAGAATAAATTACCACAGTTCATTGTTACATGTTTAATTGGGATGACTGTGAAAGAGCCGTTTAATTTAATAATGATGATGCTTGGTGTTTATGCGATTTTTAAATATAAGCATTTAAAAAGCGGAATATTTATTGCGTTAACAGGTCTGGCGGTGTTTATTTTTGAAATTAAGGTTATTATACCGCATTTTAATCCGGTTATATCGGATATTCAAAATGTACAAGCATCAAAATTTGGTGCTTCTGTGTCTGAAATGATTATTAACCTTTTTGTAAAACCTCAAATTTGGCTGCCAATGATATATAACAAAGCGGCAATAATATTTGTTATTTCTGTGTTTTTACCGTTGATGTTTATTCCTTTTCTGGCTCCATTAGAGCTTATTATTGCTCTTCCAATGTTTTTAATACTGCTCTCTTCCGGGAGTTCTTTACATGTGGGAATTTCAACCCACTACCTGGCTTGTATTATTCCACCTTTATTTGTCGCATTTATATATGGGTTGAACAAAATTAAGAATTACAAGCATTTAGGAATGATTATAATTGGGGTTGGCATATTATTAAATATTATTTTAAGTCCGTCACCTATTTCGTACACTTTTTGGAGCGGGAGGTCTTCAGGATTTTCATATAAAGCATATTTGCCTGAAAACAGGAATACGATGATTAAAACAAATATAATAAAATATATTCCGGCAAATGCTGATGTGAGTGTTGCATCTCAAAATTCATTGAATTACAGTCATTTGGCTAAAAGGTTAATATATAGATCTTTTCCTGATCAATTTACCAGTGTTGATTATATTGTGCTTGATTTAAAACGCTCTATGTTTGTTATTGACAAAGTAGTCGAAAAAGAATTTATAAAAAAGTTCGAATTTGTTAAAAAAACACGAGAAGTGGTTTACGAGGAAGATGGCTTCTATATATTTGGAAGTCTAAAGAAAAGGTGAGCTGTACATTCAGATTATGAAACAAGAGGCTAAAGTATAGTGACGATTATAAATACCATACAGCACAGGGCATTGAAGGGTGGAAAAACTCTTGTTTTGAGACATGTGGCTGGTTTTGTAATTAATTTCCTCGGTGGAGTCGTATTAGCGCGATTGCTGGGTCCGGCGGAAATGGGGTCTTATTTTATTTCGTTTACGGTGTTTATGTTTGGAAGGGCGCTTATTGATTTTGGTGTTTTGACGCATTTTATTAGCATGCATGAAGAACCTAAGAATAACGATATTAAGACAGCATTTACTTTACAACAAATACTAGGTGCGGTTTACCTTCTTATTTGTATTCTTATTGCGGCACCGATTGCTGTTCGCTGGTATGATGTTCCAGGAATAGACCTTTTGGTAATTTCTGCGGGTCTGGCGGCGTATTTTTACAGTTGGCAGAGTATTTCTCTTGCAATGTTTGAAAGGAAGATCGAATACGGCAAAGTCGGGATCATCGAGGTTGGAGAAATATTGATATTTAACCTTGCAGCAGTTGGTATAAGTTACTTTTACAGGGATGGAGTTTTAGGTTTTTCAGTTGCGAATGTACTTCGAGGTCTTGTTCCGGCTGTCCTTGCCGTGGCGCTCAGCGGTTTTAGACCGGAGATAGCTCTTCAGTTTAAAAAACTGAGGGAGATGATAAAGCAGGTCTACCCTTTGTTTAGCGTGAATATTACTTTGTACATTGTTATGATAGCTCCGCCGGTGATAATTGGGAATATAGCCGGAGTTTGGGAATATGGCTTGGCGTGGATGGGCTATATTTTCCTTCAATACACAATGGTGATAGCCACTGTCTTTCAAAGGATCGGACTTGCAACTTTCTCCAGGTTACAGAAGAACAAGGCTGAATTTGACAAGTTTGTAAATAACGCGCTAAAGTTATTATCAGTTGTATATATCCCGATTCTTATGGGACTTGCTTCAATTTCTCCGGTTGTACTGCCTTTACTTTATGGCGCAAAATGGATAGGCATGGAGAGAGTCGTAATTATTGCGGCTATTCCGCTTTATCTCTCGGCTTTGCTCGGGATTTTTACTTCCGCACTTTTGTCAAAAGGAAAATACAAACTTGTAATGTCTCAGAGTATTCTTTACACAGTCCTATACTGGCTTACGATGTTTATTTTTGTAAAGCAACTGCTGTCGGTCTCAATGCCTGTTGCGCATCTTTGCGGTATTGTAGGGTCCGGTTGGCTTTTGCTTAAGGGATATAATAAATACTGCGGGAAAATTAATTACCGTCCGAACATATTTCTTCTTGCGGCAGGTCTTAGTACTATGGGGATTTCATATTATTTTGCCGGGACAGGACACATTGTTTATTCCCTTGCCGTATGGCTTATATTTGTTTTAATAATTCTTGTTAAATACAAGGAAATTCTGCCATTCTTTAAGAAAATACTAAAGCTGAGGACAGAGGACGGAAGACAGAAGACGGAAAGAACCTGAGGACGGGAAAAGACCGGAGACAGAGGACT
>MFGS01000022.1:7830-14539 GCA_001778355.1 Candidatus Firestonebacteria bacterium RIFOXYA2_FULL_40_8
GGACGGAAAAAGCCTTAGGATGAAACAACCCGAGGACGAATGGCGGAAGACTGCAAGTAATAAGAACAGGAAATAGGGAGAAAAATGGGGTGAAATTATGAAGATACTTTGTTATAGGGAGCTTGAGACATACCAGATTGCTTTTAAATACCAACAGCTGGTGTTTGATTTAACGAAAGAGTTTCCAAAAGAAGAGATGTATTCTTTGACGGATCAATGGAGAAGGTCGTCTAGGTCTGTAGGGGCAAATGTTGCTGAGGCTTGGGCTAAGCGTACGTATATTGCCCACTTTGTTAGTAAATTGACAGATGCTGATGGTGAATTGCAGGAGTCTAAACATTGGCGCCATACTGCGATTTCTTGTAAATACATTAGTAGTAAACAAGATTCAGATTTAAGAAAAGAGGAAGAGTTGATTGGGTGTAAAATAGGAGGTATGATAAAGAATGCCGAATCATTTTGTAAACAATAAAGTCTCACACTATTTTCACTCTCTGTTCTATATGCTTTTACCGACTTCCGGTCGCTGTCTTCTGTCTGCATGTTTTTACGCTGACTTCAGGCCTCTGTCCTCCGTCCTCACTCATTTATTGTGGAGCAATAAATGAGAATCCTGATAAATGCTACCAACATAGGAGAACGCTTAAGCGGTTTAAGTGTCTATACTCTCTCTCTGCTTAGGGAGATTGTAAAACTTGACAAGAATAATGAATATCTAATAATACTTAATAAATCTGCAATAATACATATGATGTCAATCGAATTCCCTTCTAATTTCAAAGTAAAATATATTTCAAATATTGTCTCGCCTGATCATGGCACAAAAGGTCATCTCTTAAGGCTGTTATATTCAAACTATCTGGGACTACGCTATAGGAAATATCTAATATTTACAACCAGTCAGATGGAGGCTATTATTTTTCATCCTAAACAAATAATAACTGTTCAAGATGTAATTCCTCTAATGGATAAGAACTTTCAAAAGAAGCAATATCACTACTATAAGTATATTCTAAATATTGCCGTAAGAAAAGCATTGGCAATATTTACTCCTTCTGAATTTACAAAAAAAGAAGTTCTAAAACATTATCCTTTAAATCCTGACAAAATACATGTTACGCCGCTTGGTATCCAGGGACTGTTTTATGAGGAGATAGAGAAGAAAAATACTGTCAGAGAAAAATATATACTATATGTTGGCAGGATTGCTCCAACAAAAAATGTCTTCCGTTTACTTGACGCATATAATCTTATTAAAAATAAAGTACAGGAAGAAATCGTGGTTGTTGGAAGTGTGAGCAAGGAATACCTTGATAGTATTAAGGATAAAGGTTTGGTGTCGGAAAAAGTTACAATAAAAGAAAATGCAAAGCTTTCAGATATCCTTAGTTTATATAAAAAAGCTGCGTTGTTCGTCTTTCCAACTCTCTATGAAGGGTTCGGTCTTCCTCCGATTGAAGCCATGGCTTGCGGGTGTCCTGTAGTTGTTTCGAATACAACATCCTTACCTGAAGTATGCGGAGACGCAGCAATCTATGTAGATCCTACTGATATAAAGAGCATTGCGGACGGGATAGTGAAGGGTCTTAATGATATGAAATTAAGAGAGGATATGATTAAAAAAGGATTTGAAAGAGCAAAACAATTTACATGGGAAAAAACGGCTAAAACTACAATTGAAATAATTAAAAGGTTAGATAAATGAAAATAGCGATAATTCACGATTGGCTTACCGGTATGCGCGGCGGGGAGAAAGTTCTTGAAGCGCTTTGCGAAATTTATCCCGAAGCTGATATTTTTACATTAATACATATCAAAGGGACTGTTTCGAAAACTATCGAGAAACATAAAATATTTACTTCTTTTATGCAAAAATTGCCTTTTGTTGAAAAAAAATACAGGTATTACCTTTTTTTAATGCCGTATGCTGTCGAAAGGTTTAACCTCAAGGGATATGATCTTGTTATTTCTTCAAGCCATTGTGTCGCCAAAGGAGTTAAACCGGAAAAAAATACGATTCATATCTGCTACTGTTATACACCAATGAGGTATATTTGGGATTTGTTTAATGATTATTTCGGTCCCGGCAAAACAGCTTTTCCTGTCAGAGTTGTCATGACTTTAGCGAGGCCGTTTTTGCAAAGATGGGATGTGAATAGTTCGAAAAGAGTGGATTACTTTATTGCCATCTCAAAATACATAGCTGACAGGATTAAGAGAACTTATGGCCGCGCGTCTGAGGTTATATACCCGCCTGTGGATACAATAAAATACAAACTCGAAATTCGAAAGTCTGCCTCGGCAGAAAAAGAGGCGAAATTCGAAAAAGAAGAAGATTCCAAACCGGAAAAAAAAGAGAAAACTACAAATGAGAAGTTTTATCTGATGGTTTCGGCGTTTGCGCCGTATAAAAGAATAGATATTGCGGTTAGTGCTTTTAACCGGCTTGGTTATACGTTGAAAATTATCGGATCAGGACAGGAGGAAGAAAGATTAAAGAAAATTAGTAAATCAAATATTGAATATTTAGGGTGGCAATCTGATGAAGTGATTAGACAGCATTATTTAGAATGTAAAGCGCTTATTTTTCCGGGTGAAGAGGATTTTGGGATAGTCCCTGTTGAAGCCATGGCTTGCGGAAAACCTGTAATTGCATTCGGACAGGGTGGTGCGCTTGAGACCGTTATTGACGGAAAAACTGGGGTGGTTTTCTATCCTCAGTCAGAGGAAGCATTGGTGGCAGCAATAAATAAGGCCAAAACTATGAATTTTGAAGAAAAAATTATCAGAGAACAGGCGGAAAAGTTCTCTTTAGACAGATTTAAGAAAGAAATGACAGAATATATAAATTCGAAATTAAAATAGTAAAATATGGTGATGTAAAACAGAAAATTGAACAAAAACATTGATTTTTAAGGGGTTTCTGATTATAATGGTGTTATGATTGCCCTTATCTTGATACTCATTGATCTGGTTGCAGTTCTTTGTTCATATCAATTAGCCTATTTGATTAGAGCAAGTATATTACCTAATATAGTCACCTTTCCATTTCCCGAACCGCTGCCTTTTGTTCTTGTTAATCCAATCTGGTTGCCTTTACTTTTCGTATTTTTCTATTGGTTTGAACAGCTATACTCAAGAAAATATCCGTACTGGGAAGAGGTTCGACAGATTTGTACAGCTTCTTTCTTAGCGTCACTTGCGGGCTTTGCTATTGTCTCAATAGGGAAATTGAGCGACGAAGTTTCAAGAACAGTGTTAGTCCTTACTTTTTTAAACTCGCTTTGGATAGTTCCTGTGGCACGGTTGATAGGAAAAAGAGCAGCTTTTGGTTTAGGTCTGGGAAAAAGAAAGATCATTATCATAGGCGCGGGACTTACAGGAGAGCTGTTTCTTAAATCAATACAGAAGGAAAAAACCATTGGATATGATGTAGTGGGCTTCCTTGATGATGATGACTCTAAAAGGGGTGCAAGTATTAATAATATCAAGGTTCTTGGAAAAATATCAGAAATAGACAGTTTTCTTTCGCCGGGCATAGAGGTCGTCGTTGCGATTCCCGGGATGGCTTCAGATAAAATGGTACACTTAGTAAATTTACTGCAAAAAAAAGTTAAAAAAGTATCTTTCGTTCCTGATTTATTCGGAATTCCGTTTTTACAGAGCGATATGGACTTCTTTTTTGATAATCAGGTACTGCTCCTGAATGTAAGAAATAGTCTGAAAAGCGGATTTAATCGTATTGTCAAAAAAGTATTTGACTTGATTGTGAGTTTACTGATTATGGTTGTTGCGTTACCTTTTATTGCCCTGATTTCAGTACTTATAAGACTGGGTTCTAAAGGAAATCCTTTTTATGGTCATAAAAGAATAGGGCATAACGGAAATAACTTTCAATGTATAAAATTCAGAACTATGTATTTTGATGCAGATTTGAGGTTGAAGGCTTTATTAGAGAAAGATGATGCCGTTCGTAAAGAATGGGAGAAAAGTTATAAAATAAAGAATGATCCAAGAATTACAAAAATAGGCGGGTTTCTAAGAAAGACCAGTCTTGACGAAATTCCGCAGCTTATTAATGTTCTAATGGGGCAAATGAGCCTGGTAGGTCCGCGTCCTGTTTTGCAGGAAGAACTTGATAAACATTACGGTGAATATATTGAATATTACTATGAAGTTTACCCTGGACTTACCGGCTTATGGCAAGTTAGCGGAAGAAGCGGAGTAGATTATAAGAAGAGAGTTTCATTGGATGTCTGGTATGTCAGTAACTGGTCGTTGTGGCTGGATATAGTGATATTAATAAGAACGATAAAGGTAGTATTTAAGCGCGAAGGCGCTTATTAGAGGCTTAGACGCTTGGATGCTTAGATGCTTGGCTACAGTGAGGTGCCCTCGCTTTAGCTGGGCGGAAAAAAATAGTTTTTTGTTTTTAACCAAGCATCAAAGCCTCTAAGCATCCAAGCATCAGTATTATCAAAGGGGTGGAATATGAATATGTATAGGGAGTTGGAGGTTTGGAAGGAAAGTGTTTCTTTGATTAAGGTAGTATATAAAATGGCAGAAGCTTTGCCTAAGAGTGAAGAATATAATCTAAAACAACAGCTTAGAAGAGCTGTGGTATCAGTAACGCTTAATATTGCAGAGGGTAAAAATAGAAGAACGGAGAAGGATTTTGGCAATTTCTTGACAATTGCAATTGGTTCTCTATCTGAAGTTGATGCAATAATAGCTGTGTGCGAAGAACTTGAGTACTTTAAATGTACGGATGAAATAAAGAATTCAATAGAAGTTTTGGGAAAAAGAATTAATGCTTTGCGTAATAAACTTCAAAGGAGTAATGGTTAATGACTAAGCATCAAAGCATCTCTTCGAAAGATCCGCTTCACATCATTGGCGGACAAGCATCCAAGCATCAACGATTCTGGAAAAACAGACGTGTTTTTTTAACCGGTCACTCAGGATTTAAAGGATCTTGGCTTTCAGTTTGGTTGATAAGTATGGGGGCAAGAGTTACCGGATATGCTTTGAAATCTCCGACTAATCCGAGTTTGTTTGAATTGTTAAATATCAAGAAAGACATGAAATCTATTACTGCGGATATCAGGGATCTTAATCGGCTAAAAAAAGAAATGAAAAAGGCACGGCCTGATATTGTAATTCATATGGCGGCGCAGCCAATAGTCAGGGTGTCATATAAGAATCCGCCGGAGACCTTCGAGACGAATGTTATTGGTACTGTTAACTTGTTTGAAGCGGTTAGAGCTTGCAAGTCTGTGCGGGTTGTTTTAAATATTACTACCGATAAAGTTTATGAGAATAAAGAGGTTGATAAGGCGTACAAAGAAGGTGAGTGTTTGGGAGGATATGATCCGTACTCAGCGAGTAAGGCTTGCTCAGAGATTGTGACGGCATCATATCGGGATTCGTTCTTTAATCCTAAGGATTATAAAATACACAAGGTTTCAGTTGCAAGTGCTCGTGCGGGGAATGTTATTGGAGGCGGGGACTGGGCTTCTGATAGGCTTGTTCCTGATTTTGTCAGGGCGGTCTTATCCGGCGGCAAGATAGAGATAAGAAATCCGGGTGCGACACGTCCATGGCAGCATGTACTGGACCCTCTTAACGGTTATCTTATGCTTTGCGAGAAGCTTTATAACAATGGTCCGAAATATACAGGGGCTTGGAATATCGGTCCGGATTTAAAAGACTGCAAATCTGTAGGCTGGATAGCTCAAAGGTTTTGCGAGTTCTGGGGTTCTTCGAAGACTTGTTCTATTCAAAAAGGTAAACACCCTCATGAAGCTCATTTCTTAAAATTAGACAACACAAAAGCAAAAAAACAGCTTGGCTGGTATCCTAAATGGGATATTAATGAAGCTATTTCAAGAGTAGTCGAATGGACGAAAGCGTATGAAGCCGGTGTAAGCGTACGGGAAGTGTGTGAGAGGCAGATAGGAGATTTTGAGGCTTAGATGCTTGGATGCTTAGAGGCGCGGCAAAAACAGAAGAGCCTGAGGTTGGAATGCAGTGGACGGAAAACAGTAAAAAAAAGAAATTGTATGCACGAAGGAACGGCGAGAGAGTAGTTGCTCAATTTATTGAGCGACCTGATGAAATCAGGTAACTAAAAAGAATTTAAGCAAAAGAGGGTGCCAATGAATAAAAATGAAAAAGAAATTAGAAAACGTATTATGAAGCTGGTGGGCGAGCATGTTAAGGTGTTTCACTCCAGAAAGGTATTTAAAGAAGGGGATAGGATTTCTTACGGTGGGAGAGTTTTTGATAAAAAAGAAATAGTAAATTTGGTGGATGCTTCGCTTGATTTTTGGCTCACTACCGGAAAATATTCTTTTGAATTCGAGAAAAAGTTGTCAGAGTTTCTGAAAATAAAATATTGTTCTTTAGTTAATTCCGGGTCTTCCGCTAATTTACTGGCTTTTATGGCGCTTACCTCTCCTAAGTTAAAAGAACGCGCAATAAAACCCGGTGATGAAGTAATTACGGTTGCGGCAGGGTTTCCTACTACCGTAACCCCGATTATTCAATACGGCGCAGTACCTGTATTTGTTGATGTTTCGCTTCCAACATATAATATTGATTGTGCTCAACTCGAGAATGCTAAAAGCCCAAAGACTAAGGCAGTGATGCTTGCTCATACACTCGGGAATCCGTTTGATATAGAGAAAGTAAAGAAATTTTGCACAAA
>MFGS01000023.1 GCA_001778355.1 Candidatus Firestonebacteria bacterium RIFOXYA2_FULL_40_8
CAGTTTTCCGGCTTTACCGAGTTTTTCCCGGAGGTGCCGGACGTGAACATCGACCGCGCGGTCTACTATGGCCGCCTCATAACTCCAAGCTCCGGTGATTAACTGCTCGCGATTATATGCTTTACCTTTGTTTTTCATAAGGAAAGCAAGGAGAGAAAACTCTAATTTTGTAAGAGAAATCTGTTTACCTTCCACCGTTGCTTCATAACTTGAAAGGTTCACGCTTATACCACCTTCAGTAAATATTTCTCCGCTGTTTTCCCCGTTTTTTCCGCTCTGCTTTGACCTGCGAAGCACTGCATCTATCCTTGCCAGAAGTATTTTTGGACTGAACGGTTTTGTAAGATAATCATCGGCGCCTGATTTAAGACCTGTGAGTGTATCTTCTTCGGCAGTTTTCGCCGTGAGCATAATTATCGGAATATTTTTTGTGTTATCATTTCTTTTTAATATTTTGCAGACTTCGTAACCGTCAAAACCCGGGAGCATTACATCCAGGACGATAAGCACCGGCTGCTGCTTCGCGGCAAGATCAAGCGCTTCTCCTCCGCTTCCGGCGGTTAACGCCTTATACCCGCTCTTTTCGACATGATATTTCACGAGTTCAACTATATCTTTCTCGTCATCAACTATAAGTATTTTTTCTTTTGCCACAATTACTCCTTGGGGATTGTAAAGATAAAAGTTGTTCCTTCATTAATTTCGCTTTCCACTCCGACCGTTCCGTCATGCAGCTCAATAATATGTTTTACTATTGCAAGCCCGAGTCCCGTTCCTCCGAGTTCTCTTGACCGGCCTTTATCAACCCGGTAGAATCTTTCAAATATTCTCGCATGATCTTCTTTTGGAATGCCAAGTCCGGTGTCTTTCACTGAAACTTTCACTCCAGCCGGAGTTTCCAGCGCTTCAACAGTTACTGAACCGCCTTCTTTGTTGAACTTCACGGCATTATCCATCAAATTAATAAACACCTGTTCAAGCATATCTTTATTTGCATAAATTTGAGGGAAGTTTTCCGGGATTTTTATTTCTATTTTTATATTCTTCTTTTTTGAGCCGGGTCCGAGCATTTCGACGGCCTTTAAAACAGCATCATTAATCTTAAAAAAGTCCTTAACAGGTTTTAACCTGGCGGATTCCATCTTTGAAAGTTCAAGAATATCACTGATAAGACGGTCAAGCCGGTTTACATTTTCCTGAATAATTCCAAGGAACTTCCTGTTATTCTCTTTATCTTCGAGCGCGCCGTCAAGCAGTGTTTCGGTAAAACCTTTTATGGAAGCAAGGGGCGTTCTTAATTCATGGGAAACATTTGCTACAAAATCCGTTTTGGACCTTTCCAGCTTGCGTATCTCCGTGACATCGTAGAAAACGGCAATCAGTCCCTTTTTTCCTTCTTCTTCTTTCCCGAAAAAAGTTGCGCGTATCTTAAAAACACGTTCCACCGGGGTTATCATCTCAAGCTCTATCTCTCTGGTTCTTTGTGTTTCCAGCACATCTTTCAAGAATGAATCAAGTTCAGGATTTCTTACTGCTTCTATGAATGAGTGCTCTGAAACCTGTTCTTCTTTAATTCCAAATATTTCCTCAAATGCCCTGTTAACCAGGGTCAGTTTTCCGGAAGTATCAAGAACAATAACACCTTCCACCATGCTGTCCAGCATAGCCTTAAGCTGTCCGCGTCTTTTTTTCTCTTTGATTTCATCTACCATAGGATTATTGTAAACCTTTTACTCTCATTTTTGAACCGGAATCTTTGAAATGCTTTCTTTTAGTTTAAATCTATATTTTAATCCTTCCGAAAACGGAGTAATTATCTCTTGAAGCTTTGTCATTGTCTCTACAAGTTTAGGGTCAGCAGCAACAGTCCAATCAAAACCCATAATGGACTTCCCCGACTTTTTTGCATCAGTTAATATATAAACATAATACGCAACCACATCACCATACATCGCAGGCATTACAAGAGCATTATATATCTCTTCTTCAGATGCACTTTCCTTGAGTTTTAATTTGGACTCTTCTATCTTTTTCTCTCCGATATCCCTGAGCTGTTTCATCTTTCCCTTCGCTGTGCTCTCGGATGAAAATACTTCCTTAAGATAATCCAGCCATTCGGCGTCTATCGCATAGTATTTGAATAAAAAATCATAAAGATTGTTATCGCGGCAGCTTGTTAAAATAGTTTTTTCATAAGGTGTAAGCTTTAATTTGCTTTTTGAAAGGTACTTATCTATGAACTTTGCCTGCATATTAAAGCATTTGATTAACTTATCCACCGGCAAGGTTTCGCCATCTAAATCTTCAGATGGTGTTACTTTTGAATTTCTATAATAGGCCGCCGAGACAACAATATTCGAATACATAATTGACGGATATGCTTCGTAGTTGCCAGCAAGATACTCTTTTAGAGGAATTTCAATATTACCGGAAGAATTTGACATTGCAGCAAAATCAGGAAAAACGCTCTCTTCACTCCCGGCGAAAAGCAGTATAAATTTTTTATCTTCAACTTTTTTCTTAAAATCCTTAATCAACTCTTCCACTTCCGGATCTTTGCTCTTACTTTTCGCGCAGAAATCAAAGAAATCCTTTAACACCTTTTCTATAATTACCTCACTCGTAACCGGAAGTATTTCACTCACTGTTTGAGCGAAAGAAAAAGTAAGCCCAAAGAAGAGGAATAAAATCACTATTTTTATTGATTCCCAATTTTTCCTACCTGTTTTTTTAAGGTTTGGAAACACAGTCTTTTTCGCCTTGTTCCAATCTAAAACCAGAGCGGAGTCATGCACCGTCCAATATTTTCTCAACCTGTTTTCCAAAGCGGCATTTTTAGTTATTTTAGTTTTTTTCATATCAATTGATTATAAAGTATTTACGCTTATTTTTCCATCAAGATTTTTTACTTGGCTTTTACTTTTATAGACGTTATGGACTTTATCTCGATTTGTCAACGGATATGGTGACAAATATATATCCTACATCTCGAGAAAAGCTTTGCTTACAGACCTTTATGGACAAAATTACTGCAATGCAACGTCTACCTTGATTTTATTGAGGTATCCCTGTATAATCGACTATTACTTGTTAAATCCTATAGTAAACGAGGGCTTTTAATGGAAAACGAACACGCGCATACACAGGACGTCTGGGTTACAAAGAAAAAACCGCTTACTGCGGAAAGTATAGGGACTTCTTTCTTATACAACCGGCAGTACACACTGGCAAAAGACAAATATACGGCGACGGAGTACGATAATTTCAAGTCGCTGGCGATGGCAATCAGGGACCGTTTGGTGGAAAAATGGCTCGCCACACAGGAAGAGTACCACAACAAGAACGCAAAAAGGGTATATTACCTCTCTATGGAATTCCTTATCGGGCGTCTCCTTAATAACTACATGATTAATCTTGATCTGGACGTTATTACGAAAGAAGCGCTAAAAAAACTCTCTTTACATATAGAAGAACTTGAAGAACAGGAGACTGATGCAGGGCTGGGAAACGGCGGGTTAGGAAGGCTGGCAGCCTGTTTTCTTGATTCCATGGCAACACTCGGGATTCCCGCCCATGGTTACGGTATAAGATATGACTACGGAATATTTAAACAGAAAATAATAAACGGTAATCAGGTTGAGTACCCGGATGAATGGCTAAAAAGGGAAAATCCGTGGGAGTTTGTAAGACCCGAGAACTGTGTAACGATAAAGTTTTACGGTAAGGCGCTTATGGCGCAAAACAACGCAAAACTCGCCGCAAAATGGGTTGACACGGAAGATGTCCTCGCTATGCCTTATGATATTCCGATCCCGGGGTACAAAAACGACAAGGTAAACACTCTCCGCCTCTGGGCCGGAAGAAGTACGGAAGATTTTAACTTTAACCATTTTAACTACGGCGATTACGAACGGGCGGTCTACAACAAAGTCACTTCCGAAAATATTTCTAAAGTTCTTTATCCTAATGATGATTTTTATAAAGGCAGGGAACTCCGGCTGAAGCAGGAGTACTTCCTCACCGCCTCCTCCATCTCGGATATTTTAAGACGGTACAAGAAAGAAAACAAGGATATTACAAAGCTCGGGGATCTTGTTGCAATCCAGCTAAATGACACCCACCCCGCGCTGGCTATAGCCGAACTGATGCGCATACTTGTTGACGAGGAAGGTGTTGCCTGGGAGAAAGCGCTTGAGATAGTAAGAGAGGTATTCTCCTATACAAATCACACCGTTATGCCCGAAGCCATTGAAAAATGGACCGTTGACCTGTTTGGAAAACTTTTACCACGTCACTTACAGATAATCTATGAAATAAACGCGGATTTTCTTGAAACTGTCAGAAAAAAATACCCCGGAGATGAAGGTAAAGCAGCAAGATTGTCTTTAATTGAGGAGTCGAATCCAGATCTGGTACGGATGGCTTTCCTTTGCATCGTCTGCAGTCATAAAGTAAACGGGGTTTCTGAACTCCACTCCGAACTTCTTAAAAGCTATGTCTTTAAGGAGTTTTATGAGATGTTCCCCGAAAAATTCACCAATATGACAAACGGGATTACCCAGCGCAGGTGGCTTCTCGAAGCAAACCCGAGACTCAGCAAGATTATCACCGACGCTATAGGGAACAAATGGAGTACCAACCTTTATGAGCTGGAAAAACTTCTGCCTTACAGGGAGGATGCGTCTTTTGTGAAGAAATGGCAGATAATAAAGAGAGATAACAAGATAGACCTTGCCAACTATATAATGTCTCATAACAACATAAAAGTTGATCCGGATTCTATCTTCGATATACAGGTAAAAAGAATACATGAATACAAAAGACAGACGATGCTTTGTTTCCATATAATTTTCCGGTATTTAGCCATAAAGAAAAACCCCGAGTTAAACTACGTGCCTAGAACTTTTATCTTCGGAGGTAAAGCGGCTCCGGGTTATGCCATGGCAAAAATGACAATAAAATTTATTAACAGTCTGGCCGCGGTAATCAACAATGACAAGGATATCAAAGACAAAATCAAGGTAGTTTTTATGGAAGATTACCGTGTTTCTCTGGCGCAGAAGATATTCCCGGCGAGCGACCTTTCCGAGCAGATTTCTACGGCAGGCACGGAAGCTTCCGGCACCGGCTGTATGAAGTTCATGATGAACGGCGCTTTAACCATCGCCACCTGGGACGGAGCAAACATTGAAATGGCAGAGGAAGTCGGCGAAGATAACATATTTATCTTCGGAAAAAGAGTAGGAGATGTAGAAACTCTCAAAAAACAGGGTTATAACATCGGAGAATTCGTACACTGTTCCGCCGGCTTAACCGAAGTATTCAACCTCCTTCGTAACAATTATTTTTCATTACAGGAGTTCGGCCTTTTCGACCCGCTCATCAACTCAATACTCAACAATGACAGATACTTCATCTGCGCGGACTTTGATTCGTACGAAAAAGCACAGGAAACCGTCTCAACCCTTTACCAGTACAAAGACAGCTGGGCCAAGAAATCCATAACCAACGTAGCCAAGTCCGGCAAGTTCTCTTCGGATCGAACGATTAAGGAGTATGCGAAAGAGATATGGAATGTCGTATTTGATGAGACAATCATCAAATAGTTTTTAAAGTTTGAAAGGTTCATAAGGTTTAAAATCTTTGAAGTTATATTAATGTATTCACAATTGCTTATACATGCCGTATATGATTATATATTAACAAGTATGAGCTTTTCCGTGGGATATTTTATCATAACAAGAATAACAAGACGTACCGCCACCCTTATTTTGATTTTCCACTGTTCACCCCTTGAAATTGGAACAAATTTTTTTACAAATTTTTGTAAACAGATCTTCGGTGTTCAACTCCGTACAAAGTAATTACTTTTTGACCGTGATTAATCCAAAGCAGTACACGATAATCTCCAATGCGGTATTTATTCAGATTTTTTAACTCTTGAGGCATATATTTAAGAGGGAATCTTAATGTTTCCGGATGTAATTGCAGCCATTCTATTTTTGTAAAAATTCTTTTTATAATACTTTTATCAAGAGCGTCAAGGTCTTTTTCGAATGTCGGCGTGTATTCAATCTTATACATACTTCTTTTTTAGGTCGTCAAAGGACTTTATATGACCGGAAATATGTTCTTTTCTTGCTTTGTGCATTTTATCAATAAATTTTTTATCTTTTGCCAGGATAAAATCTTCAAACTCATCAGTGAAGTTTTCTATGGTTTTTACTGCTTTATCCATCTTCTTGACAAGTGCTATTGGTATTTCTATGGTAGATGTTTTGCTCATATTGTCACCTCGATGTTATTATAACAAAAGAATTATAATAAAACAACGCAAAATAGCAGTACAAATCCAAAGGGCGCCAAATAAACGGCGCCCTTTGCTTTTCTACTTCTATTTCCGGTCTTCTTTTTTCTCTTCTTTTCTTTCTTTCTTTTCGGTGCGGTTTTCTTCTTTCGCTATTTTACGCATATTGGGGTTAAAGTTGCCCTGCATGCGGCCTTCCATGATTACCAGTTTTGCTTTTTGTTTTACGGTGAGCATGGACATGTTTTTTTCTTTGGCTTCCCTTGCTTTTTCCATCATTTCCCGGTCAAGCTTGTTACATGTCTCCACCAAGGAATTCAAAGCGCCTTCATCTATCTTCTCGGCGTTCAGGGCTTTTTTTACTTCCATCAAGGCTTCCATTTTTTTCTTACCGTATTCTTTCCTTACATCTTCGGCTTTGTAAAAATTTTCCACGAACTTGCCTGCCTGTTCGGAAGTCAGTTCCAGTTCGGATTTCACTCTGGTAAGGATCATGGCTTCCATACTTTCTTTCGGTTCCATACCCTGTCTTTGTTCCATTCCCTGACGTTGCGGCATGCCCTGTTTTTGTTCCATCCCCGGTCTTCCCTGAGGATTTTGGGGCTGATCCATTTCATCAAGTACGCCCGTTTCCTCCATCATCCTCAAATCCTGTTCGGAAACTGCGGGTTTGTCGGCGGCGTAGATGAAAGTTAGAGCGACAATGAAAGCCAAGCAAAGTACTTTTTGCATAATACCCCTCCTGTTCTAAATGTTAGAACGTTATCACGTTACTCACGTTCTACGTTTTTGTGATATTATTAATTATAGAACAACAAAAATTAGACGAAAAAAAACACAAAAAGGTTTACAGCCTGCGGCTTATTTTATGCTTTCTATTTTGTTGTTCATTTTCCTCATGGCATCACCGGCTTGTTTCGAGGAGCCGATTATATGAGGGGTTAAAAATAGCATCAACTCCGTCTTTTCGTTTATTCTTTGCTCTGACTTAAAAAGTAAGCCCAGTATAGGAATATCTCCGAGTATCGGTATTTTGTTCTCAACAATACTTGAAGAGTCGGTAATTATACCGCCCAGCACCATGGTTTCTCCATCTTTCACTCTGACACTGGTAGACGCTTCCCTGTTATCCAGTACGGGAGCACCAAAATATGTCGTCTGAGTTATCTTGCTCACGGTTTGCTTCACATTCAGAGTAACATAATCATCCTGATTAATATGAGGTGTTACTTCAAGTATAGTTCCAACCTTGTCATATTTGTAAGTATAAATTACCTGCCCGCTTGAAGTGGTCTGACTTCCGGTTAAAGTCGGTACTTCCTGGCCGACATTTACTGTTGCTTTTGTATTATCAAGCGTTAATATCCTGGGCGCGGCTTTCACATCAACTTTGGTCTCTTTCATCAGATTGTGCAGGAATATTCTGGTGCTGTCCTTAAGCAGTGTGTAATTAAACGTAGGAAGTTTGCCAGCTAATTGCAGGTCGGATTTTAATACACCCGATGAATTCGTAAGACGATTGCCGGCAAAATCAAGCGGGGCGGAATCGATATTCCATTCCACTCCCATCTGAAAGTCAGAAGTTAACGTCACGTCTACTACCAACACTTCCACTAAGACCTGGCGCTGTATCTGGTCCAGCTGTTCAATAGTACTTTTAATCAAAGCCATGCTTTGCGGGGAAGAAACCGCGATAATTGAATTGCTTTTTTCCTCATCCACAATGGTGATCTTTTCTGATTCCTGCGGAGCCTGAATGCCTCTGCCCGAATAGTATTGCTGCTGGCTCTGTTGATCTTTTTTACCGTCAGCGGAGGTAATTCCTCTAAAGACCTCATTTAAAACATCACTAAGTTTCTTGGCTTCTCCGTATTTTAAGCGAAAAACCGAGACACCTACCGACCTGGTTGACGCTTTTTCCAAACTGTCTATTATTTTAAGCATGCTCTTAATATTGGAAAGACTGTTTATCAGAATAACGCAGTTAGACGAGTCATTACTTAGAATCATACCCCAGGCAGGAGTGAGCGCCGCCAGGTCTGTTCTAAGCTTAGAAGCCGTAAGATTTTTTAAAAGTACTATCTGAGAAACCACATCATCCCCGTCAGGGGAAAGTTCAGGATCATTGTTCACAACCACCGGAATGTTTAACTGTTTTATTCCGGATATGGGGACAACCTTTAATATTTCCCCCACAAACAGGGAGGTATACCCTTTTCCCATAAGAACCGAGTCCATTATTTTAAATGCCTGTTCCAGTGTCACCTGGCCTTTGCTGTATACCGTTACATTCCCGGATACGGGACCTATTTTTTTCGTGGTATCCGCCGGTTTCGGCTGCTGCGGGTTACTGTAATACTGCTGTTGAGCCATCATCTGCTGCTGCGCCGTAATTGACTGGGGGTCCTTTACGGTATCCCCGGCAACTTCCGCGCCCGTATTAACGATAGTTAGTCCGCTGGCTTTTGAAAGAAACTCAAAAAGCTTTCCGATATCCTCGTCTTTAAAGGAGAATTGAACCTGTTTTTTCCAATCAATCCCCGGCAGTTCCGCGTATTTTTTATACGAAACGTTTATAAGCCCTAAATTTGCGCCTGTACTGGTAGTCAGAGAAGTTTCGATGGACTTTTCCGCGGTAACGTCCTGCTTTTGCGGTGTAGTCGTAACCGTTACGGTGGTCAGCAGATCATCCTGCATGGACTTGATTATATCCTTCTTGACCGCACAAGAAGTGAACACGAAGCCTGCGAGTGTAATGAACAGAAACCTTTTAAGCATTGCTCCTCCTAAAATATGATTGCTAATAACTTATAACTGATTTCTAATATTCAATAATATTTACAATTTACGAATGACAATTGACAATTTAATGTAGTGTATTTAATAAAGCTTATAAATTATTAATTTTTCTTTCTTCTTTTACTTTACTTGCTTTCTTTGCTTCCCTTACTGTACTTGCTTCAACGCCTTCTCGGCATTCTTCTGTTTCTCATCTGGTCCGGCGTCATTTGATTGCGAATTTCATCAAGCTTATCAGATGCCTTTAATTCGTCGTCAGAAGGGCCTTCCGGAGCTTTTTCAACGGTGATCTTTCCGGTCTCTCCGCTTTTAATACTTTCTACAAGCTCTTTAGGAAGAGTGTCTTCTGTTTTAGTTTCCCCCATCGGCCAGAGAACCTTCGTTCCGCCGGCGGTTATTTCGATCTGTTCTTTAACCCAGGCTAGAGTTATATCCCCTGTTTTCTTTAAAGTAACGGCATATTTTTCGCCGTTATTTTCTTTTTTAAACAGAAGCGTATCCAAATCCCCTTCACTCATCACAGCGGTTAAAGTCCATTTTGGAACCTCGGGAGCATCCTCAGGTTCTTTCACCTTCACTTGTTTCGGTTCTTCATATACTATATTTGAGAAAGGGTCCCGGCTTAAATTCTTAAACTTCAAAACATCCGCAATATTAATCTTCGTTTCATTTCCTTTTGAAACCAGTGAGACCGTCACCTGACATTCAAGCTGTCTCATACCGGAGTAAGACCCCCCTGCAACCGAGCTTGCCCGGCAGTTACTGATAGCCAGGCGGGGTTTTGTTTCTTCCGCCAGGTACATAAATTTAAGCAGGGCATTTGCATTGGCGGCAAATCTCAGCTGATAGGAAGGAGCGCCTTTCGAAGCCTGCACGCCTACCGGTTGAAAATTTTTCAGTTTATTGATTCCGCTTTTTGAGACCAAAGCATCAAGGTAATTAAGCAAAAAAATAGTGTTCTTATTCCCCGGATTTTTCACCTGACTGCCGGATTCCTCATTGAAAGTTTTTCTTAACTCCACCAGCTTTGAAAGAATTTCATTTTCTTGCCTGCTTAAGCCCGACCACTCGATAAATACGGGCTCCAGCACCCAAAAATAAATACCGATAATCAACGCCCCGAGAAGGGTGAAAGGTATTAAATTATTCTGTTTTAATTCATTTTCCATCATTTTTTCACCGCGTTGTATTTTTGCTGGATTTTCATCTGAAACTGCACCATTTGTTTATTGCCCGCTTGAATATCATTGGCATAGCCCAGCTGGGCATTAAAACCGCGTAATTTGTTAAGCGTATCCAGAAATACCGTTATTTCCTGTCTGTTTTCCGCGTTCCCTCTTAAAACTATATCACCTTTACTGTCAATATTAAACTCCGAGAGGACCGTTTTATTCGGGACAGCTTTGAAAATCAATTGCGCCGCAGGACTCCATTGCTTTCCCGCAAGAACACTAAGAGAGCTAAACTCGGAACGCAAACTATCTACTTCTTTTCTTTTACAACCGTTTACCACTCCCATAAACAGTGACAGCAGGAGCATCACGGAAATCAGCGAGTAAGAAACCCTTTTTGCAAATCTTATGGCCGTCAATTTCTCTGTTTTCAGCAGGGTGTTCTTACTAAGATCAAGATTAAGGTTTGAAAAGCCGAGTACAACCAGAAGCATCCCCAGAAGCAGGTTCCAGCCGTCGGCTTTTGCGCCCGTGGACGTAATTTCTCTCAGTAAAGAAGCCGGAAGTACCAGCTCTTCGACATCTGTTTCGGTAACCTTTTTAATACTTTCTTTTAATTCCGCCGTCTTTCCCGAAGTCGAACTCACAAATATTTTTTTAACCGGCGAATTGCTGCGTCCCACGGATAAAAGAGTCTGCTTTAAGTTATCGATCAGCTCTGTACCCGATCCTTTTGTTCTAAATCCGCGGCTGGCGACTATCAGGTCATTTTCTATAACAATTATATCCGTCCGGTCCTTCCCCTGTTCTAAAAGCAACACCGGTTCTTTTGTATACAACGGGCTTATCTTGAATATTTCATATAAGGCAATAGAAGAAGGAATAAGCGCTTCCAAAGACAGGCCGGCGTCCAGGATACTTCGGGTATAGCCGTTTATACTATCCGAAGAAGTAGCGGCAAAGAGGAGCGTACTATTCCCGAGCATTTCGGAATCCCAGGAAACGGTTTCTTTTGCAAAAGGCAGGCCGTCTTCTATCTCAGACGCGACCAAGCCGGGTATACTTTCTTTAGTTTTCTTCGAAACGTCAAGCGTCCTGATAACGGCCAGCTCGCGCGGGAAAAGCAGGGAAAACTGTTTTTTCTCTATTTTTGCCGAAAATTCCTTCAGTTCGGACAGTTTCACCTCATAGGTTTTAATAATAGAAAAGTCAGACTTGTTCTTTTTAGCTGTCAGGACCCTTACAATATCCCCGTCTATTTGCATAACTGAAGGATTGTACTTTTTAAACACTACTCCTCCCACCAGTCTTTCACATTTATTATTTCATGATTCTCCGCCCATTGTTCAACGACCGAATTCAAAACTACATTTGAAGTACCCGCGGCCGCCGTCACCCGTATTCTATGAAGTGGAGCGCTATATGTAAAGTATTTTACCATAACATCAGAAAGACTTGGGGCTCTTTTTTTTATGAAGCTCCAAACGTCTTCCCCCATAAAGGGTCTCCTGCTCATCACCTGGTCCGTAAGCCGCGCGGGAGCACGGAAGTCGTCAAAATGCGCCTGAAGTACAATCCTGGAGGCGGTATTTACGTTTAGCGAGCAGGAACCCGGTAAGCCCGTCGAATATATAGTAAAATAGGGCATCAGGGTAAAGCAATCATTTACATCAAGATCATTTATCAAACCCAGCTCTTCTATATTCAAAAAATACCCGTTCTCCTGTCTCCACTTAATTATGGCTCTTGCTTTTTTATCGCTGTCGTCTATTTTAAGTAAATTCATAATACCCTTTAACAGATTCTCCGACGCAGTGTTTAAATTTGCCCTGCTTTTTTCATCCTGTATTACAACAGAATAAGTTCCGCCTCCAAACTGCACCGCCTGGTAGGAAGTACTTACTTCCAGAAGTCCGGCTTCGGTGCATAACTGTTTTCTGTTACTTTGATTTCTGTGTACGTAGAAAGTTACGTCATTCATCCCCGCTTTTGCAATATAATACGCTTTTATCCGGTTGGTATAGTTTTTTATGCCCCTTTGATTAAACTGGACAAACAATACCAGACCCGAAGCCATAACTATCAATATAGTCGAGATCCATATAGCCATTATAGATATATATCCGCGTTCACCTTTCATAAGACACCAAACCTACCTGTGTTTCAAGCATTACCGTCTGAGGGTGCAGACCCTGACTCTGACCGATTACGGAAAACATAATACTATGAGGAAAAATACCCCGGGAACTGCTTGAGATCCTCCCGTTCGCATCTTCCGTACTCCAGCTGCTGCTCCATTCCTTAGCTGCCCCGTTAAAATAAGAAAATTTCAGTTCGATTATCCCGTCCAGTTTTTCTATTTCCTCGCTGGTCCAGGGCGGTGCTGCAAAATCCCATTTAACTTTCCTGTAATAACACACGGGCATGTTCACATCATTTGTTTCCGCCGAATAATAAGTCACAGCGGACCTGCTGGACCGTCTGGGAAATGATTCCGGCCAGTAATTAGTTACCGGTCTTGAATTTGTTATGAAATCCAGAGTAAGTTCATCCCCGACAAGCTTACTGTAGTTTCTCTCCGGGATGCCGTTGGCTTTCGGCAGCCGCTGGCTTAAAGGAGCAAAACTTGATATAGACCGTATATCCCTTGTAAGCATTTTTAAAACAGAACGAGCGCTCTGTAAAGCCTCGGTCTCCTTTTTCGCTCTTTCGTAAACCGAAAGACCGGTACTGAATGTTTTATACACCACCAGAATGACAACAGCTGTTATCGCAAAGGTGATTGCAACCTCGATCAGAGTAAAACCTTTGTTGTTTGTTTTCCTGTTAATCACTATCTGTTTACCGCCTGTTTTCTAAGCAGCAGATTTGTTTCCAGTCCGACGGTCCTCTGATTCTTTTTAACTTCGTAGTTAACATTCAGTTTGACATTGACCAGCGTATAAAAATTAGTTGAATTTACGGAAGAAGCGGTAAACTCATATTTAAACTCCGGAAAATCCGGCGAAAAATCCCCCGTTTCGGAAGATTTATACGCATCCAGACCGCTGAGTTCTTCCATCTTTTTTTGAGCCAGTGTTACGGCTATTGATTCTTTCTTTATCTCTTGAAAACTATTCAGTGAGGCGGAAAAAACATAAAAAACGGAAACCAGCACAATGCTTAAGATACTTACCCCAAGCAATGCTTCCAGGAGAAGATAACCGCTATATTTTCTAAAGCAGTTCATACGGATAAACCTTTACCATCCCCGTGGTACTTGCGTAATAGACAGTGTATAGCTCGCCCTTTTGATTCTGCAAAACCAGCCGGCCCGACTCCGAACTCCCGTCCGGGTAATAAGTGATGTAATCCTCGGTCATACCCAAACTGTCCGCAGCTTCCGAGGAGATAGCGCCTCTTGCCGTATTAAAACTTTTGACAAAGATATTACGATTTAAGGAATACTCTTTCACCTGCACCGGTTTTTCGTAGTTATTTTCACCCTTAAACATGGCTATTCTGTATTTACCGCCGGAAGCATTAATATATAACCGGTGATTAAAACCCGTAGTTTCCGCCAGTTCTTTCGCAAGATAAGATAATGAACTTATTCTCGTTACTTCCGAATAAAGCTCGCGGGAAGCTAAAAAATTACCCAGCCAGACGGAAAGCACGCTTATAATAGAAATAAGTATAGAGATGACGACCAGAAGCTCTATTAAAGTAAAGCCGTGTTTTTTATTCCTGTGACCAGTTTGTGATATCCGCATTAAAGCCTTCTCCGCCTTCCTGTCCGTCCTTACCTAAAGAGTACAGATCATAAGAAGCTGCATTGTAAACACCCGGACTCATATAGATATAAGGATTTCCCCAGGGATCTTTGCCGGCTCTTTTCTTTAAATAGGGTCCTTTCCAATTGAGCGGCACCGGCGGAATATTAGTAAGAGAAACAAGAGCATCAAGTCCCTGTTCCGTGGTGACATAAAATCCGTTATCGGCTTCGTAAGCATCAAGAGCTACTTCCATAGCCGAGATATCGGCCTTTGCCGCCGCCACCTTGGCATCTTCAGTCCTACCCACAAACCTCGGAGCCAAAGTCGCCGCCAGAATACCGATAATAGCAATAACCGCTAATATTTCTATCAAGGTAAAACCACGATTCCGTTTGAGACGCATTATTCCTCCTTTAGAACAATGACTACTGACTAGTGACTATTGACTATTTAAGGTAGGTGGATAATACCCTCCACCAATATTTACCAATTTCCTTAATTTACTTATAAATATAGCGGTAGTTTTACCCGCTTACAATAAATAGTCATTAGTCACTAGTTGACGAGTAGCAGCGCATGTTGGACTCTTTCTAG
>MFGS01000024.1:0-10336 GCA_001778355.1 Candidatus Firestonebacteria bacterium RIFOXYA2_FULL_40_8
GTTAGTCACGGTATTACTTATCTGTTTCATTTTGCTTATAGTTTCTTTTGTGGTCTGACTGCCGCGCTCCGCTATTGTAGTAGCTAAAGAAGTTTTATCCGCCTGTGTTTGCGCCCTTTGCGCAACGGCTGAAACCGAATTTGCCATGGTGTCGATTACCTGTGTGGTTTTCTCTATCTGTTTTCTTTGTACAAAAGTAGCTCTTGCGATTCCCTGTACGGAGGTGCTTACATTAAGCGAAGAGAAATTAAGCTCTTCCGAGACTGCGGAAAGTTCAAGAGAGTATTTCGAAATATGCTGAGAAGTATTTCTGAGTTCTATCACAATCTTAGCCAGGTTCTGTACCAGCATATTAAAAGCCTTGGAAAGCTCCGCTATTTCATCGCTCCCTGAAGTATCAACACCCTGGGTAAGGTCGCCCTTTGAAGAGTTCATTGACATAGTCGTAAGCCTGTTTATGGGTCCGACCATAGAACCGGAGATCCTGAAAGAAAAACTCATTATAATAAGTAAGATACCGCCTATCGCGGAAAAGACAATTATTTTTGCGAATTCCATGCTTTTATCAAAATCTTTTTCGTCATTTTTAATAAGTTCTTTTACCCTGGGTGCCATGTCATCGCTCGCCAGGATTGCTTTACTGACCTCAAGCTCGTCGTAACTTTTTGAAAGTTTCTTAAGAGAAGTTTCCAGCTCCGTACAGCGCGCGAGCGCGTCTTCAACCTTGGCGGCATCCGACGGTTTGCCGGTTTTTAAAATGGCCGTTCTTCTGGCAATCAGTATCTCCTTGAAAAAAGTTGTTTCATCTTTGGCTCCGGTTTTGGCGGTATTTATTAATTTGCCGTCCCTGTTGTCTTTGTAGTTCCTGAGTTTGAGCTGTACATCTTTAAAAGCCAGAAGTGCTTCGTTATCTTCTTTGACCTTCTTCACGTTTTCCGTTATCAAATAGTCGTAGTACTTGAAGGTTCCGAGCATTGCGGCAGCGACAAGCGTAAAGCTTAAGATGGACATCAGTAATATTTTCTTGCCGATATTTAAAGCCATTATTTTACGTCTCCTTCTTCCAGTATGGTGTTAACATCCAATATCAGCGCCACTTGACCGTCACTCAGTATTGTCGCGCCTGAAAAATATTTAAGCGTTTTAAGATTATTGTTAATCGGCTTTACCACTATTTCATGCTGGGTTTTTATTTTATTTATTTCCAGTCCGAAAAGTTTTCCGTGATATTCGGTTATAATTATTTCTCTGTCCCGTTTGACTTCATCCTCTGTTGACAGTAGAAGTTTTTTTAATTTAATCACCGGAACAGCTTTGCCTCTGTACTCGATAGAGCCGTTCGTGTTATCCCCTGCCGAAAGAACTTCTTTAACGGCCGAAAAAGGGAGAGCGTAAGCTTCTCCATGTATGTCAACGATCAACGCCTGGATTATGGCAAGCGTAAGCGGTACTTTAATTTCAAATCTGCTGCCTTTATTCGGTTCTGTTGACATTGTGAAAATACCGTTTAAGCTTTCGACTTTTGTTTTCACTACATCAAGTCCGACGCCTCTTCCGGAGGTGCTGTCGGCCTGCTCCACTGTCGAAAACCCCGGTTTTGTCAAAAATGCGTAGGCTTGTTTGTCCGTAAGTCCCGGGAGTTCCTCTTCTTTTATGAGGCCTCTTTTTAAAGCGGTTTTTTTAATATTTTCCGCGTCCAGACCTGCTCCGTCATCTGTCACTTCAATAAGCACATGATTTTCAAGCTTTTTCGCTGTCAGACGGATAGTTCCTACAGGTTCTTTTCCTCCGGCTTTTCTTTTTTCCGGAGTTTCAATACCGTGATAAACACAGTTACGGAGGATATGTATAAGCGGTTCATAAAGTTCGTCCAGAATTCCCCGATCCAGTCCGATATCACTGCCTTCTACTATGAAATTAACTTCTTTTTTTTGGGTCCGCATCGTATCACGGACTAACCTGGGGTAACGGCTGAAAATATAGTCAGCCGGCACTATCCTGGTTTTTAAAATAGTATTTTCAAGTTCGGACATTATTTTATTTGTATTGTAGAGGGAGTTGGAAAGTTCCGCATCATCTGATTTTGAAATCAGGTCCTGTAAACGGTTCTTGCTGATGATCATTTCCCCTGTGAGATTTATAAGTTCATCCAGTACTTTTAGATCTATTCTAAGCGAAGCCGGTTTGACCAGCTCATCTTTGCCGGTAGAGTTTTCCTTTCTTCCGGAGGAAGGGAGAATAGTCTTATCCTCGCAAGCTGCGCCGTCTTTATTTGTGCATTCTTTTATCTCGGCAAGTAACGGTTCAAGAGAGACATTTCCGTCAATACGTTTTTCAAGTCCGCACACAAGTGTGTCTATCATATCAATACCCTTGAAAAGCGCGTTGATAATCTCCGGGGTCAAAGGGTGGCTGCCTTTTCTTACCAGATCCATAACACTCTCGAGTTCATGAGAAACCTTGGTGATCTTTTCAAAGCCCATGGTAGCGGACATACCCTTAATGTTGTGCATGTACCTGAAGCATTCATTTACGAGGTCGGAATTTTTCGGTTCTTTCTCAATAGAAAGCATCACCTTGTTAAGGCTGCCGATTATTTCGCGGCTTTCGTTTATGAATATTTCACGGTATTGATCCAGCTCTGACACATTACCTCGCAATAAAGAAAATAAAATTGTTTATGGCGAATATGCTGCAGAAAATTACGGAGGTAACTCCGTTTCTGAATGCAGCATGAATAATAAATTGAATTCCACTCGCCGAAACTTCGGACGTAAGTCCGCAGAGTTTCATTTTTTGGTTTCTTTTAAAACCCTATCCACGGTCTCAAGTACTTTTTCTCCCTGAAAAGGTTTTACAATGAAGGCTTTGGCTCCGCTTTGCATGGCTTCTTCTACCAGGAGTTCCTGTCCCATCGCCGAAACCATTATTACTTTTGCCGCGGGATCAAATTTCACTATTTCTTTCACCGCATCAATTCCGTTTTGCACGGGCATTATCATATCTATTGTTACCAGGTCGGGTTTGAGCTTCTTATATTTTTCCACCGCTTCCTGTCCGTTCGTGCCTTCATCTGCGATTTCGTGCTTAGCTCTTAAAATGTCCTTGAGCATTAACCGCATAAATGAAGAATCGTCGACTACCAGAATCTTACTCATGTTTCCTCCTGTGAAATCTTCCCCGGATTTAATACTTCTATTTCCTCGCCTTTGTAGGAGGCAATAAAAGCAAACATACCGTATGACTTTTTAATGGCCTCTTTATTGATATATGCTACTTCGAAAACTCTTGATACCGCAAGGCCGAACTTTTCTTTATTATTTTTTACCACAATAATTCTGTTTTTTCTATCCTTATCTTCCGGAATCTCTAGAATTTTAGGCAGGTCAAAGACCCCGATTATTTGCCCGCGGTAATTTGTAATTCCTGTGATTCTTTCTGAAGAACCCGGAAGACGAGTTATGGCCTGGTAAGGAATTATCTCAAGAAGAGAGTTGATGTCTATAAAGTATTTGCTGCCGGCGACCGAAAAAAGAAGTAAAGAAAACTGCTTTTCCTGTGTCATTTACCTGTCCTTTCGAACAACCTTAATTTACTTTTATATGTTCGTCCGCCGATCTTTTGAAGAGATTCCAAAACTAAAGGATTTCACTGATAAAAACTATAGAAACAGCTGTTAACCCTTAAAGTATACAATAAAAACATATAAAAATCAATGGATTTCGATGAAAATATGCTGATTCGTCAAATATATCCCTAATGCATAAGGAGTTATGAAAATAATAACAATTGCAGTTTAACAACATATTCTTATTCCTTTACTACCAGAACAATTTTCCTTAAATTAGTGCATATAAAACTTGACAAATGTCCATTATTTATATATAATTTAGTAAGCTCGTGCGTATTTTTAAGCTTTTTCAGCGGAAGTGAAAAAAGAGGCAAAAGGAGCGTGTTTTGTACAAAAGTTATTGGGGTGTAAATGTAAAACCTTTTGAAAACACCCTTGATATTAAAATGTTCTATGCCTCTCCCATGCATGAAGAAGCTCTAATGCGTATGCTCTATGTAATATCCGAGCGCCAGGGGGCGGCGATGCTCACCGGTGATTACGGAAGCGGTAAGACCATACTTACCAGGATTCTTGCAACGCAATTAAATTCCAATCAAAACAAATTTGTATTTATTACCAATCCTCAGCTGACTTCTATTGAAATGATAAAAGAAATAGCGCGGCAGGTTGCTGTGGTGGACAAGCTTCCAACGGAAAAAAGCGATCTTTTGAACATTCTCCGTGAGGTTTTTAAAAGAAATATAGAAATAGGGCGGAATACCGTAGTAGTCGTTGACGACGCCCAGCTGGTTAAAGATAATGAAACACTGGAAGAGCTCCGGCTTCTTCTTTCCCTTCAGCCGTCAGACAAATTTTATGTGACTTTGGTTCTTGTAGGTCAGACTGAGCTTCGGGAAAAGATCAACAGGATTCCGCAGTTAAAACAGCGCCTGGCAATGCAATATCATCTGGATGCGCTTACTGAACAGGAAACGGGAGAGTATATCCTGCACCGTTTGAAAGTGGCGGGGCGGACGGATCCGCTCTTTACTAACCTTGCAATTAAGGCGATTTTTGACCAGACGCGCGGGGTTCCGAGAGAGATTAATAATGTTTGTAACTGGGCCCTGCTTGCCGGGTTCTCAAAGAAACTGGATACTATTAATAAAGATGTGATAGAAAATGTGGTTAAGGAGATGGTCTGATCAGGAAACTTGTTCTACTCCTTTTAATAGCAAGTGTTGCTTTTGCCGGAGGAGGAAATTTATCCGGCGGTTCAGATACGTCTGCGCTGGAATTTAAACTGCTCTATGAGAAAGAGATCAAAAACCGGGTAAACGGGTTGCTGGAAAAAATAGTCGGCGAAAAAAAATATTATGCCGAGGCCTCAGTGGAAATAAGCGCTACCACCGAGCAGGTTACTTCCCAGACCTCAAAGACTGACCCGGCCGAGAAGATAGATCCGACGATTTGGCAGTTGTTCGGAGAGAATACTTCAAAAGTAGAGCAAAAGATCACAGAGAGCAAGCATAAGCTGACGGGTGTTTCCATTACTGTGATTCTTGACGAAAGTGTGGATGCAAAAACAGTTACAGAGGTAAAAGATTCCATACTCGGGATTTTTAAAGGCCTAAAAGAGAATAGTTTGTACATAAAAAAAATAAAATTTGCCGGCAGTGGTTGGGCCTTGTTCTTTGAAGAGCGAAAAGTATTTCTGGTACTGCTGTTTACGGCGCTTATGTTCCTCGGTTTTATATTCGGACCGCTAAGAAGCTTTATGAGAAAGATAGGAACCGGACGCTCCGGTTCGAAAGTAATAGATATTAAGATGGGAAATGAAGGTTTGGCAGCGGGTTTTGGAAGAAATGAAGGGCCGGGAAGTGTTGTTATAGAAAGCGGGAATAAAGGACTGGTGCAGTCCGTCCCTGATAAGGCTGAAATAGAAGAGCGCCCGTTTGCCTTTATTAGCAGGGACAATTTAAAGAACCTGGCTATAATAATTCAAAACGAGTCGCCGGATGTAATTTCGCTGATTCTTTCATATCTTAAGGAAGAAGATGCGGCGCTGATAGTCGGTTACTTTGACCCTGAAATAAAAGCCAGAGTGGCGCTTTCGATGCTGGAAGTAAAACAGACGAATAAAGAGAGCGTTAGGCAGGCCGAAGGCCGTGTAAAAGACAAACTGGACTTTCTGGTGGGCGGTATTGACAAATTCACCGGAATACTTGAAAAGATGGATGCCGAAACCAGGGACAGTATTCTGTCGGCGCTTTTTCAAGACAGCCCGGAGGTTGCGGACAGGTTTAAGAATTCAATATTCACTTTTGATTCGATAGCGGAACTTCCTGATGAGGCTTTACAGATGGCTTTGAATGAAATACAGCCGGACCTTCTGGCAAGGGCTCTGAGCGGCGCTTCAAACATAATACATGCAAAATTTAACAGTAATCTTTCGGAAGGAAAAAGAGCTCGGCTGAAAGAAGAGATTGAACTTACGGGTTATATAACCCCGATAGCTGTAGAGAAGGACCGGGGAAAGATCGTCAAACTGTTCCGTACTCTGGAGAGCGAAGGGAAACTGGTTCTTCCCGTAAAAGATAAGACGCTCTCTAAAATCACGGGGTCGAAGGCCGGAAAAGGAAGCGATCCTCTTCGTGAAGGCGAAGAAAGAGTGGACTTGAGTTATTATCAGGATAAAGACGACGGTAAAATGATGTCACTTCGGAAAATATTTAAAGGAAAAAAGCTGGATGGTTCAACGGAAAAACCCGTTGGCCCGGAGAAAAAATGAAAAGGATTCGTAAGTATATAATAGGAAGTTTTATTGCCGTACTATTCCTATTGCCTTTTTCTGGTTTTGCGCAGAGTTTCTCGTCTGACGGCGGCTCTACGGATATTTTGATGTTCAAACAAAACTATGAAAAGTCGCTCAAGGAAAGTATAGAAGGCGTTTTACTTAGAACCCTCGGTCCCGATAAATCGACGGTCACGGTCTCCGTGGATGTTACCTCTGATATCGAAACAAAACAGAAAATAACCTACACCAAGACGTCCGATGATGATTCGGAAGGTTTTCTTGTTCCCGGAATACCGATGCCTCCGGGGTTGAAAGCTCCAAAAAATGAAGAAAAATTTGTATCGGTGGCAAAGCCCAAGATTACGATGGTGCAGGTAATGCTTCTTCTTGACGAATCCATAGAAGCTAAAGTTTCCGAAAGTTTAAAAGATACAATTGAGAAAACCGTTGGTCTACCGAAAGCCAACCAGAAGATTGAAATAAAGAAGATGAAGTTTGCTTCTTCGAGTAAAGCTTTCTTTGAAACAAACAAAACAACTTTACTGGTTCTGTTGATAATCGTCGCTATCATAGCTTTCTTATTCGGACCGGTAAGGTCTCTTATGAAAAATTTCTCCAAGTCCATGGTAGACGGAAAAGGCAGGGAGATAAGTATTGATATGGGTGCCGGCCAGGGCGGGAATCCTCTTGGCGGAGCACCCGGAGCTCCGGGTCAGATTGCGCAAGGCGGGCCTATGACTGCCGGGGCGCTTTCGGCTATGGCCGGAGGGGAAAAACTCATAGAAGGCGGCAGCGGCGCTACTTTCTCTCTTGAAAAAAACGGTGAAGTTAAAATATTTAAACCTTTCTCTTTTATTAAAAAAGCCAATATGCAAAATCTGGTGTATCTTATTCAGCAGGAACCGCCGGAGATTGTTTCTCTTATAATGACTTATTTAAGCCAGGAAGAAGCGGCCGAGGTTATGTCCGCGCTTCCGCTTGAACAGCAGGCCAAGGTAGCTCTTGCGATGGCACAGGTAAAACAGGCGACCGCGGAGAGCGTTATCAAGGCCGAGGAAGAAATAAAAAGAAAGATAGACTTTCTGGTCGGCGGCGTGGAAAGATTCATCGGAATACTTGACCGTTTGGATAAAACGACCAGAGATGAGATCCTGGAAGCTCTGGAAAAAGAAAGTCCTGCGCTTGCGGAAAAGATCAGAAAAGAAGTATTTGCTTTCGAAAATGTTGCGGACCTGGAAGATGCCGCTTTACAGCTGGTACTCCGCGAAATAAAAACGGATGTGCTGGCTAAAGGTTTGACCAGCGCGCCTGTGGAGATAGTTGAGAAGGTAAAAAAGAATATATCGTCCGGCGCACAAACCCTGCTCCAGGAGGAAATGAATCTTGTCGGCTATCTGACTCCGATGCAAATAGAAGAAGAGCGCGCAAAAATAGTCAACAGTATCAAGAAGCTTGAAAAAGAGGGTAAGATTTCCCTGGGCAAGGGTAAAAAAAGGCGTATGGATAAAATAGGCCGCATTGAAAAATTGGATGCGAGCTTGATAAAAAATGAAGATGAGCAGGCGACCGCAGATGAAGCCGCCGTTAGCGGGGAGAATGCTCCGGAACGGACTGATTTCTCGGAAAAGAAAGTAGGCATAAAGGACTATGAAGGAAAAAACACCGGCAAAGTGCTTTCAATGGTGAATATCTTCCGGCAGGTGGAAAACACTGCAGAGAAGCCGGTAACGGGGAAAGCTGAAGGTGTAGTTGCAGAAGAAAAGGAAGGGTTGTTTGTCTCGAAGAAAGCAAGTACCGGAGGACAGAGGACGGAGGACGGAAGTCGGAGGTTGAGCGACAGCGAAATCCGCCAACGCTCTGTGGCGGAACAGAGGACAGAGGGCGGAGGTCAGAAACCGGTAGCTGCGGCGAGAGGGTCTGAGGATATGACCACTGTATACAATAGAGGAATTACCGCCTATAAAGAAAAAAGATTTGATGACGCAATAAAGGATTTTCAAAAATGTCTGGCGTTAAATCCAAATCTCTGGCAGATATATCAGTATATCGGAAATTGCTTTTACGCAAAGAAAAACCTGGTGGAGACCGTGCGGGCCTATCAGAAATCATTAAGTATTAATCCGAATAACCCGCAGCTCATGACGTGGATGAAAGATTATAACGCAAGAAACAAGACGGCCCTTTAGAGCCGTCGGATGCTTGGACGCTCAGATGCTTAGATGCTTGGCAAGAAGGAAACTAAAACAGGGACTTGGTAAAAACAATAGCTGATAACTTATATCGAATAGCGAACAGAGGAAAAGATAAATTATGGAGTTGTTTTTAATTAGAAATCAGTTATTAGTTATTAGAAATTGGAGGAACGACCGTGGCTGATGACATGGGCTTACCGCCTATGCCGGAAGGCGAAGAGAAACAAAATGGCGGACCGGCTTTGCCGGATTTTCCTGCTGATATTTCGGGGACAGGCTTGCCTTCACCTGATGTAAATTTTCCTCTTGAGACTCCTGCTATGGAAATGCCTTCTGCTTTGTCTGCGGATATTCCCGGGAATATTGAATCTGAAGTTAAAACAGAAAATCCCCTCCTGGACAATGCTTTCTTTAAGACACCTGTTTCCCTTCAAAGAGAAAAAGATCTTGCTGACAAGCTTGTAACAACACAGAGCAATTTGCAGAAAAAAGAAATTGAGATTAATGAAATAAAAGAAAAACTGGAGAGAGAGCTGGAAGAATCAAGAGTAAAATTTGACGCGCAAAAGCAGGAACTCAAAAAAGAAATAGATACTTACAGGGATAAACTTTCCAAAGAAAAAGAACAGTGGAATAAGGTAGTTACCGAAAAAGAAAATGAGGTAAGACGTATCCGTGAGTCCTTAAACGGAAAAGACCGGCAGGTAAATGATAAAATAATGGAAGTGGAAGCTGAAATAAAAAGTAAAATTAGCAGGGAACATTCCCGTCTGGCTGAGGAAAAAAAGACTCTTGAGAAAAAGAATAATGAACTGGAAAGCCGGCTTAAGGAAATAGAAGGCGGCTGGAAGAAAAAAGAACAGGAAGTCAGGGATCTTCAGGAAAAAGCGTTAAACGAACTCAAAAATGCCGAGGAACGGCTTCAGGAAGAACGCGAAAAGACCTGGTTGAAGACCTTAAAGGCCAAAGAGGAAGAGATAAATTCCCTTAAAGTTGAGCTAACCCTTCAGGAATCCAAAATCCGCGCGGTCCTCGAAAGAAAGCTGGAAGAAGTAAAAGATATTGAGGAAAAAGCCGGAAAAACCATTAAAGATAAGTCCGAGCAGATCGGAAAAGAGAAAGAAAATATTCTCGAAGTACTTGCGGCGCGGGAAAAAGAGATTAATACTCTTAAGGAAGCTTTTGCCGACAGAGAAAAATACCTGGCGGGGAAGGTGGAAGAAGCGGAGATGGACGGCAAGCTCGCGCTGGCTAAGTTTGATCAGGAACTGAAAGAAAGGGAAAAAAATCTCTGGGTGGAGCGCGAAGAATGGATTACGGTATTAAAGACCCAGTTTAAAGAAAAAGAGCGGGAATTGAAAGAACAGCTTGGAAAAGACAGGGCTTTCCTTGAGAACAAAGAGCTTGAATTGAAAGCTGCTTTTGAAAATGAAAAAGAAGGTTTGAAAGAACTGCTTGAGAAAGAAAGAATTGTTCTTAAGAACAAAGAGCAGGAAGTCAAAGCTGCTTTAGAAAAAGAAAAATCGGATTTGAAAGAGCAATTGGAAAAAGAAAAAGCCGGTTTTAGAGAACTACTTGAGAAAGATAGAGCTCTCCTCAAGGTCAGAGATCAGGAACTGAAAGAGACTTTCGAAAAAGACAAAGCGGGTTTGAAGGAAAAAGAAAATTCGTTTGGACGTGAACGGGATAAACTGCTCGAGCTTTTAAACGCTAAGGACGGGGAAATTAAGGCGTTAAATGCGGAGTTTAAGAAAACTTTAGACAGCCGTGAAAAAGAATTTGAAATATTGCATA
>MFGS01000024.1:10451-14365 GCA_001778355.1 Candidatus Firestonebacteria bacterium RIFOXYA2_FULL_40_8
TCGTAATGTTCTTTCCGTCAAGGACAGGGAAGTGGCGGCTGCAAAGGCCGAAGTTAAAGCTGCTCTGGAGAGAAAAGAAAAAGAAGTAAAAGCATTTGCCGAAGAAAAAGAGAAAGAAGTTAAAGATGTTAAAGCGGAACTTGTAAATGTAACTGAAATTAAAGAGAAAGAAAAGGCCGGCCTGATCCGGGAGTTCCTGGATAAAGAAGCTGAACTAAGAAGGAAAGCCTACGAGTTGGAAGCCAGGGCTGTTGAAGCCGTTAAAAAAGTTGCCGATAATGACGAGCTCTGGAAACAGAAAATAATATTAAAAGAATCGGAATTGACGGCGCAGAAGAATGAGCTCTTAAGATATGAATCTTTATTCAAGGAAACACTCGAACAAAAAGGCAGGGAAATAAAGGAAGCGGAAGAAGCTTTCCTGGCTGAAAAAAATTTGTTGATTGAGAAATTGTCCCTTAAAGATTATGAATTCTCCGCGGAAATAGCGAAAAAGGAACAGGAACTCTCCGTTTTGGAAGAAAAGTCAAAAGAGAGCGAAACTGAGTGGCAGTCGCGGTTTGAAGAACAGAAAAAACAGCTTTATTCCAGATTAAGTGAAAAAGACGAAGCCTCTTTTAAACAAATGGAAGAGATCCGGCAGTTAATAGTAAAGTTAAAAACCGAAGAAGATTCGCTCCTGCGCAAAGAGCAGGAATACCAGTCTTTTGTTTTCCAGTATGAAACAAAAGAAAAGCAGTATAAAAAACTTCTGGAAGATCAGGCTGCGTCGCTTCACAAGCTGGAGGAAGACCGGGCTGTGGATTTTGGCCGGGGACAGGAACGGCTTAAGAGCCTGGAAAGTATAATAACGGAAAAAGACAATGAAAAAAGGCGTCTTGAGACCGAGCTGAATATAAGGAACGGGGTTATCTTTGAAAAAGAGGAAAAACTCCGGGAACTTGAGATCTCTATGCGCCGGGTTGAACATGATAAGCAGCTGCTTTCTGAAGACCTTGCAAGAAGCCGGGCCGAAGTGAGCAGGGTAAAAGAAGGCAGTTTGTATGAGTTGTCCGGAATAAAAGAAGACAATGAAAGACTGCAAAAAGCGCTTACAGAGAAAAACATCACCATAGAAGGTTTGAGAAGTACCCTGGCAAAACTGAATGAAGAAAGCTCAAAAGTTGAAAGAGAGTATAACCTGGAAAATTCCGGTAAGGCATCAATTCTTGCCGAACTGGAGCGGGTAAAAGCGGAACTTACAGTGCTGAAGGAGCATGGGCAGAGCGATAACCTTGCCTCGCAGATGAACGACAAGGATACGATAATAAGGAGCTTGAACGATACAATTTCTAAAATAGAAAAAGAAAAGGCAGCGATAAAAGACCTTATTCTGGAAAAGAGCAAGGCAGAAGAAGAAAAAGATAAGGAACTTAAAGATCTTATGGATACGGTTTCGAATCTTACCGAAGATAAAAATAAATTTGAGTTTAAGACCAAAGAGCTTGAAGCGGACCGTGAAAATGCTTTGAATGAATTAAGTGCGGCGCAAAATGAACTGCTCAGATTGCAGGCTGAGGCGGATAATTTAAAAGTTGCTTATGAACAAAAGCTTGAGGAAGAACGGAAAAATCTCGGGTTGGAAATAGAAAAGGTGAAGAGAGAGACGGAGGAATTCAATAAAACATCCTGTCTTCAGTTTGATGCCGAAAAAAACAGGCTTCTTTCTGAAATTGACAGGCTGAAAGCGGAGTTGATAACGACGGGCAATATTCTTGAGGCGGTAAAGCAGGAAAACCAGATGAAATTGGAAGAACAAAAAACCGCCTTTGCGGAAGAAATAAAAAAGAGAACCGTTGAACTTGAAACTCTCTCCTTAAGTCAAAAAGCTGCATTTGAAGAAGAATTGAAAAAGAAAGAAGCGGAACTTAACGATCTTTCTTTAGCTCAAAAAACGGCCTTTGAAGAGGAGCTTAAAAGAAAAACAGAAGAACTTAATTCTGTTAAAGATGAGCAAAAACGGTGTCTGGAAAAAGAATTAAATAGTAAGATTGAGTCTATAGTGAGAGAGAAAGAGGATATTTCCCGCAACCTTACGGATGAAATAAATAGAAAGCTTGCTGAAAAAGAGACCTCTGAAAGAAGCTATGAAGAACGCCTGACCCAGTTAAAAGAAGAGATAAACAGGCGGGAAAATGAATTAAGCAGTATTAAAAGCGGAATAGACGCTAATCTTTCTAAACTAGATGAGCAAAGCAAGTATATAGAAGAGATTAAGAGCGAGGTTGAGGCGGCTGTTAATAGATTGAAAACAGCGGAAGATGAGGCAGCAGCGGCAAAAGAGATACTGAAAAGTAAAGAAGTTGATAACCAGAAACTCCAGGTAGAACTCGGAGGGTTGGTAACAAGGTCGGAAGAACTTTCAAAGCTGTCAGAGCAGAAAGATATCCAGATTAACATTATTACTGAGGACTTTAACGGGAAGCTTGAAGCGCTGGCGGAAGTCCTGAAAGTTAAAGAAAAAGATCTGGGAGCCGCGAAAGAAAAAGCCGCGGATCTCGAGCACCGTATAAAAAATGATTACGAAATAAAAGAAGAAGAGCTTAAACTTGCTATAGGCCGCCTGCAGATGCAGCTGAAAGAGATTACAGGCAGGCATGAAACGGAGCTTAAAGCCGAGAAACAGAAGTTGCAGTCGATTCAAGCGGAATACGCTCTCCGTGAGGCTCAGTGGAGCTCGCAAAAAGATAAAGAAAAAGAGACAAGAGGCCAGATGGCAGATCTGGAAGCGTCTTATATGAAACTAAAAAAGGATGGCTCTGATTGTGCCTCGAAATTTAATTTGGATCTTGAAAATGCGCATTCAAAGATAGCTGCTTTTGAAAACAAGCTGAAGGAAAGCGAAGAAAAAATACAAAAGCTGGATAAAGAAAATGACGCTCTTGCCGCTCAGGTAAGAAAAGAGATGGAAGAGAAAGAAAAATTATTAAAGAAGCACGCGGATATAGAAAAGAGTCTGAAAGCACTCGGTAATTCTTTAAAAGACCTTCGGAATAAGCTGGGCATCAAGTTCGTTCTGTGGTTATGGTATCCGAATGAACCGAGGGCGTAGCCCTAAAACAATGAGGCTTGGAAGGTTGGATGGTTAGAGGGTTGGCAAAAGAAACCTGAGGCAGAGGACGGAAGACAGAGGTCAGCAAGAACTGATATTCAGTGGTGTGGAAGGTCTGATGCGCGGAAGCGCAGCGAAAGAATACAAAACATGAAAGTCTATCTCGGTAGTGAAGTGGTGAAATAATAAAGACTCATTAACGTAAACCTAGCGCCCAGGACCTAGAGCCTTTAATTGGAGATATAATGCAAGCTAAAGATAAAATCATTGTTGCTCTTGATTATTCTGATGAAAAATCGGCGCTAAGTGTTGCGGAAAAAGTGGCGCGCTACGTCGGGGTTTTTAAGGTCGGTTTTGAGCTTTTTGTTTCTGCAGGGCCTTCGATTGTTAAAAAAATACACTCGTTTGGCGGGAAAGTATTTTTGGATTTGAAACTGCATGATATCCCCAATACTGTGGCGAAAGCCGCGGCTTCAGCAGCTGAGATGAATGTTTTTATGCTGAATGTTCACGCTTCCGGCGGTCTTGAGATGATGAAGAAAGCGGCGGAAGAGATTAAAAAAGCTAAAAACCCTCCGCTTCTTATTGCGGTAACGGTCCTGACCAGTATGAACAGCGAAACTTTAAAAAATGAATTAAACATTCAATCTACCGCAGCAGAGCAGGTGGTACGTCTTGCAAAACTTGCCAAGACCGCGGGGCTTTCAGGTGTGGTCGCTTCCGGCGAAGAAATTACAGTCATCAAAACCGCCTGCGGCAAGGATTTTAAAGTGATAGTTCCCGGTGTCCGTCCTGAATGGTCCGCAAAAAACGACCAGAAACG
>MFGS01000024.1:14390-21285 GCA_001778355.1 Candidatus Firestonebacteria bacterium RIFOXYA2_FULL_40_8
CCCCATCACCGCCGCCGAAGACATCGCCGAAGCCGCCAAAAAAGTCCTATTAGAAATTTCATAAATAAATTATTATTAAAATGAATTTACAAGAAGCAATTTAAGCTGTGTTTTTGCTTTATAAGGAGGCACGATGTTGTCAAACGAACAAGTTTTGGATATCTTTAAAAAATCCGGGGCGTTACTTGAAGGGCATTTTAAACTGACCAGCGGGCTGCATTCCGGACAGTATCTGGAGAAGTTTCAAGTGCTGCAATGGCCGAAATATACCGAGATCCTTTGCAGGGAAATAGCGGAGAGATTTAAAAACAATAATATAGGTGTGGTTGTAGGTCCGGTTACGGGCGGGGTTATTCTTTCCTATGAAGTTGCGAAGTGTCTCGGGGTTCGTGGTATTTTTACCGAAAGGGAAGAAGGCAAGATGACGTTAAGAAGAGGGTTTAAAATTAACCCCGGCGAAAAAGTTCTTATCGTTGAAGATATTATAACAACAGGCGGCTCCGTAATCGAAGTAATAGAAGCCCTTAAGCCTTTTGGCGGAGAAATTGTAGGCGTCGGCCTTCTTGCCGACAGAAGCGGGGGTAAAATTGATTTTGGCGTGAGAAAAGAAGCGCTCCTCACCTTAAAAGTAGAAAATTACCAATCCGAAAAATGTCCGCTTTGTCAAAAGGGAATTCCTTTAACAAAAAGAGGCAGTAAAAAATAGCAAGTAAAGCAAAGAAAGCAAGGAAAGAAAAAGAAGTAAGAAAAGGGAAAAGCCTGGTCGCCGGGATTTTAGGCGAGCAGGCCGCCAGCGTTCTTTGGCGGAAAAAAGTAGCAAAGACAGCAAGAACAGCAAGAACAGTAAGAACAGTAAGTGCAGAAAGAGAAGGAAAAGAAGGAAGGGAAGGGGAGTTGAGGAAAGTCTAAATATCTGACATTCCTACTTTCCGAAATCCACCAAGGTGGACAAAGTTATAATATTGAGAAAAAGCATAAATACTTATCCATAAAACTTTTTCTCAATCCGCCTGGGCGGATTAAACCATAAACCCTTTGCGAAATCAGCCTAAACGGATGAAGTAGTAGCAAAACTGATGTGATACAGTAAAACAATATTTTGTCTTGCGTTTAATATATACAAAGAGTAAAATACAAATATATAAATACTAACAAGAGGTCATTTTGGCTAAAATACTTGTTGCTGAAGACGAAATAGATATTTCTTTTATCATTGGTGAGGCCTTAAAGAAAAAAGGGCACATTGTTTCTTTTGCTTTTGACGGAGAAGAGACATTGAAGAAGGCAAAAAAAGAAAATCCTGATTTGGTCATTCTTGATATTATGATGCCAAAGATGGATGGTTTTGCCGTGCATCATGAACTAAAAAAGGACCCTAAAACGAAAAAAATGTTTATTCTTGTTCAAACTGCAAAAGCTGATGCGAAAAATGTGTTTTTATCGGATAAAAGCTACGAAGTTGACGGTTTTCTGGAAAAGCCTTTTGATCTGACAAAGTTTTTTGATATGGTTGAAGGTATACTTAAAAGCAAAAAAGCTTAATTTGACAAAGTTGTAAGTTTCTGTTATAGTTTAAAAGAACGGGAGAGATTCAACCCTGTACCCGAGCGAAAGTGAGTGGTTCAGGGCCGGACGCCGAAGGGGATAAAACTCTCAGGCAAAAGTACCGTTTTAGTTTCTCTGGAGAGCTGAAGAGCTAATGACAAAGTACTAATGACTAATGACAATTTATGGTTGGCGGGAAGTTTCGCCCCGCTTTCATTAAATAGTAAATAGTCAATAGTAAATAGTAATTAGTTTTTACACCGAAGGGGTAATTCTCTCAGGTAAAAGGACAGGGGAACGGAATAGTAATTATATTCCGTTCCCCTTTTTTTTTAAGAGCGATTCCACGGATTTTGAAATCGGATTCCACTGATACAAGACAAAGAAAGATCCGCCCTATATAACTGGCGGATGTGAAATCTTTTTTGAAGACATAAAAGACCTAACGGTCTTGTTGAAGCGTGCTTATCCTGGGGGATAACACACGCTAGGCGCGGAGCGCTCGAAAGGGCGCTCAAGGCGCTGAAAATCTGGAATCTTGTTTCGCACTTTTACTATAGATTTGGTATAATTGATAAACTTACTTAAAATGGAGGTTATTATGTTTCCTGCAGAATTAAAGTATACAAAGAGCCATGAGTACGTAAAAATAGAGGGAAATACCGGAGTATTTGGTATTTCGCAGTATGCGGTTGACCAGGTTAAGGATATAGTATATATAGAACTCCCGAAGGCAGGGACTGAGCTTAGAGCCGGTTCTCCTTTCGGGTCTCTCGAATCCGTTAAGGCGGTGTTTGAATTGATGGCACCTCTTTCCGGTAAAGTTACTGCGGTGAACGAAGCGATCAATGCCTCGCCCGAGGCGGTAACTAAAAATCCGTACGTTGACGGCTGGATGGTGAAAGTCGAGCTTTCCAATCCTGCCGAGGCAGATAAACTTATGAACAGTGCCGACTATCAAAAGCATGTTGAAACCGAAGGACATCATTAATGAACATTCCTTATCTGCCGCATACAGATGAAGACATAAGGCGGATGCTGGAAGTAGCAGGTGTATCTTCGCTGGATAAATTATTTTCCGATATCCCGGACTCTATCAGTTATAAAGGCAGGATAAAACTTCCAAGTAAAGTATCGGAAGCGGAGTTACGAAAAGAGCTATCCCTTCTTTCGTTGAAAAATAAAAATGCCGACGAATATGTAAGTTTTCTCGGCGGCGGAATTTACGACCATTATATTCCTTCCGTGGTAAAGCACCTGGCGGGCCGTTCGGAGTTCTACACCTCCTATACTCCTTACCAGGCAGAAACCTCCCAGGGGCTCCTTCAGATTTATTTTGAATATCAAACTATGATCTGTGAGCTTACAAAAATGGACGTGTCTAATGCCTCAATGTATGACGGCGCAACGGCGCTTGCCGAAGCCGCGCTTATGGCGTATAACACCAACGGCAGGAAGAAAGTTCTCCTTACCGGAGTATTTTCTCCCGAGACGATTGAAGTTGTCAGAACTTATACAAAAAATTCAGGGATTACTGTTGAAACGGTTGCTGTGGTTGACGGCGTTACCGACCTTAATTCACTGAAAGAAAAATGTACGGAAGAGACCGCCTGTGTACTGGTGCAGCAGCCGAACTTCTTCGGTTGCCTGGAAGATGTTTTTGAAATAGAAAAACTTACTCATGTGTGCGGAGCTTTATTTATTGTTTCCGTGGACCCTCTTTCGCTCGGGCTGGTCGTGCCTCCCGGGGATTACAACGCGGATATCGTTGTCGGGGAAGGACAGGGACTGGGAAATGAGATGAACTTCGGCGGGCCGCTCCTTGGTTTTTTTGCCGCTAAAAAAGAGTTTGTCAGAAGAATGCCCGGAAGGATAATCGGGGAAACCGTTGATAAAGACGGGAAAAGAGCTTTCACTCTCACCCTGCAAACGAGAGAACAGCATATAAGGCGCGAAAAGGCCACATCTAACATATGTTCCAATGAAGCGCTTTGCGCAACCTCGGCAACCATCTACCTTGCATGGCTGGGACGGGAAGGCGTAAGGGAAGTAGCAAAAACCTGTGCATCCAACGCGCATTATGCCGCGCAGCTTATAACGAAAAACCCAAATTATAAATTAAAATTCTCAGCGCCTTTTTTTAAAGAGTTTGTAATAGAAACAAACCAAAGCACCGAAGTAATTAACAAAGCTCTGCTTTTTAACAAAATACTTAACCTTATAGACCTTGGACGCTATTTCCCTGACCTTAAGGACTGTCTCTTAATCTGTGTTACGGAAAAACGAACTACGCAGGAGATAGAACAGCTTGCGGAAGTCCTGGGCGGGGTGAAATAATGGAACTCATATTTGAAAAGACAAAAGAAGGCCGCAAGGCCTATACGCTTCCTGAACCCGCAAAGTGTGAGCCGGGTGTTCCTGATAAGTATTTACGCCGTAACCTGACCAATCTGCCGGAAGTTTCTGAACTTCAAATTGTACGGCATTATACCAATCTCTCAAAGAGAAATATCGGAGTGGACGGTAATTTTTATCCGCTCGGTTCCTGCACTATGAAATATAATCCAAAAGTAAATGAAGACATCGCCGCTCTGCCGGGTTTTGCGAAACTCCACCCGCTTCAAAAAGAAGAGGATGTGCAGGGCGCTTTGAAAGTCATGTATGAACTGGAAGATATGCTCAAAGAGGTTTCCGGTATGGACGCGGTAACTTTACAGCCCGCGGCCGGGGCTCACGGGGAATTTACCGGTCTTTTAATTGCCAGAGCATATCATAACAGCAAGGGTAGAACTCCGACCAAAGTAGTAGTACCCGATACTTCTCACGGAACTAATCCTTCAAGCGCGCATATTGCGGGTTATCACGTCGTCACGGTGAAATCAAAAGACGGTAATATGGATATTGAAGACCTTAAGGCGCATTTAAACGAAGATACGGCAGTTTTTATGATCACAAATCCTAACACCCTCGGGTTATTTGAAAAAAATATTGAAGAAATAGCAAAACTCGTTCATGATGCCGGAGCTCTTATGTATATGGACGGGGCGAATTTTAACGCGATAATGGGTGTCACCCGTCCCGGGGATTTTGGCGTTGATATTATGCACTTTAACCTGCATAAGACCTTTGCTACACCTCATGGCGGCGGCGGTCCCGGCTCGGGCCCTGTCGGTGTCAAAGGTCATTTAGCGGAGTTCCTGCCCGTACCGGTTGTTAGAAAGAAAGGCGAAACGTATTCATTGGATAGTAACCTTCCCAAATCTATCGGTAAAGTCAAAGCTTTCTACGGGAATTTCAGTATAATGCTCAGGGCATATTGCTATCTGCGCATGATAGGGTGCGAGGGAATAAGAAAAGTAAGCGAGATGGCGGTATTAAACGCAAATTACATGAAGGAGCTTCTTAAAAAGCATTACAACCTTCCCTATGATAAAATCTGCAAGCATGAGTTCGTGCTTTCCATAAATACTTTTAAAGAAAGCGGCGTAAGAGCTCTTGATATCGCAAAACGGCTTTTAGATTACGGCTATCATCCTCCCACAATTTACTTTCCTCTGATAGTTGACGAAGCATTTATGTTGGAACCGACCGAGACGGAGGATAAAGAAACTCTCGACCTTTTTGTGGAAACTCTTATAAGGATAAAACAGGAGATTCAGGATTCCCCCGATACGGTCAAAAATGCACCCTTGAATACTCCGGTAAAACGTCTTGATGAAGTGACTGCCGCCCGTAATCCTGTCTTGAAATATGAAAAAAAACGGTAAGTGGCGGTTAATTTTTTCCGAAGCGCTGACCGGCGCGGAAAATATGGCAATAGACGAAGCACTTTTTACCTTGAGCGAAAAATCAGGATATGACGGAACCCTCCGTATTTATTTTTGGGAACCTGCCTGTATCTCTCTCGGTTACTTCCAGGAAAAAGAAAAAGCTTTGAATGTTTCCGAGTGCAAGACCCGCGGGATTGACATAACAAGAAGGATTACCGGCGGCGGAGCCATTTACCACCATGCCGAAATCACCTACTCTATAACTACCACTCTGCCAAATCCTATAGTTCCCTCAAATGTGGACGAATCTTACAAGCATCTGGAAGATTTTATAATCAAAGGTATCTGGAAATGCGGAGCCGAAGTTGATTACCGGGGTACCTCGAGGCCTATGGCTAAGGATTTTTACTGCTTTGTCCGGCCGTCAAAATATGATGTCGTAAAGAAAGGCAAAAAACTGGTAGGCAGCGCGCAAAGAAGAAGTAAAAACTTATTTTTACAGCACGGTTCGATACTTTTAGATCTGGACGAACTGGATACCATGTTCTCGGTCCTGAAATTAAATTGCAATATTGAAAAAGCAAAACAAGAGTTCAGAGGAAATGTGACCAGTTTAGATGAAATAACCGGCAAAAATATTGAAAGGTACGAAGCAGCCATGCGCCTAGTCGGCGAATTCGAAAAAACCTATGGGGTATCTCTTGTTGAAGGCGAACTAACAAAGCCCGAAAATGAACTGGCAAAGCGTCTTCAACAAAAATACACTCTTATATAACACTGATTTCTATTCTTTTTGTATTTGCCAAGCATCTAACCTTCTAAACCTCCAAGCCTCCTCTTCTATCCTTGACAATTCTCCTTATCTTGTTATAATTATAGTATGGGAAATCAAATGGTACAAATAATTAAGAAAACTGCCTTTATTATGCTAGTTTTGCTTGTATTATTAATGGTTTCTTCCTATAAATGCTTTGCTGAGGATCATTTTGGTGTCGGATTAGGTCTGACCACCGATAATATCAGTATTAGTAACTCCTCGTTTACAGTTCCCGTTCTGCATGCTTATTACGAGTATCAGTTCGATTATCTGGCGTTTACCGCGAGTTATTACGGTTTGAACCTTTATTTCCCGGTGCTAGCTGTTGATTTCGGTCTGGTTGCTGATATTTTTAAAATGAGCGCGGGTGTTTTTTCGGATGCTTCATTTTTCGGTCATACGGGTATTTTTGTCACGGGGAGTATAATATTTGATAATAATATAGAGCTGAAAGTATTTTTTGTGCCTGCAAATAATTTTAGCCAGCCAAAGTACTCGATTAAAGAAGGTTTTATTAACGGTTCTTTTGTTAAAAATGAAAACGGCCTTTTTGATATACCAAAAGGCTATCTGGGGATATTAATGTGCATGAGATTTTAAGGAAGAGACATAAAAATGTATTTATTAAAAAGCTCCTGCTCTTGCTTTTTATTATTGCTTTTACCGGCCGCAGTTTATACTCTGAGGAAATTAAAAAAAATGAAGATGCGCCCGTTTCTCCTGCTCTATCATATTCTAAATCCGCAGGCGGTCTCAATATTCT
>MFGS01000024.1:21494-22276 GCA_001778355.1 Candidatus Firestonebacteria bacterium RIFOXYA2_FULL_40_8
CTGCCGAGATAAAGCTTGCGGAGTTCAAAGCGGTAAAAGCCGAACTTGCAAATATCAAAGGTATAGAGATTCAGGAAGGCATAGAGGTGGAGAAGATAGTTATTTCGGCTAATGCGCAGTCCCTCGGGTTTTCCAGCAGGGATGAAACTTATTTTAGCGAGGTGGGGAAGGAAAACCTTAAAGAGATAGCTGCGGCGGTAAGAAAGATAAATGAAGATAAAATAGAGGTTGTCGGTTATACCGATGACCAGGGAACGGAAGAACAAAATATCCGTATTTCCGAAGCAAGAGCCAGAAATGTCGTCGATTTTTACGTGCAAAAAGAAGGTCTTAAGGAAGATAAATTTACGGCTATCGGCGCGGGCAGTAAAAATCCCATAGCCAGCAATGCTGATCCGGAAAAAAGAATGCTAAATAACCGTGTTGAAACCGTTGTTTTAAACAGTAATCCTGCGAAGAAAGAAGAAATAAAGCAGGAAGTGGAGAAGTTAAATAAAATAGTCGGTGTCGGAGTAAAGCAGGAGGTAGTGGCTGTGGAATCGGTTGTTACCGCCAGTGAAGAAGCTGTTTCCTTTCCGACTGACACCTGGACGCTGGAACAAAAACACCGGGTTAATCTTTCCGGTATTGGAAAAATGATCCTCTCGGTACTGTCGGACGGCGGTGAATGCGCGGTTCGGGTCAAGGGGCATACGGATAACGTCGGGACGGAAGAGTATAATAATCAACTTTCAAAGAAAAGGGCTAACAGTGTTATCGCCTATTTTACCGGGGAATTAAAA
>MFGS01000025.1:0-522 GCA_001778355.1 Candidatus Firestonebacteria bacterium RIFOXYA2_FULL_40_8
TGGTGAATTGAATGAGGTGAATACATCTTTTTACAAAGAATTCATAAAAGTCTACAAGAGAAAACCAAAAATTCTTGAAGTATTATCATATGATTCTATGAAAGTAGTGGGGGATATTATTTCTAATAAATCTTATGATACTAGAGAAGAATTTGATCATGGAGTAAAGTCAATATCCGAACTTGAAGGTATGACCGGCAAGTGGGTACAAACGGATGGTTTGTGGTTAAAAAATATGCAACTCATGATGCTTAAAAAAGGTGAAGCTAAAAAAGTACATGAATGATAAGACGGAAAACTACTAAGGGAATTTAGCTATTACTCAGCTTTTGCCTTGATTTTAGCTTTGATACGCTCTTTATGCTTTCTCTGTGAAATTTTTCTTTTCATTTTGATTACTTTTTTCTTTCTACCCATACCCATAGTGTTGTCCTTTAATTAAAAGCATTTACTCTGCAACTTAAGCTAAGTTTTGCAGAATTAGTTTGATAAACGATCAAGCTGCATAAATATAAGTAAATT
>MFGS01000025.1:690-14257 GCA_001778355.1 Candidatus Firestonebacteria bacterium RIFOXYA2_FULL_40_8
TACGTTATGATCATGAATTGATTATTGGGTGTGATTTTTAAACAAAATCATATACTTATTACTAGTCGGGATGGTGAATTTATGTTTAGAAAGGTTTTAGATTGGTTTTCAAGTGATTTGGCGATAGATCTTGGTACGGCGAATACATTAGTTTATGCAAAAGGTAGAGGGATTATCGTGAATGAACCCTCCGTCGTAGCCGTACATCAAGGCATAAAAGGAGTAAGCAAGGTTTTAGCAGTTGGCAAAGAGGCTAAAGACATGCTCGGCAGAACGCCCGGTTCCATTAAAGCGATTAGACCAATGAAGGACGGTGTAATTGCTGACTTTGAAGTTACTCAGGCGATGCTGAGATATTTTATTCAAAAGTCACTACCTGGTACCAGGCTGGTTAAACCCAGAATAATTATTTGTATTCCGTTTGGCATTACCCAAGTTGAAAAAAGGGCGGTTAAGGAATCTGCGGAACAAGCTGGAGCCAGAGAGGTGTATTTAATTGAAGAACCAATGGCCGCAGCAATAGGGGCTGGACTACCGATAACTGAACCATCTGGTAACATGATTGTTGATATTGGCGGAGGAACAACAGAAGTGGCGGTGATTTCCCTGGGGGGAATTGTATTTTCGAAATCTGAAAGAGTTGCCGGGGATAAATTTGATGAAGCGATAGCTTCTTATATTAAGAAAATGTATTCGTTACTAATTGGTGAAAGAACTGCAGAGCTAATTAAAATTTCTATTGGCAATGCATATCCTTTTGATGAAGAAGTAAAGATTTTTGAAGTTAAGGGCCGAGATTTAATTGCGGGAGCACCAAAGATTATTGAAGTGACTTCGGATGAAATAAGAGATGCGTTGAGTGATCCTGTGGCAGAAGTGGTTGAGGCCATAAAAGTGTCACTGGAAAAAACACCACCGGAATTGGCCGCAGATATTGTGGATAACGGAATTATACTTTCAGGCGGTGGCTCGTTGCTTGCCAATTTGGATGTGCTCATAAAAGAAAAAACAGGATTACCTGTTTCTTTGGCAGAAGATCCACTTACTTGTGTGGTTAGAGGTTGTGGAAAGTGTTTAGAGTCAATTTCTTTGCTTAGACAGGTTACAACACTTTCCTAGATATAGGATTATTTCCGTATATAAGTCATGGAGTGAATTATTAAGTCGGAAGATAGTTGCATTTTTTTTTATAAGCTTGAACCCATAAATATTTTAGAAAAATTACTCTATATTGTAAGGGAAAAGAAGAATATATTTATTTGGAAAAAGATAATTCAGAGGGAAAAAGGAGAGAAAAATGAGGATAAAAAATGTAATAATGACGGTTCTTCTGGCGGCGTGTTTTACTTCGGTATCTTTCGGAAAGGATTTTCTTTATATAATGAAGTTTGACAAAGGCGAGATGTTCGGTGATTTTAATCAAGCAAAGGCAATAGTGTCGTTGTCTAAAAAGAACACGAAAGACGGGAAGCTTGGTATAAAGATAAAATACTCCGAAAAAGGAATTTGGGTCGGGGAATGGGGCCCTCTTAGAAGGAAATGGAATGAATTTTCTAAAGTAACATTTTATATCTTTAATGAGGAAGAAAAAGAAAGACAGATAGTGTTCAGGATCAAAGGCGCGAAAAATCCGGTAAATACTCCGGAAAACACCGTTGAAGTCAAAATAAAACTGCCGGCGGGCGCGAGCGAACATACGGTAAATATAGCAGCTGAATTATGCATGGACGGCAAATCAACTCTGGATCTCTCCTCCATAGCGGGTTATTCGTTTGTCAATATGGAAGATGATCCGCTGACGATAGTTGTGAGCGAATTCAAACTGCTGAAGTAGGAAGGGCAGCAAAGAAAGCAAGTGAAGCAAGTACAGCAGGAACAGTAAGTGCAGTAAAAGAAGTAAAGGAAGAAAAAGAAGCAGATTGAGCAAAAATATAATAAAGTACATATAACACATTAAATTGTCATTTGTAATTCGTCATTTGTAATTTATTTTAGGGGGGCGTGTTATGAAACGTAGAAAAGGTTTAATATTAATTCTGATGCTTGTTTTATCGAGTTCCATTGTTTATGCTAAACAGGATGCGGCAAATACAAAATCAATGAAAGCTTTAAGAGTGGATAAATACAGCGAGGATGTTCTTGATACTCTGGAGATCCAGATAAATGTCGGAAAAAATTATCTTACGGAAGAAGATAAATCCCTTCCCAAGGCAAGCGAGCCTGTTCCTTCCGCGGAAGACAGCAAAAAAGGCTACCTGGTGTTTTTTAGAAACTACTTATTTGATGTAAATCCATATTCAAATCCTTTAAAAGAAGAGATGGAACAAAAAGAGATAAAAGTGTTTGCGGCCCAGGGAGAGTATGAACCGATAACTTTCTCCGTATATCCTTTTACAAACCTCACCGGCTGTAAGATCACCCTTTCGGAATTTGCGAATGAAAAAGGGGAAAAACTTGCAAAAGACGCGTTTCAAATAAACAACGCGGTTTACCGCCCGCAGGGAACAGGGAGTGATCCTATATTTGTTAAACCGACTGTTCTGGAAAAAGCCAGAGAAATAGCAAAGATCGAACAGGGAATACCGAAAACCGTCTGGATAACCGTGAAAGTTCCGGAGGACGCGAAGGAAGGAACTTACAAAGGAAAGATAACATTTTCCCCGTCAGGTAAAAGCGCGGCCGATATTCCGGTAACCGTTACCGTATTGCCGTTTAAACTTATGCAACCTTCCGACGTTTCCTGGTCTCCAATAATGGCAGGGTCGTGGAATTTTGACGAATTGGAGAAAGAGATGATAGTATCGAAGGAACACGGAATGACAGGCATGGTGACCGGCTGTCTCGCACCGGAAGGCAAGAATAGCGATGATTTTACAAAAGCAAATAAAGTTATGGAGCTGGCGAAAAAAGTAGGTCTGACTGGGGACTTTGCTTTATTTAATCTGCATATACAGGGCGAGTCCACATGGGAGTCCACTTTTGGTCCGTTTGGTTCCGGGGATAAGATGTTTTGCCAGGCCTCTTACGACAAAGCCAGGGATGTGATAAAAAAGACCCGGGATAATGCCATACAGAATAAATGGCTTCCCTACTCGTTTTATCTTACTACTGAATTAGGTTATCTGTCCGTAGCAGGAGAACAGGTTTATAATAAGACCATGAAAGGCGCCGAGCAGTACTATAAGACTGCAAGAGAAGTCGAAGGTGTCAGATTAATGGCAACTTTCAACCGGCAGGAAGAATTATCTTCACATTGGAATCTGCCGGCTCTGGATGTGTTCGGAAATAACGGAGAGATGTTCCCCGAGTTTGAAAAAGCCGCGAAAAAGAAACCGGCCTGGATATGTTTTATCGGAAGCATGGACAGATTGGAGAGGATCGGACACGGATTCTATATGTGGAAGTATAGTATCAAGGGCATCCGCCCCTGGTTCGGGCACGGCGAAAGAAATCCGTCTATTTTGTCAATGTATTATGATAAAGAGCATCACCCGACTATACGGTTCGAAAGGATAAGAGAAGGTGTTGATGATTATAAATATATTTACACTTTATCGGAGTACATTAAAAAAGCCAAAGCGGGCGGAAAAAGTACGACAGCAGCGGAAGCGGCAATTAAAAAAGTAATGGATCAGATCCCTCAGAGCCACAAAAAGCATACTCCGGGGTTTGACTATATGAAAATGGATGATATGAGATGGCAGATAGCGCAGGAAATAGTAAAATTAGCAAAATAATATAACAGGAGGCTGGCTATGAGAAAAATATTGGCAGCTGCGGCAGCAGTAGCAGCGGTGATATTTACAGGTAGTGTGTTGTGCGCGGCAGATGAGGGCGATAAGTCGTTAAAAAAAGGCGATAAAATGGAGCTGATAAAATTTGACAAAGGCGAAATAATCGCAAACGGGGCTTCAGGAGATAATTCAAAGTCTTTTACCTCGAGCTTGTCAAAAGAGCACGCGGCTAAAGGGAAGATGTACTGCGGTAAAGTCGTAATGCTAAAAGACGGTGAGTCGTGTTCCATAATAACCCACGACGGAGCTTTATTAAAAGGTAAAAGGGGCAACTGGAAAGATTATGACAGCTTTGTAATAAAGTATTATCTTGACGGGGATAAGCCTTTGGCAGCCAGCGCGATAATAGCAGATCAGGAGTCCTTTGGTCAAAACTGGGAGAACTGGAAATACAGCAGTTATGTTTCAAGGAATTTAGTATTTCAGCCGGGAGAAAATACATTAAGCATAGATCTTTCTTCCCTGGTAAGTAACGGCGGAAGGACCTTAGATCTTGGAAATATGAGGACATTCGGAATAGGAAAACCCAAGGGAGAGGAATTTACGATATATTTCCAGGAGTTATACGTAGAAAAAGAATAGGGTCTGTTAAAGGTATGAGCGCGTGTTTGACCGTTTAAAATTGAAAAGTTTTAAATGGTCAAATTGCACAAAAAAACAAAACTTGAAAAGGGCGGGAATTGCATGAAAAAGCTGCTGATTGTAACCGGCATAATATTAATAGCTGCATTATCAACAGCGGAAGACGGCGTGCTTTTTTCTATGAAAGATATAAAGAAAGCAGAGGTCTGGACAGCGGAAGCTAAAGTTAAAATAGATGTAAAGGGAAAAGACGGCATAAGAATAACTATTCCTGAGAATAAAGAAGAAACAACGGTCACGCTGGACATTAAAAAAATAGATAAAAGTAACTGGATCGAGCATAATCTTTTAAAACTGGAAATAGAAAATCAGGGAAAAGGTAGTGTTTTGTTGAAATTCAGGCTGGAAAGAAGAGCTTTGGATGACTGCCTGATACAGCCGGAAAATCCCCGGTTCGATAAAGATCTGACGGTGAAGCCCGGCAAAAACACTTTTGACATAGATGTGACCGGCGCAAGCAGAGATCCGGGCTGGAAAGTATATGTTGAAAAAATTAAATTTACGTTTGTTAATGAAGAAAAAACCGGACGGGAAATATTTATCAGGAATATAAAGCTGGAGCAGGAAGAGTAGATAGCTTTAGGAAAAGAGCAGGCGGAATAATTATTCCAGAGGGAGAAAAACGCATGAGAGTTATAGTAATCGCGGTGAGTGTTGTCCTGGGGGTAATAACTTCCGTTATAGGCGCTGATTCCGGCGCGACAAAGTCATTAAGAGCGCTTAAAATGGACGGTTATGATCAGGATGCTCTCGGTACTCTGGAAATACAGATCAATGTGGGAAAAAAATATCTTATAGAAAACGAAAAGAATCCGGCGCCTGTTGTCTCGCCTGATGATAAAAAGAACGGGTATTTTTTATTTGTAAGGAACTACCTGTTCGATGTCCATCCCTACACTAATCCAAAAGCAGAGGAAATATCCAAAAAAGAAATAAAAATATTTGCCGCCCCTGGGGAATATGAGCCCGTGGTATTTTCCGTCTACCCTTTGACGGAATTAAAAGCCTGTAAGATATCGGTATCGGAATTTATTAACGAGAAAGGAGAAAAGCTGGATAAGGATTCTTTCCAGATAAATAATGTTTTGAACAGGGAGTTCGGATCAATAAAGTCCTCCAGCGCGGGTGACGGGGAAGTGCAGGTAAGATCGGAAGTGTTGGACAGGGCAAGTGTTATCCCCCTGATAGATGAAGGAATTTGTAAAACTATCTGGCTTAATGTTAAAGTACCTGACGCCGCTAAGGATGGGACCTATAAAGGTAAAGTTAAATTTGCCCCTTCCGGAAAACCGGCAAAAGAGATAGAGGTTGAAATTAAAGTCCTTGCTTTTAAACTCCAGCAGCCTCCGGATATGAACTGGGCGCCTATAATGGCGGGCTCCTGGGATTTCGGCTCGGGTAATCTGGAAAAAGAATTTATACAGATGAAAGAGCATGGAATGACCGGTGAGGTTACGGACTTTCTAAAACCCGAAGGAGAGAATTACAACGATTTCACTAAGGCGAATAAATACATGGAATTGGCAAAGAAAGCCGGGCTCACCGGAAAATTTGTTTTATTCAATCTTCATATGCAGGGCGGTCCGACGTGGGATTCAACTTTCGGTCCCTTCGGCCTGTCGGGAGACAATCTTTTTAATAAAAATACATACAATAAGGCAAAAGATGTAATAACGAAAACAAGGGATAATGCCGTTAAGAATAAATGGCTGCCTTATATGTTCTACCTGACCACGGAATTGGGATATCTGTCTGTCGTCAGCGACAGTGTTTATAAGAAAACCATGAAATGCGCCGAGGAATATTACGCGGCGGCGAGAGAAGTAAAAGATGTAAGACTGATGGCTACTTTTAACAGACAGGATGAAATGGAAATGCACTGGAATCTCCCGGCTCTGGATGAGTTCGGTCTCAATTCCGCGATGTTCCCTGCCTGGCAGAAAGCGGCAAAACAAAAACCGTCCTGGATGACATTTATCCTGACGGAACAGCGTTGCGGCCACGGTTTTTATCTGTGGAAGTATAATATTAAAGGCGTCAGGCCCTGGAGCCGTAACGGCTGCATGGTCTATTACAACAATGACTGGCATCCGAATGTGAGATTTGAAAGGATAAGAGAAGGCGTGGACGACTATAAGTATGTTTACACGCTGACACAATATATAAAAGAGGCAAAAGCAAAAGGCAAGGATACCGCGTCCGCGGAGACTGTTATAAAGAAAGTTATGGAAAAAATACCGGATAATCATGATAAAGAACAGCCGAACTATGATTATACTAGGTTGGATGATTTCAGATGGGAGATTGCAGCCGAAATCAATAAGCTATTAAAGTAAGAATTTGCTATTTAATGCTCTTGTTTCAGTGGAATCAGAAAGTTTTGTAATCTCATCGAAAGATCCGCCTAATATAACTGGCGGAAGTGGAATCTTTTTCTAAAGGAGAAAAATAAATGAAATTAGCGGTTTTCACTGCCTGTCTTCCCGGGCTGGATCTGGAAGAACAATGTAAGCTTCTAAATAAGAACGGTTACGAAGGTATAGAGCTTCGTGTAAAGGACCTGACGGATGAACAAAGAACGAAACCGTTTTCTTTCTGGGGAAATCATAAGAGCGATGTGGGAGTAAAGAACCTTTCCGCGAAAGCCAAAGAAATCAGAAAGACCTGCGATAAATACAAACTGGAGATCTGTTCTCTCGGTACTTACCTGAACGCGGATGATTTTGAAGGTATAGAGGAAGTAGGGAAGAACCTTAAAACTCTGAATACTTCGCAGTTTCGGGTCGGGGGCTCTTCTATCTGGTTCTCTCCGGAAAAAGAAAATTATACCGCCAAGTATGAGCTGCTCTTGAAAAATATGGCAAAAGTTGAAAAACTGGCAAAGAAATACAAAGCCAAAGCACTGCTGGAAACACACATGGATACTATTGTACCGTCTTCAGGGCTTATGCACCGGGTTGTCTCTCGATTTGACCCGAAGAATGTCGGCGTTATACTGGATCCGGGAAATATGGTCTACGAGGGTTTTGAAAATATAGAGATTCAGCTTGACCTGCTCAAAGACTACATCTCCCATGTTCACCTGAAAAACGGCAGGTGGATAGTAAAAGAAGTAAAACTCGACGGTTCGGTCATCTGGGAACCCCAGGGCTGTTCCGTCTGGGAAGGCTGTATAAATATTAATAAGACCATTACAGCCCTGAAAAAGTTCGGATACAACAAGTCGCTTTCCATGGAAGATTTTACGGGCATGGAAGCTTCAAAGAAAGTTGAGCTGTTCGCTAAATATATCAGGAACCAGCTCTAAGAAAACACAGGAATTATTGTTCGAAAGGAGAAAGACAGAATGGATAAGGTCAGGTTCGGGATCATCGGATGCGGTGATATAGCGGAGGCAGAGATAAAGGGAATGGAGGTTTCCGGTAATTCGGAGATAAAGTGCGTGATGGACGTTAACCCGGAATACGCGAAACGTCTGGGGGAGAAACACAAAATAGATTTTACCTCAGACTTGAAAGAAATGCTTAAAAGAAAAGATATTGATGCCGTGGTGGTTTGTGTTCCGCATTTTCTTCACAAAGCAATGGGCCTTGAGGTGATAAAAGCGGGAAAACATCTTGTGATGGAAAAACCGCTCGCGACCAACAGGAAAGACGCGCTGGAGCTGGCGGACGCGGCAAAAAAAGCCGGGGTACAGTTATCCGTGGCGTATATTTTAAGGTTCCAGGAGAGTGTTGAAAAAACAAAAGCCCTGATAGCTTCCGGCGCGATAGGAAAAGTAATTAATATCACCATGCAGAATATGAGCTATAAACCCGAGTCCTACTGGACACAGGGGTGGTCCAAGGTCGTAAAGTCCGACTGGCGGACCAGCAAAGAAAAAAGCGGCGGCGGCGTGCTTATTATGAACGTAAGCCATGTTATTGACCTGATGTACTATATTACAGGGCTTAAGGCAAAGAGTGTTTATGCCGAATACGATACTTTTGCCACAAAGGTGGAAGTTGAAGATATGATAATCGCCAATTTGCGTTATGATAACGGCGCAATCGGCCTCATTCAGACGAGTTCAACTGCCCATGGCGCGGGGGAAATGCAGAATCGTATTTACGGTACGGAAGGGCAGTTAAATATAGGCTTGATAGGGGAGGCTTGTAAGCTTTATACTACTAAAGATATTGCGGGAATAGAAAAAAGTAAATGGGTTGATATCCCGTTCACCCCTCTTTCCGATATGTGGGGCGGGCCGAGAGCAAATTATTTCAAAGAATTTTCCGGGGCTGTTTTAAACAAACAAGAAGTTCCGGTCCCGGCAAAGGAGGCGATGGTTTCTTTTGATACATGCCTGGCGGCTTATAGATCCGGCGAAGAAAAGAAACCGGTAATACTTTAACAATTAAAAAAATAAATAAAAGATTAAAAAGTTTTACTAAACCAAAATTAAGGAGGAAAGAATGAGAGTAAAAAAAATAGCAGCAATTTTAATAGGAATGACGCTGTTCTTTGGCAGCGCTCTAAATGCGGCAGAAAAAGCAGGTAAAGCGGTCAAAGCAGTTAAAGCAGAAAAGACGGAAAAAACAGAGGAAGCAGCGGATAGCAAAGCTAAAAAAGGCGACAGAATGGATCTGATTAAATTTGATAAAGGGGAAATGGGCGGGGAGTCGAATGATTCTGTAGTGTTTTCTCTTGCAAAGGAACACGTGGAAAAAGGGAAGATGTACAGCTGCAAGATGGTGTTTAAGAAAAAAGATACCGCGGAAGGAACAAAATGGGTGCCTTACCTGAGATTTGTTGGAGTGAAAGGAAAGAGATCTAACTGGAAAGATTACGATACCGTCAACATTAAGTATTTCGTCGCGGGTGATAAGCCCTTAACATTCGGCCTGATATTTACTGATGCGCAAACTACTAAAAACATGCAGTACGGCAGTTACTGCAGTCAGTCTGTGACTTTTCAGCCCGGTGAAGGTGTTGCAAGTATTGATATAACGGGGCTGCAGACTAATGGCGGCGGCAGGTCTATGGATCTTGAAACTATGGGCGGTATAGGCGGCGGAATGACCACTAATCGCGAAGAGGATCAGACTGTTTTTATTCAAAGTATTTATCTGGAAAAAGAATAGATAAACTATGAAAAAGGAGATTAATAAAATGAAAAAAGGAATAGCGGTAATAGCAGGTGTTGTGATAGCGATGAGCGGATTCTTGTGCGCGGCAGATAAGCCGGTAAAGGCAAAAGCAAAAGCTAAAGTAGAAAAAGCGGAACCGGCGGAAAAAACTGAAGAAGCCGCGCAGACCTTAAAAAAAGGCGATAAAATGGAGTTGATAAAAATAGATAAAGGCGAAACTGTTGCTTACGGCGCTTCCGGAGATTCCTCGAAAGAGTTTGTTGTTTCCCTATCAAAAGAAAAAGCGGAGAAAGGAAAGATGTACAGCACTAAGGCAGTGCTGGTAAAAGGCGGAAAAGGACTTCCGATTTTTACCCGTTCAGGAGGTTTGCTGAAGGGTAAAAGAGGCAACTGGAAAGACTATGATAGTCTTGTTATTAAATACATACTTGAGGGAGATAAACCATACAGCACGGGTATGATAATTGCGGACGAAGAATCCTACGGTGAGAACTATGCCAACTGGAATTACAGCAGTCATTGCGATAAGCAGGTTACCCTCCAGCCGGGTGAAAATATTTTAAGCATTGATCTGTCGGCGCTGGTAAGTAACGGCGGGAGAACTCTGGACCTCGGAAATATGAGAACAGTATCTTTTTACGGGAAAGAGAGAGAGGAAGACTGTACTATATATTTCCAGTCAGTTTATGTGGAAAAAGAGTAAATATCGGATTCGGCGCCGGAAATAAGCGATTTCCGGGTTATGGACGATAAAGCAGGTGGCAAGTTGTTCAGAAAAGATGATAAAATGGTAGTTAGACAAGGAATACAATATATAGAAGAAAGAGGCTAACTTATTAAATGTATTTTTTAAAACAAGGCAGATTATGAGAAAGACAATTGAAGTATTAATGCTCGTTTGTATGTTAACCGTTTCTTTTTTTGCGGCTAATATTACTATTACTACTTCAACCCTCGGCAACCCTACGTCTTACCAATCCAGCCGGCATATATTACAGGCTCCTGACGGTACGCTTGTGGCGTTTTACGGTTATTCAGCCTGGGCTGGTATAGGCATAAGAGCTAAGAAATCAACGGCTAAAGGGGCAAGTGGCAGCTGGACAAATCTTACCGGCGGGGGTGGTGAGACTCTAATTGGAGGATCTTCCCGGGGAAATATAGATTTTAGCGTATGTATGGACACCGGCAGCAATATTTATGTCGTATATGCATGCGGTCTTTCCAATAATACTGATGTAGATCCTACTGCGGCAATAGGCTCAAGCCTGGCAGGTAATCATGATAATGCGACAACAACGATAACGGTTTTAAATACGGCAAATTTTCTGCCTTACGGCGCAGTGAAAACAGACAGCGAGATTATTACATACACAAATAAAAATGCGACAATGTTCCTTAACTGTACCCGCGGTGCGCTGGCAGCCTCGCATACTTCCGGAGTGACCGTAATACAAAATGTATACCAAGAATTAAGGATGAGGAAGTTGACGTATAGCGGAGGCAGTTGGACCGTAGGCGATCCTTCAAAGATACTTGCTCATATTTCTGATGCCGGATCGTTTCCGAGGATATACAAAGATGAGAACGCCGTGCCAAATATGATCTGGATTACTACGGGTAGCGGCGCAGGATCGAGATACTGGCACTCAATAGATGATGGAGTTTCCTGGCAGACAGCGCAAACAACTTTAACAGGGGATATAAGCAGCGCGGCAACGACATTAACCGTAGCGGACAATACGGCTTTTTTTGGTTCAACGTATAATAGTTTGTGCAGAAAAATAAGAATAGATAATGAATATCTGACTTATGCCGGTAAAAGCGGAACAACCTTATTAACAGGATGTGCCCGGGGCCTGGATCTGACACAAGCTGTTGGCCATACGGGAGGAGTCAATGTAGTTGGAAATGCGCTTATGATGGTTGATACCTCTATGTCTGCGGGGGGATTGTTACTGAATTGGAAGAACGCACCCGCTTTAATATGGAAAAAATATAATATCAGTATGAACACCTGGACAGGTACGAATTGGAGTGCGGAAACTACAATAGCGACTTACAACCCGGGCGGGAGCAGTTTTCCCCAGGAGTACTCAGCGACCATAACAACGGATGATAAAATCCACTTGGTGTTTCCGGAAACATCGCAGGCCGTGAAAGGAATTAAATACAGGCAGTGCAGTAGTACCGGAGTCTGGGACGTTGCAGATACAATACTTTCAACCGACCTGAATGATATCAATCCGTCGGTTACCACGGATGGAACGGATGTCTATGTTTTTTGGGCAAAGTACCTGGCGGCAAACCAGTACGACATTGTTTACAAAAAATACAGCGGCGGGACGTGGGATCCGAATCCGACATATATTACAACAAATCATACGTGTAATAAATATCCGTCCACTTGTCTGAGATACGATGCAAATATGTCTTATGTCCCGGTAATCTGGGCAGAGGGAACCGTTACTCCCTGGAATGTGAAATATTCATATGTAGCGCTCCCTCCAAGAGTTACCAATTTAAACGCGGCAACAGGTTCAAATGCCGGTACTACTACTATCACGATAACCGGAACAAACTTTTACGGAGCTTTGTCGTCATCAGATGTCAGCGCCATTACTCTTGATACTGCCATCCCGACATCAATTACTACTTTTACCGTGGAAAGCGCGACAACTATAGTAGGTGTGGAAATCCCTTCCGGACTCAGTGTCGGCAGTTATAATGTGCAGGTTACGAACTCCGGTGGAACGAATTCGACTTCAACCGTTAAATTTGTTGTGACCGCGCCTTCTGTTACGGTGACAAATATCTCCCCAACGAGCGGAGCGAATGAAACTCTGACCACGCTTTCGATATTTGGCGGCGGCTTTTTCGGCGGAATAGGCACTGATATGGTAACCGCGGTTAGATTGGATACCTCGCCGACCGTGACGACTCTGGCGGCCGGTTACAGCGTAGTAAACGATACTCTTATCACAGGAGCCGTAATTCCTTCCGGACTTACTGCCGGGACATATAATGTAATGGTGACCGCTTCGGGAAGCTCAAATACCACAAGTACGGTAAAATTCAATGTAAAAGTGGGCCCGAAAGTAACAGGACTCAATCCTTTAACCGGTTCAAATATCGGAATATCCACTATAACGATAAGCGGAAGCGGTTACTGGCCGACAGGATCAGCTGAAGTGACAAGTATAAAATTAATGGATACCTCAACTGAAGTAGCAGCGATAACGGGTTATACCGCGGTAAATGATTCAACAATACAAACCGCAGCGATTGCAGGAGGTTTAAGCCCCGGGTCTTATTGGGTGAAAGTAACAACGACAAACGGAGTAAATGCCACCGGCGCGTATTTTAGCGTAATCACGAGTGTACCGACGATAACTTCATTAACCCCGTCAATCGGCGGAGATTCCGGAACGACGACCATCAGCATAAACGGAACGGGTTTCTGGGGCGGAACAACGAGTAATAAGATAACCCAGATAAGATTGGAGACCTCACCGACAGCATCTACAATTTTGGGATACAATGTAATAAGTAATTCGCTGATAAGTAATGTAGTTATACCCGCGGGGCTGTCTATTGGAAGCTATGATATAAAAGTGCAGAGCTGCGGAGTATTTGAAAACGTAGGCGGTACGAAGTTCACGATAGCGAACGGACCTCAGGTAACGAGCTTGAGCCGGACATCAAGTACGAACTTAACAGCGACGGCGCTGACTGTGACCGGACAGTATTTTACGGGAGCGAGCGTAGTTAACCTGGATGATCCTTTAGCAACGGCTCTCGGCAGTATGTCGGTTGTAAATGCAACAACCATAACAGGTATAATACCCGCGGGATTGTTTACCGGTACATATAATGTGAAAGTAACAACCCCTGCGGGAACAAACGTGACCAGTACACAGAAGTTCACGGTAACGGGCTTGGATCCCGTGGTTTCTACGGTCGTCCCTGCGACAAGTGTGAATACAAGCGCGTTTACGGTGACAT
>MFGS01000026.1 GCA_001778355.1 Candidatus Firestonebacteria bacterium RIFOXYA2_FULL_40_8
CCTGCAAGAGTTTCCCCCACCATTTTTTCTATCTCCACAAGATGTTCCGGAGTATAACCCAGGTTAACAAAAATAGACGCCGGAATATTTATCGCAAAATAATCCGCGGGGATAAGTACCGTGGCTGCAATAAGTGCCATGACAGAAACAAATCCCTCGACCAGCATGGAACCGTACCCGATTAAAAGAATATCTGACTCCTTGTTTATCATCTTAGGAGTGGTTCCGGAAGCTACTAAACTGTGAAAACCGGAGATTGCCCCGCACGCAATTGTTATGCAGACAAATGGCCAGACCTTCCCAGGAATTATCGGACCGCCGCCGCTGATAAAAGATGTGACCGCGGGCATGTGGATCTGAGGGTTAACTATAACTATTCCGAACGCCAGAAGAACTATCGTACCTATCTTCATGTAAGAACTCAGATAATCCCTCGGACAAAGAAGAAGCCACACCGGAAGCACAGAAGCGATAAAACCATAGACCGGAAGAATAATCGACAAGGCGGGCTTAGAAAGTAAAAACCATTTTCCAAACTCGGATTTCGAGACCTGTTCTCCAAAGACCACGCCGAGAAAAACAAGAACAACGCCTATTAACGAGGCCTCAACCAGTTTTCCGGGGCGTATCTTGTACATCCAGAGCGCTACGACCAGAGCAGCTGGAATAGTTGTAAAAAGAGTGAAGGTAGCCCAGGAACTTTCATTCAGCGCATTTACCACAACAAGCGCCAATCCTGCCAGTGCAGTAATAATAATAAATAAAACCGCAAAACCTGCAGCTATACCTGCTGGCCTACTGATATATTTTTTTACAAGATTGGAAAGAGATAATCCCTGATTCCTGACTGAAGCAAAAAGAACCACTACATCATGAACGGCTCCGCCGAGACAAGCACCGATGAGGATCCACAAAAATCCGGGAAGGTACCCGAACTGCGCCGCTAAAACAGGTCCGACAAGAGGTCCGGCACCGGAGATAGCCGCAAAATGATGCCCAAAAAGCACCCACTTGTTGGTCGGATGATAGTCCCGCCCGTCTTTTAGTTCGTACGCCGGAGTTGTATTTTTATCATTAAAAACCAGTATTTTCGTAATAATAAACTTGGCGTAAAACCGGTAAGCCAGCGCAAAGACAAGAAGAGCTGTTATAAGAAGCGTAAGAGCATTCATATTTAAAATATATCAGAAGCGGTATTAATATTCAATATTAGTTTTGTATTTATTTTGGTAAACTATATATATGACGGCTATAATAATAATATTTATACTTACCTACATCGGACTTTCTTTCGGCGGGCTTCCTTACTTCCGTCTGGACAGGGCGGGAATAGCAATTGTCGGTGCGGTTTTAATGGTCGTCTTCGGCGCACTCACCTTTGAGGAAGCGGGAAAGGCGATTGACTTTAACACCATCCTTCTTCTTCTCGGCATGATGATGGTTTCAGCTAACTTGAAAGTGGCGGGATTTTTCGTCTTAGTAAGCCGATTTATCCAAAAAAGAACCAAAAATCCTATTGTTCTCCTCGCTGCAATTATCTTAATTTCCGGCGGGCTTTCGGCGCTTTATGTCAACGATACTATCTGCATCTTCTTTACCCCATTCCTTCTTGAGATAATATGCGCTTTATCGTTAAATCCAATTCCTTTCCTTATCGGGTTTGTGACGGCCTGCAACATCGGCTCTGCTGCCACGCTTACGGGAAACCCGCAGAACATGCTTATCGGTATATACTCCGGTATCTCTTATTATAATTTTTTCATAAAACTCTTTCCGGTGGTGTTACTATGCCTATTAGCCAACTTTCTGGTTGTCTTCCTTATATATAGAAGAAAGCTGACAATTAAAACACCCGTCCAAATACCAAAAAGTAAAAAAGTAATACACCTTTCACTGATCTACAAGACCATGGCGGTTACATTTTTAATGCTTGTTGCTTTCTTTGGGGGGGTTAACCTGGCGTTGACAGCAATTTCGGGCGCGGCCCTGCTTTTGATAACAAGAAGGGTAAACCCCGAAAAAATCTATGACGGCATCAACTGGTCCCTGCTTTTAATGTTCTCAGGACTTTTCATCGTCGTTCACGCTCTGGAAAAAAGCGGCGCTTCCCTTAAGTTTTTCGAAATAGCGCAAACCTTTAATCTGGAGAACAAGTGGAGCTTTTCTTTTGCCGCTACTATACTTTCCAATATAGTAAGCAACGTCCCCGCCGTTCTTCTTTTTAAACCGATAATGAGTATCTTCGTAAACCCCGAAAAAATGTGGGTTCTTTTGGCAATGGTCTCTACCTTTGCCGGAAACCTGACAATTATCGGTTCGGTCGCCAATCTTATAGTAGTCGAACAGGCCAAACCCTACGTCAAGCTAGGTTTCTTTGAGTATCTAAAGGTAGGAATCCCTCTTACAATAATAACTATAATCGCAGGAGTTTTACTTTTGTAAAACAAAAACGGGGAGCCGTCTTCACAGCTCCCCGTTGGTCTATTCTAATTGCTGCCTAACACCGGTGACAGTCCCAAAGAACAGGACAGTCACCTCTTCGTTCCTTATCCACCTTCTCTTTTTCTGACTTCTGCCTTCCGTCTTCAAGCTTTTCCCAGTACCTAGAACCCAGCGCCCAGAGCCTGTTTTTTTAAATATTGCGGGGGCTTCTCCCGCATACATTCAATTGTCAATCGTCATTCGTAAATCGTCAATGTTCTTATTTGCTTGGCATTATCACTGCTGCGCTGAAAGATCCATTTGGCGAAATACTCTGTTCCTGCCCGTCTGGCGAAACCGCTGTCACTACATAATAGTAAGCAGCGCCTTTGTCTTTTTGCGTGTCATCAATAAAGGTGACGGCATCTCCCGGAATCTCCGTGGCAAAAGGTTTTCTGGCTTTTGTCCCTGATATCGGCTTGTTATCCCGGTAGATATTGTAGGAGAAGATACCGTTGTTACCGCACGTCGGAATATCATCCCTCCAGTCGAGAACTATCAGTTCATTTGCGGAGGCATCCCTGTAATCCGCTATGGATTTATCTTTTTTATCCGCAATACCTGCTTTTAATTTGCTTATCCACGGGTAATCCTTGCATCTCGGAGGTTCGTCGCATTTCGGATAGGCTGTAACTAAAAACAGCGTTGCTGTTTTATCATTACCGCTTTTCGGCTTTAAAAAATAACCGAACTCTATAGTGGATCCGAATGCTACGTCCGTATTCGCTTCCATATGAACCACGCTCTTCTGATTCAGCCCTATGTCCACCGAAAGCTTCATTGCTATTTTTCCGTTTGCTTTTTTCTCCGGCAAGGCGGTTATCATGAGGTCTGCATCCTGTTTCTGTCTTTCCCCTTCGTTCTTAATAAAATACGCCGGAATATTTATCTGACCTTTTATTTCTTTCCCGCTTTCCCCGGTCAGCGCGACTTCAGATAAAAAATCTATTTTGGAAATACCTTCCACCTGCTTGATCTCTCTTTCGAGCGCCGGAAACCTGACTAGAAGAGGTTTTTTATCCGGAACAAAATCTCCGGAAAGCTGCAAATCGAGGAGCCGCACTTTTATTACAACCTGCTCCGCCTTGTCCGTTGCCGCCGGAGCCGCAACCGCCTTTGCCGCTTCCTGTCCAAATCCTGCAATAACCATAGCAAACACCAAAGCAATCATTTTTTTCATAGTACCCCCTTTTATTTATCCAAGTATTCCTTTCTGACTTCCGACTTCTGTTCTCTGCCCTCCATCTCTTGCTAAACCTCCAACCATCTAACCATCCAAGCCTCAGCTTCTCAAATGTTTCCTTTCTGCATTCCTCTTTCATTCCTGGATCTTACTCTTCTGACCAAGCCGTCAATCTGTTCCTGCTCGCTGATATCCGGATTGAAAAAAGCGATTCCTATATAACTTTCATTTCCTTTTTTTATTTCCCTGACGACATCGGCTGATATGTGTTTATATTTAATACTTTCGAATTCAAAACTGAGAGAAAGCGGGGTATGCAAAGGAAGTTCTTCCCTCGTCACCATTGAAACGCCGCCCGCTGAAATATCAATAATCCTGCCGACCATTGTTTTATCATTTAAGACATCATATATCTCTGCCGGTATAGATACTCTTACGCGTAAATGTTTTCTTTTATCCTCTATCCCCATTTCCGCCTCATTAGGCTATCTTTTATATGAATTATTGAGTACGAGTTAAGTATATTATAAATACGGCCCTATTACAAGAGCTTAGCCCAAATAAGCGGCGGAGTTTTCCTATTTTCTGTGACTTGTGAGCAACGTACAGAAATTTAATGAAATGTCCGGGAAAAAGGCTGAATTGTTCGAGCAAAGCGAGTTATTCAGCCGCCGAACATGGAGATAAATTTCCTCCAGTTGCGAACCGGAACAGAAAATAGGAAAACTACACAAACAACTACACAAATAAGCGTTATTGAAACTATTTTATTTTCATGCTATTCTACATTATATGATTATAAAAGCAATTATTTCAGATTTGGGCCGGGTTTTTGTCGATTTTGACCATGATATCTCCTGTAAAAAGGTGGCAAAACTCGCTAAATGCGACATCGAAGACGTGTATGATTTTATTTACAGGCACAAGATAGACATTAAACTCGACCGCGGGGAAATTGCCCCTTATCAGTTTTATCGCCGGGTTAAAGAGCATTTTAAACTTAAAATATCCTACAAAGAGTTTGCTCTGATCTTTTCCGATATTTTCACGCTGATCACCCCGGTTTACAAACTTTACCTTAAACTAAAAAAGAAATATGAGATAGTGTTTCTTTCAAATACAAATATAATACATTTTGAAACCTGCCTGAAAAAAATGCCATTGAAAAAGGTTTTCCGGACCGGAGTACTCTCTTATAAAGAAGGTATCATGAAGCCCCACCCCAGGATCTATCTGAAAGCAGTTAGCTTAACAGGCTTCAAACCGGAAGAATGTGTTTACATTGACGATATTCATGAATTTGTGGATGCGGCGAGATTAGTTGGCTTAAACGGGATACAATACAGAAATATCGGGCAACTCAAGCGGGAGCTTACGAAGCTGGGAGTACGATAAATCAATTACTAAGATCTAAATTCTAAGCACTAAACAAAATCTTTGTACTTATATTAATAAACTTCCTCGTTTTTAGTGCTTAGTAATTATTGTTTAGTCATTGTTTTTCTTAGTGCTTAGTGCTTTATTCTTAGTAATTTAAATTAGCACTGTTCCATGTGCTAATTAACTTATCCCTTGACCTCAATATGGGGTCAGCTTCCCCCGGATTGGTAATATCAAAAGAATATATTCCCGATAAAAGATCTTTGCAAACTTCGATTGTGAACTGACCTTTAAATCCTTTTTCTTTGACCGCAAGAAGGAGGGCCTTGAGATCCAAATTGCCGTAACCAAGTTCTTTATGTTCGTCTTTTTTGCCTAAATTATCGCTAAAATGTATCTCTAAAGTTTCAAGAGGCATTTTTTTATAATAGTCTCCAATTTCCCTTTCTTTTTTTTCACTACCGCTCCTGACATGGATATTTGCGTGAGCGGCATCAAAAAGTAAGCCAATATCCAGTCCGCTGCATTCCTTTTTGAACATATTAAAATCTTCAATGGTATATAACTTTGCGTGGCCTGCAAAAATATTTTCTATTCCTATTCTAATTCCGTACTTCTTTAAACCAAAGCGCAACAACGTCATATACTCTTTATTAATTCTTGTGTTAAAAGTACCTTCGCCGTCTTTCGGAGGTTTAATAGAATCATAACAGCAGGAAGAAACACCCGCAGTATTTTCGTTCCACCATATAACATCATCCAGTAATTGCTTTATAAATTCCAGGTCCAACTCCCCTTCATTTGTCAGCTTGTGTTGAACATTCCCGTGATACGTTACATTTAATTTTGCCGCTTTTATGGCAGCCGCGGCATCCTTACGGTCTTCCCTGTCGGTATTCATTACGCTTTGAAGAAAAGATACCCCGGTAAATTTATTTTTAATTACCCACTCCATCCTTTCTGTTAAACTTTTTCCCTTAAGATGCCAGGCGCAGGCACCGACGGGAGGAAGACGACTTTTCATTGAGAACCTCCTTTATAGCAATAACTAATATCTAAATTCTAAGCACTAAACAAATCTTAAAAATAAAACCAACCAACTTCTAAACAAAACCATTGCAAATATATAACCTAGCTCCAATTTTTATTAATTATTGCTTAAGTATTATCTTTTTGTTTAGTGCTTAGAATTTTAGTCTTAGTAATTTGTATTTCTTTTATTCTTTTACAAGGTCTTCTTCCACTGTATCGTAAACCAGAGGGGCGATGCTTATTTCAAACCATTCCTTAAACATGGCAAACGTACGATTCTTGGGCCAATCCTTCTCCTCCGTCCACCATGCTTCAAGTTCATCCTCAAATATCTCGGGAAATACCGCCTCTATATGATCATTTATCTCAGCAGGATCCAGATCAGGAATCAGGTAAACGGTTGTATCCATCTCCGTTTTGCTGAAGTTTTTTTGTTCTTTCGGGACGCCGTCGTCAATATTATTAGCCCAATCCCAGTAGGGTTTTAGCGGTTTTACTATTAAAGCGGTCCGGTTTAAAGATGGATAGTCGTTCATAATCTCCCCTATTGTATGGATTTTTCATTCGCAGCTGGTTATGCGCTTGCAAACTAAAGTATGTTAGAACGTTACCCTCCTGCGCCCGTGGCTACGGAGGACAAGCACGTTATCACGTTGCTCACGCTCTACACTAATGTAGTATTATTAAATATTAAAACAAAGACTTTGTCCTCCAAAAAACGTTGGCGGATTTCACTACTACTCAATATTCTTGTTTTTATCCGCCATCTGTCTTCCGGCTTCCTTCCTTGTCCCTTTCGCTCTTGCCAAGCCTCCAACCATCTAACCATCTAACCCTCAACAAGTACTTCGTACTTGCTTCACTGTACCGATATAGTTGTGGCTTTCCAGCTATTTTCCTTGTCTCTTTCACAGCCGACGGAGGCAAATATTTTCTCTTCTTTGCCGTTTGTTATAACCTTTACACCTATTTTTATTAAAGCTTCATTTCCCTGTATGACACTGGATTCTATTTTATCTATTTTAAAGGTCACGCCTTCTTTTACCAAATTCTTCTCGCAATACTCTTGTACTGCAGTAAGGGCGGCTTTCTTTGCGTCCGGTTTATCCGCGATTATCGAGCAGGAAACCAGCAGAAATACAGAGAACAAGACAGGCAGAAGATTACATATTTTTGTCATACTACCTCCATCGTGCTGAATAATTACAAATTACGAATGACAAAGGACAATATATCGGGATATTATTTAAATAATTCTACATTATATTGTAATTTGTAAATTGTACTTTGTCATTTCTTTTGTATTTCTCTTATCACTTCCACCATTTCTTTTACCGACTTTTTCAAGTCTGTCAAACTGCTGTCATTATAGATCACTACATCAGCTTTCTTTATTTTTTCTTTTAACGGAATCTGGGCTTTTATTCTTCGCAGAGTATCGGTTTTGGTATGGCCTTTCTTTGTAAATCTTTTTATCTGGTTTTTCTTTGACGAAGCCACCACTGCGATAATATCCGCCATTTTCTCCATACCGGCTTCAAATAATAGAGGGGCTTCAAAAAGTACAATTTTTGATTTTTTCTTAAAGCCATTTATATCTTTTTTCATAGTCAAAATAATATCAGGGTGCGTTATATCCTGCAGTTGCTTACGTTTTGCGGGAGTATTAAATATTACTTTGGCCAGCAGTTTTCTGTCTATTTTACCGTCTTTTGCAAGAATATCCCTGCCAAAAGCTTTTATTATCCGTTTATAGGCAGGCATTCCGGGTTTTACAATACGATGTGCTATTTCATCCGCACTTGTAAAATATTTAAAATACTTTTTAAGAAGAGCTACCACGGTACTTTTCCCGGTTGCCACCCCTCCGGTTATGCCTATAACTATATTTTTACTTGCACTCACACCAGTTGTCCCCCGAATTTACATCCACTTTAACAGGCACTTTAAGTTTTACCACATTCTCCATCGTATCTTTTACAAGCTTTTTCAGGAGTTCTACATCTTTTTCCGGACATTCGAGAATCAACTCGTCATGCACCTGCAGAAGAAGCCGTCCTTTAACTTCTTCTTTCTTCATTATACTGTATAAATTTACCATTGCAACTTTAATTATATCCGAGGCCGAACCCTGGATCGGAGCGTTTATAGCGACTCTTTCCGCAAACTCTCTTGTATTCTTATTATTACTTTCAATATCCGGAATATACCGTTTCCTGCCGAGAAGAGTTTCGATAAAACCGTTCTTTCTTGCTTTTTCCTTGGCGTCTTTCATAAATTTATCAACGCCGGGATAGTTTTTAAGATAACTGTCTATATATTTTTGCGCTTCTGTTCTGCTTATCTTTAACTGCTTCGCCAGTCCAAACGCCGAGATCCCGTAGATAATGCCGAAATTAACGGTTTTAGCAACACGTCTCTCGTCGCCGGTCACCGCTTCTTTTTCCATTTTAAATATTTCGGCTGCAGTACGGATGTGAACGTCTTCATTCTTTGCGAAAGCGTCTATTAAATTGGCGTCTCCGGAAAAATGCGCGAGTATCCTTAGTTCTATCTGGGAATAATCAGCTGAGATTATTTTCCAGCCTTTTTCGGAAGCCACGAACGCCCTTCTGATTTCTTTCCCTATCTCCGTTCTTACAGGAATGTTTTGTATATTCGGATTCAAACTTGACAAGCGTCCGGTTGCCGTCCCCGTCTGATCAAAGGAAGTGTGTATCTTATTTTCTTTGTCCGCCAGGAGAGGCAAAGCATCTATGTAGGTATTTTTAAGTTTTGTCAGCTGTCTGTATTCCAGTAAAAATACCGGCAAGGGGGATTTTGCCGAGAGTTCTTCCAGAACTTCCACGTCCGTAGACGCACCCGTCTTGTTTTTTTTAATTACGGGAAGTTTAAGTTTTTCAAACAATATTTTACCGAGCTGCTGTGAAGAGTTAATATTAAACTCCTCCCCGGCCAGTCCGTAGATCTTTTTGACCAGGCCCTCGAGAGTTTTTTCCAGATCTCCTGACAACTTTTTCAGGTAAGGAATGTCAAGTTTGATCCCTGTTTTTTCCATAGAGGCAAGTACCGGCACCAGGGGCATTTCTATTTTTTCGAATAATTCCAGAAGTTTTTGATCCGCCAGTTCTTTCTTAAGAACTTCTTTTAAGGCCAGAAGAAAGCAAATCTCCTCTTTTTCCGCGGGGTTTTCCGATAAATATCTGAATATTATCTCGGCAGGGCCATAGCTGCCGCGGTCGGGATTTAAGAGATACGCTGCCAGCATGCAGTCAAAAACCTCTACTCCTTGCACCGGCCCGTCATACTCCCGGAGGAATTTCTTATAATCAAAGAAAGTAATAGCCAGATGTTTATCTGTAAAAAATGGCTCCGTTAAAGCTTTGTCAAGCTCGCAGCTGACCCCGGTTTTATCCGCAGAAGAAATAAGCAGGTTCCCGGATTCTATACCCGCCGCGGCAAATCCCAGTTTTTGTATTTTTTCAAATAATTCTTTAATTTCTTTTTTATCTGTAAGTTTTGTAATATTTGACTTTGCTTTTTCTTCTTCCGTGAACAGGTCTATTTCACCGCTCCCGGACACTCCAAAGTCCAGCTTCTTAAACTCCTCACGGAGGGAGTTAAATTCCAGCTCTGTGAGCCTGGCGATAACCGCTTTTGCATCCGGACTCTTCATTGCAAGATCTTCTATATTTATCTCAAGCGGCGGCTCTATAAGCGTTGCCAGCTGCCTGCTGAAAAAAGCGTCTTCTTTGCCTTTTTCAAGTTTTTCTTTTAATTTATCACTCTTCATCTTTTCAAGATTGGCATAAATGTCATCCAACCCCTTAAATTCTTTAAGGAGTTCCGAAGCTGTCTTTTCGCCGATACCGTTTACTCCGGGAATATTATCGCTCGCATCCCCTAGCAGCGCAAGAAAATCTATCATCTGCGGCGGCGCAATCCCGTATTTTTCTTTTACTTTTTTAATATCATAGATGTAATCTTCTTTATTCGCGCTCATTATCTGAACATTCTCGTTTACAAGCTGGAGCAGATCTTTATCTCCGGTCAGGATTATTACATTCAGCCCCGCCTTTTCGCCTTTTTTGGCAAGATAGGTTATAATATCATCCGCCTCGTACCCGGAAAGTTCAAAAGATGGCATATTAAACGCTCTTATAAGATCTTTTGTTACGGGCATCTGGAGAATTAAATCTTCCGGGGGAGGTTCTCTGTGGGCTTTATAATCCTTAAAGGCCTTATGCCTGAAGGTGGGACCTTTAGTATCAAAAGTAAAAGCCAGATACTCCGGCTTATATACTTTTATTATTCTAAATAAAAGACGCGCAAACCCGAAGACTGCATTGGTTGGCGCGCCTTTTCCCGTTCGTAAATTTTTTATCGCATAATAACTGCGGTAGAGATAAGAATTACCGTCTATTAAAAAAAGTTTTTTCTTTTTCTCCGTCATCTACCGGCCCCGCTTGCAGGGCTCAACCACCCTTTTTTGATTGACATGAGAAACAAAGCTTGGCCTGAGGTAAGACTTCCAGGCGGTCTTTGTTAATTTTCTTAAAACAGGTTTCACAGGCCCCGAACATTCCCTGACTTATTTTTTCAAGAGCGTAATCAATCTCTTCTATCTGCCTTTTTTCGGTATCGCTTAAATTATGCAAAAATTCTGTATCGTACGTGTCGCTGGCAAGGTCTACGGAATCTTTCACTTCATTAAAATCTATTTTTTTACTGTCGTCAAGATTCTTGTTAAGCTCTTCGATAAACTCTTTCTTCTGGGAGAGAAGAAGCGCTTTATATATTTTCAGATCCTTAGACGGAATCTTCACGGGTTTCGGAGGTTTTACCTGTGCAGCTTTTTTTATCTTTACGTCTTTTTTTGCCTTGACAATTTTTCCTTTCTTCGGCTTTCCCGCCGCTTTACTCTTCTTCTTCTTCATTTGATATCTCCTCAAAATGACAATCTTCGAAATAAATACACTTTTTGCAGCAACCGTCCAATAAGGTTCCGGCTTCGCTGCAGTTTTCGTAGTACGGACATTCGTCGCAGCAGAATAACAAGATTGTAATCCTCCATTCTTGATAAATATTTCAGCCCGTTTCGGCCAAATTAAATCTTAGCCCTTCAACTTACCAAAATGATTATCCTTTGTACCCTATTATTTTACTAACTTCAAGTATATTATTCGCTAATTCCGGCTCATGCTTTGTCTCATGAACGACCTTAATAAAGTTGAGATTTTTGTCATCCTGGCCGTTAATAATAGTACCCATATCTTTTAAAAACACTAGATAATCATACACTTCTTTGGTAATTCTTTCGCCCGGCGCAAGTAGCGGTATTCCCGGAGGGGACGGGCAGACAACTTCGGCGCTTATCATCCCGATAGCTTCTTTAAAATGCACCTTTTTCGTAAGGGAAAATGAGGCATCCCTGGGTGTCAGGACCACTTCGGAGACAATATTCGGGAACTGGACGCTCCGTATGGCATTTACAATTTTTTCATTTTTAACATAATTTTTCTTAATATCCTTAAGGGCATAGTTAAGCTTGTAGATATCATTTTTAGTGTTCCCTAGTGTAATAATGGCAAGAAGTCCGGTAGGCGTGGCAAATTCCACCTGAATATTGAACTTCTTATTAAGAAGTTTCTGCACTTCATAACCGGTATCGCCTATTCCGGTAGCGTCAATATTAAGCTTGGTAACATCAAGACCGAAGATACCTTCCCGTCCGATAGCTTCCCGGCCAAAGCACTCTATGCCCTGAGCTTTTATTCCTTTACGGGCTTCTTCCGCAAGAGCAATGACTTTTGAAAGAATTTCCCTGCCCTGGGTCGCCATTTGCATCCGGGCAACATCAAGTGAAGCCATCAATATATATGAAGGCGAGGTAGTATGCAGAAGCTGCAGTATTCTTTTTAATTTCAGAAGGTCCATGCTTTTCCGCGCAAAAAGCATGGAAGCCTGGGTCATGCCGGATATAATTTTGTGACTGCTCTGGACACAGACATCCGCACCCGCTTCCATGGCTGAAGTCGGAAGGTCAGGGTGGAACTTAAGATGCGGGCCGTGAGCTTCGTCCACCATGATAATTTTATTGTGATTGTGCGCTATTCTCACAATTTCTCTTATATCTGTTGTTATTCCGTTGTAAGTCGGGTTGGTCACCAGTATAGCTTTCGCATCAGGGTGCTTATGTACTTTGTCCAGTACTTCCTCGGGAGTAATATTGGTTATAACCCCGAGTTCTTTATCAAACTTGGGATACATATAAATCGGTATGGCGCCGCTTAAGATAACCCCGGCAATCACGGATTTATGAGCGTTTCTCGGAATTATTATTTTATCACCCGGCATACAAGCAGCAAGTATCATTGCTTGATTGCCGATGGTCGTTCCGTTTACCAGTAAAAAGGAAAAGTCCGCCCCGTAAGCCTCCGCCGCGAGTTTTTGTGCTTCTTTAATTACTGTTTTAGGATCCTGCAGAGAATCCACTTCTTCGAGCAAGGTAAGATCAATGTCAAATATTTTCGCGCCGACAAACTCCCTGAATTTTTTAGGAATACCGTCTCCGTGCTTATGCCCGGGCGTGTGAAATGATATTTTCTTTTTCTTTGCATAGTTAACAACCGCATCAAAAAGCGGTGTCTTTAACTGCCTCTCATAGAAATCCATTCTTACTCCTGCCCCGAAATTAAGGCGCCTGACAATATTTTTAAAAATTTGTTAACTTTGTAGTAAAGTATATCACTTTTCAGAACAATGTCAATTACTTTTTCAAGTCAGGACATTTACCCTGTACCATTCCCATGAACCGTTCGTTAAAACTCAGGTACATGGCTAAAAGCTTCGCTCGGCGCAGGTTTGGGATTATTTCCTTACTTCGAATTTTAAGGGAAGCCGGAAAGTCACTTCCTTTCCCATTTTTTTGGGGAGGGGCCTAAAGGGGGAAGCGGCCTGCACGGTACGCAAGGCTTCATTATCCAGGGCATCATCGCCCGACGAATAGAATACATTTATTTTATTTACTATACCGTTATCTTCTATGGTTATCTCCAGCAGGGTTTTACCTTCACTCCCTTCTTCCAACGCTTTTTTCGGATATCGTTTAAACCTTTCTATTCTCTCTTTAAAAGCAGAAAACCAGGCTGCAATTTCCGGATCGGTTTCCGAGTACCCGCTCCCGTCGCCTATTTCAGCAGTTCCGTTCTTCGAAGGACCTGAGCTTTCTTTTTTTTCTAAAACGGGATTTTGCGCCGTTTCTACGGGAGTCCGGAGCTCTTCCTTAAGTGCTTCCTTTATCTCCGCTTTGATAATCGGCGCTATTTCCTCAACCTTTTGTTTTATCTTTTTTACGGGAGTATAACTTTTTCCCTGATAATAACTGACCTCAATAATACGCCCGGCACTTCTTTCCACTTTTTTCACAAAGCTAAGTGAAAGCAGGGTAAAGAATACCGCATGTAATCCTATGGAAATCGCCAAAAATATTTTCATTTACGAAAAAGATTCCACTGATTACAAAGCTTTTGGATTCCACTGACACAAGCAAAAGCCTTGACATAGGATATTAACAATACTTTTTCCACTTTGTTTGCTTTCCTCACTTTACTCACTGTATTTCTTCAGAACGTCAGCTTTAATCCCGCATTCAGTGTTCTTCCCGGCATGGGGTAATTTTCCCGAAGCTCATAAACGGTGCTTAAGATATTCTTTGCCGAAAAGATAAGAGTGATCTCTTTTGTAACAGCCAGATCCAGTTTTGCATTTAAGGTGATAAAACTCGGAAGTGTCTTAGCCGTACTTGCCTGCCGGACATCATAATATTCGGCGTCAACTTTTAATTTTTGTCCTAACAATTCGTAAGCAACTCCGAAATTCGCTTTATTTTTCGGTCTGTATAAAAGCTCCATGTTTGTAACCTTATTTAAAGTAACGAGCCAGGTATATCCGGCGAAAACATTAAGATTTTCCGCGCATTTTATTTTTAGTTCGGACTCCACCCCGTACGTCTCTGCTTCTCCTACATTTGAGGGAGTCCAATCAAAAGAAGTCAGGTAGGTAGGATCCACAGGCGCCCACTCGATAAGGTCCCTTATCTGATTGCTAAAATATGTTGTTTTCAAAATAGCAGCCCGGCTGAACTCCAAATTCAGGCCTGCTTCAAAAGAAGTTGTCTTTTGCGGCTGTAAGAGGATGTTCCCCGGTCCGCCCATAGCAGAAGTTGAAAAAAGTTCGGAGAATGTCGGAGCTCTGAAAGAAGTACCGTAGGACGTTCTAATCTGCACCCCGTCTTCAATATTGTAAACAAGCGCAAACATCGGATTAAAGGAATCCCCATAAATAGAATGATGGTCATAACGCGCAGAAGCCGTAAATATCCAGGAGCCGAGAAGATCAATTATGTCCTGGGCAAACAGGGAGTTTGTATTTGCAATGTGATCTCCCATCCAGTTTTGTTCATTTACATTGTAATTACCGCTTATTCCTACGGTAAAAATATTTATTCCGCCAAAATCATAAGTATAAGCGGCTTCGGTAAAAAAGTTCCTTTCTTCACTCAAGGTCTCCATTCCCGGCTGGAAAAAATTCAGAATATTTTTACTCCCGTTTATTTTTATTCTCAGGTCAGAATCTTCCGTAAGAGGCGCGCGGTAATCCAAGCCGACGTTCATCCTTTCCTGCTGCTGGCGGTCGAAAGGCGTGAGCCAGATCAGGGAACCCGGGGTTCCGCTGTCGCTTTTGTAAGCAGTAAGAAGGGTTTTTAATGTATGATTTTTCGCAAAATCATAAGAAAGCGAAAGACTGAGGTCGTTGCTTACCACATCACTATTTACCCTCTGCCCGTTGGTTTGAAGATGCGACCCGGAAAGATTTAAAGAAAGTCCGCCCAGATTATCGGAATATGAAGCTCTCAGATCTTTGGTGGCAAACGAACCGTAGAAAGTTGAAATATCCAGCGAACGTTTCTCTACCCGGCTTTTTGTAATGATATTTATAACACCGCCCGCGGCATCCGCGCCGTAAATCGAAGAGGCCGGACCTTTTAGTACTTCTATTCTTTCTATATTGTCGAGCGGCAGGGACGAAAAATCAACAAGTCCCTGATAGGAGGAATTTAACCTTACGCCGTTTATCAGAACCAGCGTGCCTTCAGAACCAATCCCGCGGATCATAACGCTTTGGGTCTGACCGATC
>MFGS01000027.1:0-459 GCA_001778355.1 Candidatus Firestonebacteria bacterium RIFOXYA2_FULL_40_8
ATGCGTAGTTTTACTTATGCATAATAGTGCGTTCGGCGCTTTCAGCGGCGAGGGTGCTTTGGCGAGAAGTATGGGTGCTGCCGATGCCGTTATTTGCCAGTCAGAAACTGCTATGAATGTTTTTTATAATCCGGCAGGTCTTGCCGCGATGAAAAACATAGAAGTAACCCTGGGTTACGGTAAAAGATTTATGGGACTTACGGACGGAAGTGATATAGGAAATTCTTCGCTTGCAATTGCCTTAGGAACCGATAAAATGGGCGGTTTTGGTGTTGCGTGGCAGAATGCAGGGCTTGCCGGCAGTTATCAGGAAAATCTTCTTATCTTTTCCTACGGACAGCAATTTGTCGAAAATATCTATCTGGGTGCCAGTTTGAAGTATTACTCCGTTGAATATCTCGCTGATGCTTACACTGTGATTGATCCTCTTTTTAATGATAACGGTTATTCGAAAAAGAG
>MFGS01000027.1:498-1059 GCA_001778355.1 Candidatus Firestonebacteria bacterium RIFOXYA2_FULL_40_8
CACCTGATAAACCGCCGCTGGGCATTAAGGCAGGTTTAGCTTACGCTGTTGATGATATGAACTTTGAGCTTGACGGTAAACTGGAAAACTCAAAAGGGACCGTTGGTATTGGCGGAGAAGGCTGGCTTCTACAAAAGCGCCTTGTTATCAGAAGCGGTTTTCAGATCTGTGACCGCGGTTTAAAACAAATAGCCATAGGTCTGGGTTATCGGGAAAATCAGTTTGATTTTAATTATTCTTTCAGCTATCCCCTGTCCGGTTTTTCAGGTACCGCGGGGACGCATCAAACCAGTATTTCATTCAGGTTTGAAAACCCGTTAAGACCCGGCGTACTTCCAAAAATTGTTCAAAACACCGAAGTAAAAATACCTGTTGTTGAGATGAAAACGGCAAAATCTCCGGAAAATGAGAACCCTGCGGTAAATAATGTTACGGGAAATAGAACCGAAGATGAGCGAAAATCATTGCCGGGCAAGGACGAGAGTTATACCGTACAGAAAGGTGATACCTTGAAAAGTCTTGCGATTAAGTTCTATAATGATCCCAAGCTTTGGACCGTGA
>MFGS01000027.1:1115-1985 GCA_001778355.1 Candidatus Firestonebacteria bacterium RIFOXYA2_FULL_40_8
ATCATAATCCCCGGGCAAAAGCAAATTCAGTAAAAGGAATATTAATTTGACCGATGAAATAATGAAAGACATAATGGATAAAATGGCTGTTTTTCGCGAGCAGCTCCGGAACAATACCTTTAACAGGGAGATTCTCGGGGATCTGGATGTTTTAACCCAGTATTTAAAGGATGATATCGGCGGAAGGTTGAAGCTGGAGCAGGATACCTGTAACAGTCAGATCAAAAATGAATTAGAAGGGCAAAGAGCCCGGATAGCCGGGATGGAAACGGCGTATGCCGAACTTGAAAAGCGTGTGGCGGAAAAGGAAGCGAAACTCAGGGAATCGGAAAACCGTGCGGCAAAAAATGAACAGGAATGGGAAAAAATAGACCGGGATAGAAAAAGAGATCTTTCAGTTTTAAGTGAAGAGCTTAAACAGATGGAAGAACAGATTGTTGCCGCGAAAAAAGAAAACGAATATAATAAAAGATTAAAAAACGAAAGTGAAGCCGGTGTTTTGCTGCTGAAAGAGGAGAGCGAAAAAAAACTTGCTTTAGCCGGAGAAGTGTGCGCTGAAGTAAGAAAAGAAAAGGAAAATCTGGAAATCAGTTTGAAAGAAAAGGATGCGGAATTAAAGGAACTTACTCAGAAGGTTCTTGAACTGGAAAATAGGGTGGCAGTGATCTTGCAGGAGGTCAGGGACAAGGGAAAGAAAATGCTTTCCGGATTCATGGAACGGGAGAAGGAACTGGGTCTTCTTGCTGGTAAGAATATGGCGGGCAGGGAGAAAAAATATCAGGAGCTTATAGAGGAAAATGCCGCGGGCATCTCTCTTCGGTTGCGAAGCTGTGTTAACGCGGTGAGCGGTGTTATTCAGAATACTTCCGA
>MFGS01000027.1:2063-3300 GCA_001778355.1 Candidatus Firestonebacteria bacterium RIFOXYA2_FULL_40_8
GCTTGAGGTGGATACAATTGCAAAAGCCGTTAAGGCCTATTTAGAACTCTCGAAATCCCCGGCGGTAAGTATCGGCGAGGTAAATGTTTATGAAGCAATAAAAAAGGTTTTTAATTATTATACGGAACGTATTGAAAAACAGAATATTAAGGTGGAATATAATCATGATGAACTCGTACAGTATTGTATGGGGGATAAGGAAACAATACACGTGATATTTAATGATATAATTCAAAATGCCGTTGAAGCAATGCAAAACGGCGGTGTGCTGACTGTGAATGCGGCGAACGTAGTTCTTGGTCAGGGGAAATATCTCAAAGTAACTGTCAGTGACACAGGTGTCGGGATAGATCCCAGAATATTTGATAAAATATTCCTTCCGTTTTTTACTACAAAGGAATACGGGGAAGGGATGGGCTTGTCTCGGGTTAAAAGGAATATGATATTAAACAGGGGAAGTATTGTGATTGAAAGTAAGAAAGAAATTGGTACAACGGTTGCGCTGACCTTGTATAAAGGAAAACTTGATGCTTAATATTCTTATAATAAGCGACGAAATAACAGTCAGGAACAATTTTTCGAAGATATTAAAGCCCCGGGGTTTTAATGTTTTTGAAGCTGTGAGCGGTCATGAAGGAATACGTCTTGTGGAAAAACAGGAATTAGACCTGGCTTTTGTTTGTTCCAATCTGCATGATGTTGATGGAATAAGAATAATGGAGTTGATAAATAAAAAGAAGAGAGATTTGCCGGTGGTACTCTGCTGCGGGTTGGATGAACTTTCTACGGCGGTGCAGGCTGTTAAGGCAGGAGCTTACGATTTTATAGAAGAACCGTTTAAAAATACGGATATCTTGAATATCAGCAGAGAAATACTGGTTAAAAGCGGAAAAAGCGGTTTAGATCCTTCCCTGGACCTTGAGGAAAAACAGTATGTTTCTGATGCAGCAAGGAAAAAACTTAAATATACCGGTATAGCGCTTGCTGTACTTGCTGTTGTCGCTGTAGGTGTTTTTGAAATAGTTAATTTCGCCGGCAGGAAAGTAAAAAACAGTCAGTTGAATATAAATACTGAAAGTGAAATAAAAATAGAAAAGTCCGCCAAGCCGGAAACCCCTGGTAAACCGGACAAGCCGGAAGAAAATAAAAACGAGAAAACTGCCAAAATGGAGCCGGTACCTGAAAAAAAGACGGAAAAACCGGTTGCTGTTGTTTCCCCTGCTCTAAATGAAAAAAT
>MFGS01000027.1:3353-5036 GCA_001778355.1 Candidatus Firestonebacteria bacterium RIFOXYA2_FULL_40_8
AGAGCAGGCGCCTGCGGGTTTGATGTTTGACGGAGCTAATATATGGCTTTGTGATACTACAGGAAAAAAAATAAGTAAGCATTGGATGGATAATCAATTGACTACTTCTTATAGCCTCCCGAGTCCGGGGGAGAGTCCGGCAGCACTTTACTGGGATGGAAAAAACGTTATTTCCGCCGACAGGGATTCAGGAATAATTTATTTCCATAGGAGTACTTACAATTTACTTGAAAATGATAAATATCAAAACGAACTGTTGAAAAGTAAAAAAGGTAAATTTTCGGGATTTACCGCCGATAAAGACGGTTATTGGGTGGTATTTGACGGGACGGGGAATATTTATAAATTCAGTAAGGATAAACTTACAAGAGCCAGGTAATCCCGTTATAAAAATTGACAGACGGATTAAGATTAATTAAGTATATACTCGTGAAGGCATACGTTAGTTCGTAGTACAATGTCTTGTGTATTCTAACGAGATAAAGGACAATATATGGCAGAACAACACAAAAGAAAACATAAGAGGGTGTCAATAATAATGACGAAGCTTTCCCTTGAAGATGTGGAAGGCAAGACAAATATAAAATCCGTGGGAAATATTAATAATATCAGTCTCGGGGGAATAGCTTTAGAGACGAGCGGATATTATGAGATAGGCATGACCTTTAATGTGGGTTTTATTCTCCCTAACGGGCAGGAATTTAAGAATCTTGCCGGTAAGGTTATGTGGCTGTCGAAGAGCTCGGAAAAAAATTATGTCGGGATCAGGTTTACCAGATTTGACCTCTTTGACAGGATTAAACTTGCAGGGTGCTTACTGCAAATCATGAGTAGTTATTTCGTGCCTGAAAAAATGACGATCTTGAAGAAAATAGTGGAGTTTTTCAAGAAAGCCAATGAAGCTTCGGTCCTGGATTTCAGGCAAAGGGCGCTTATTACAGATTCAAGCCTCAAAATTGATTTCGATAAAGTATTTAATGTTTATTTGCAGATAGAAAACGGGGGGGGGAAAACTATTAAGATAGGAGAATTTGCTAAGATTGCGGCCTCCTTCTCCAAAGCGATAGAACTCTTACCCCGGGATTTTGACCCGGGCGTGATCAGACCCGATTTGCTAAGGTCAAAAGAAGAGATAGAATTATTTGAAAATATACGCAGTAATGAGACAAAATATTTTACGGCTGTAAGTACGAAGGACTATGAGGAGGCCTTCTCAATGCTCCTCGGACTTTGTCATAATCTGGATGGTGTTACGGAAAAGTATAAGATGGATCAGGCAAAGGTATCAAAAGAAGAAAATACTAACAGATTATCCCTGATGTATTTTGCAAATGTATTGTACTCCAGGATAGCTGATATCTACAATATTATGGAGCATTAATATCCGCCAAAATGTAAAGTTTAATACAAAAATACCAGCTTCCATAAACCCCCCTCAATCGTATATAATGTAACGGCATAATTTTAAAAAGTTAGAAAATATGAACCTCTGTTATAGTAATGGAATCAAATTGATTGTAGTAAGTAAAAGCGGTTTTCAAGAGGAGCCCAGTATGAAGAAAATAGCAGCAACATTCTTATTTTTGTTTCTTACCGGAACAGCTTTTGGCTTTCAGGTTACCATAGATGGTACATATAACAGTAAACCCTGGCCGAATGACAGGCCGAATGTCATTACCGGCG
>MFGS01000027.1:5093-6396 GCA_001778355.1 Candidatus Firestonebacteria bacterium RIFOXYA2_FULL_40_8
AGAATATTTACTTTTGAGGCGCAAGCTTCCGGAGGAACTTTAACAGGGAATATTAAAGAAGAAACAAAAGGACGGACCGGAAATGTCGGGGATTTGAACATTAAACTGTCCGGGATTCCCAAAGGCGGTGAGAACCCTGAGATGCTCGCGGATGTTATTTCAGGTCTTACCGAGGTGGACAAAGAAAAAATATTGGAATTATTTAAAAGCAATGCGACTAAGGATAATATTATATCGTCCGCCGCTGCGGCAAGTGTGAGCAAAGGTGATTTTGACGAATTATATAAGAAGAAGAAAAGAATAAATACAAATTACGAATTCTTAAAAGAGCTTAAGCTTGATAAAGATGCGGCAAAAGAGGTAAATGACCTTATTAAAAAGATAAAAGAAGGTATAGAAAAAGAAAAGAAAAAGAAGAAGTGATACAGAAAAGACGTTGCGGGTAGCGGGTGACGAGTTACGGGTTTTACACTAATGTAGTATTATATATATAACTCCAGTAACACTTTACCCGCTTTTTTCACTTTGTTTGCTTTACTTCACTTCCTGTACTTGCTTTCTCTGCTTTCCTTGCTTCGCTTACTGTTTTTGCTTTTTCTGCTTTTCTTGCTCGATATGATCCTGGATATTCGCCTGTCATTTTGTTGAAAGCCCTGCTGAAGGAACTTGTTTCCCTGTAACCGCATCTTTCTGCGATATCCGAGATCTTTTTGTCGGGATTATTAAGTAATATTTTAGAGTGTTCTATCCTTTGTTCGCAGGTGTAATCACGGAATTTTCTCCCTGTGGTTTCTTTGTAGATTCTGCTGAAGTGGCAGGGACTCATTCCTGCAATCGAAGCGGCTTCCTTGAGAGAGATGCTTGAGGAAGGAAAAGTATCCATATTTTCTTTAACACGGGATATTATTGCTGCGTACCTGCCGGCGCGTATCCGCTTAACTCCTTCAAGTAACTGTTTTTCCGGTGTTTTTTTCCCTTGTTTTCTTTCCGAAGGTGTAAGCTTTGCTTCTTCCCTGTCAACATCTGCGATGAATTTTACTATAAGCTTGAGAAATTTCACCGCCATTTTTATATTTTCTTTGGAGACTATTCTCGTTTTGTCAAACTCAATGGAAGCTTTAACACTATCACCTCCTAGAGTTGTGATGTATTTCATGTAAGCGGCTTTTTCCAAAGAAGTATACTTCCGAAAGAACACCTGGCCTGCGCTCACGCAACCGAGGTATTTGGAACCGGAATATACGGGCATTATTATCTCGTTAACGCCGACGTGACAGGTGTGCTTTTTTATTTGTCTTTCAGA
>MFGS01000028.1:0-2807 GCA_001778355.1 Candidatus Firestonebacteria bacterium RIFOXYA2_FULL_40_8
GGAGTTTACTCCTCAACCACGCTCATAGGAAGAACGCTGGCTCCGTTGGCGGGCGGTGCTATCATTGCCTTTTTTGCGTCGCAGGGCGAACTCTTCAGTTACCGGGCGGTCTACCTTTTTGCATTCTTTTGCGCTATCCCGGTGGTGATAGGCGCGTTTATGGTAAAGACGGGGGAAGCGGCCCTGAAGAAATCTCTCGGGTTGGCAGCTTTCTTTGAAAGTCTCAAGTACATAATTAAAAATAAAGCAATACTTGCGACAGCGCTGGTTGACCTTTCCACGTATTTCTCGTTCGGTATCTTCGAGACGTTCGCCCCGGGTTATCTCAAGAGTATCGGGTATCAACCTCAAACGGTCGGCCTGATATTTTCCCTGCAGATACTTTCTATCGCTCTCACAAAACCCCTCTTCGGAAAACTGGCGGACACGATCGATAAACGCTCCCAGATCGCCGTCGGTTTGTTCACCCTTGGTTTTGCGGTTGCCGCTTTACCCTTTGTCAGTTCATTTGCCGCCGTTCTCGGCGTGAGTTTATTATTCGGCCTGGCCATGTCTTTTTCCACGGCAGCTACGAGCGCATATGTCGCGGATGTAGCAAAACGCGAACAACTCGGCGCCTCCATGGGCGCGCTTTCCTCCATCATGGACGTAGGCCATTCCACCGGCCCGCTGATAGCCGGAAGTATTATAGCCGCCTTCTCCATAACCGCCGGCTTCCTATCCGGCTTCATCCTGGCAGTCGCCATAACAATAATGTTTCTGTTTGTCGCGTATAGGAAGTGAAGGAGAAGAAGCGGAAGAAGCAAAGAAAGCAAGGACAGAAAATGAAGTGGAAAAAGAAAGTAAATTAGAATCTTTGGTCTTTCTTGACAAATGAACTTGTATGTACTACACTAATAATCATGAAACTTAAAAGGTTGTTTCCTGTCGTTATCTTTCTTCTCTGCTCGGCGGCTTATATTTTGGCGGCGTTTCCTTCGGTGGCGGGGGGGGATTCGGGGGAGATAATAACTGCGGCTTTTGTGCTCGGGATTCCGCATCCTCCGGGGTATCCTCTTTACACACTGCTTGGAAAAATATTTACATTCCTTCCTGTTGCAAATATTGCTTTCAGGGTAAATCTTCTGGCTGTTTTCTTTGGCGCATTGGCTTCTGTGATGCTTTACCTTATGACAGTTTCCCTTCTAAAGCGGGTGTTCTCCGGGCTTAAAGAGAGCGGTCTTCACATTTCAGCGGCAATAGTCTCGCTTGTCTTTGCCTTTGGCGGGATATTCTTTGAACAAGCAATTAATGCAAAAGGCGGTATATATACGCTCAATGCTTTTCTGATGCTTTCAATAATAGCAGCTGTAGAAGCAGGTACAGCACGTACAGCAAAAACAGTATGTGAAGAAAGAACAGAGGGGAAAGGTGGGGAACGATATATATTCTTGGGGGCGTTTTTACTTGGACTTGGTGTTGCAAATCACCAGACTATAATTCTGGTCCTGCCGTCACTGCTTCTATATATGTATATGACAGAGAAAAGGGTGTTTTCGCTGAAGAATATAGGAAAAGCGGTTTTGTTTTTTGTTCTGGGTACCGCTTTCTATATATACCTTCCTATAAGATCTCTGGCAAATCCTCCCCTGGACTGGGGAAATCCTGAAAATCTTACGAATTTGATTGCGCATATTACAAGAAAAGGATATGGAGCGCTCTCAAAGAATCCTTACTCTTTAGAACTGGCCTTCAGGCAAACTTTCGAATTTTTCAAATATCTCGGCTCCCAGGTTACTCTTGTCTTTGCGGCTTTTGGCGTGCTCGGGCTTTACCTGGTTTACAAAGCTGATAAAAAAATATTCTGGAGCTTTCTTTCTCTTCTGTTAATACTTGGACCCGGATTCATTCTGATTATTAATCCGGAACCGGTTTCGGATGACTGGCCTTTTATAAAGATTTTTACTTTGCCGGCGATACCGGTTTTTCTTGTTTTCGCGGCGGCAGGCATATTTAAACTTGGAAGTATATTGAAAAGCCGGAAATATCTTTCACCGGCAATAATGGCGATACTTATTCTTTTCACCGCTTACAACGCAGATACTTGCTTCGTCAAAAATAATCACGGTACGGATAAGATATCGGCGGAGTACGGGCGCAATGTATTAAAAACAATGGATAAAGACGGAATCCTGTTCGCGAGCGATGATAATATAATGTTTCCTCTTGTGTATTTTACCATGACGGAAAAACTCCGGCCTGATGTTAAAGTTTATGATGATTACGGCTGGATCTTTGAACATATATACGGCGACCATTTTGTTTACCTGCCGGAAAAGGAACAGAAGCAGCGGCGGGTTGAGTTTTTTAAAAAGACCGTTTTTGGCTCCGGCCGGCCGGTGTATTTTACTCCGGGCAGCCGTGTCCAGGTTGTTGACCGGGTACAGTCCTTATCTTTCGGATTATTGAAAACCGCCTCAAAAAATAATATTACTCTGACTCCGGAAAGAGTTGGAAAACTTTGGAGCTCCTACGAGAAAAACTCCGCGTACGAAAGTAGAAATTATGCAGATGTGTATTCGAGACACCTTGCGGCCTGCTACATGCTGCATTATGGGGAATACCTGGCGAAAAAAGGAAGTATAAAAGAAGGCGCGGCGCAATTTGCTTTAGCGGACGCTGCCGGCTATGATGATGCCTGGGTAAAAAGCACTCTCTGTTTTTCCTATTACCGGATAGGGATGAATGAAGAAGCCGTCAAGTGCGGGCTGGAAGCCGTGAAGCTGGATAAAAAAAGTTCGGAAGCAAATAATAATCTCGCACTTGCT
>MFGS01000028.1:2816-7412 GCA_001778355.1 Candidatus Firestonebacteria bacterium RIFOXYA2_FULL_40_8
TCAGGGAGAAAGAAAGAAGCCGCGAAATATTATCAGAAAGCTTCCGAAGCAAATCCTGATTTCTCGGTCTCGTATTACAATACAGCGCTAATGTATCTTACCGAAGGTAAAACTTCCCTGGCTCTCGAATTTGCGGAAAAAGCAATTTCTATTTCCCCTGATTATTATCAGGCGTATATAGTCAAAGGCAGTGTTTATTTTGCTAACAAAAAATACGATGAAGCGGTCCGGGCTTTTAAAAAAGCCAAAGAGCTTAACCCGTCATCACCAGAAGCCAGGTATAATCTGGGTGCCGTATATATAGAACTCGGAAGGAACAAGGAGGCGAAGGAAGAGCTGAACGGTTACCTCCTCCTGTCTCCGAATGCTTCTAATGCTGCCCAGGTAAAAACAGTCCTGAAATCCCTTTCAAACCAATAGCCCTTCCTAGCATCCGAATCACCAATAAATAGGCGGTACGGGGTTAACTTGATAACGGTATTTTACACGTTTTTCATGGTTTTTCTCTATTATTATGTTGAAAACAAGATATTTATAATGTAAAATATTTTAACTATGGCAAAGAGATTTCTAAGATTACTCAGTCTTTTATCAATTCTCATTGTTCCGGGTTTTTCCGGGACGTTTAATATTACTACCGATTCGGATTTTTTAAGCGGTAATTTAACAAACTGCGATAATGTAGGTACCGGTACCAATGGTACTCTGCAGCTCAAAACCACCACGGCTTCATATTCCGGCTGCACCTTGAAAGTCGACAGCAATTCCAATTTTGCCATGACTAATTCTCTCCGTCAGGTTTCCATAAGATTTACGGCTCAGACTACACAAACTATTGACAAGGTCATGCTTCTCGTTTACGTTTATTCCGGAAGTATTGCGACCTATCAGTGTGATTTTAGAAGTGATGATGGTACTTCGGATCATAATCCCGGCGCGGTTCTCGGTACGGGTATTGTTGATTGCGCAACGCTTTCTACCGGAACTCAATGGGTTACAATCGACGTAACGGATTCCGCGGTCACCGCGGGTCAATATTATCATATTTCCGTAAGAGACACCGGGGTGAGCTCAACCGCGACTGATTATATGGCTGTGTGTTATACAACACCAAAAACAGGAATCACTTCAAACACCAACGGACAGGATAGCCTTCTTTCTTTCTTGCAGACAATAGACGGCGGAACCTGGACGGACTCAAACGGGCAGCCGATATACATATTACTCCCGACAGGCAGCGGAATAAATGAAGGTAATGTTTACTATACTTCGGCAACAAATCTCTCGGTCTATGGCGCTAACTTCCACGGAGAAAGAATAAATATTACGGGGGCTTCACGGGTTGTCCGCAAGGCAGGGTTTTACGTTAAAGCAAATACTTCGACTCCGCCTGCCGAGCATCTGTATGCGGTGCTTTATTGCATTACGGACGGGATAGAACTTGAAAATATTAAACTGGCGGATAAAAATGATATTACTCCGGATTACGAATGGTACTCTGCTGATTTTTCCAGGCCAAGGATTTTAGAAACAGGAAAATCCTACAGGGTTTACATAAAATCACCCCTGTCGACCAGCGTGAATTATTATCAGGCATATAAAGTTGAAGCGTTTACTCCATCTTTAACTGTTGCGGACGCTCTGACGTATGACGGCGCAAATTCGCTGTATGCCGCTTATACTTCCGGCACCTGGGTGGAAAATGTAGAAAAATCGGACCTTCTTTTCAGATTAACAACTGCGACTTATGAGGCCGGTGGAAATTATGTTTCCAGTCTTCTTGACGCGGGAGCTACGGCAGCATTTAACACTCTCTCCTGGGTTCCTGTGACCCAGCCTGCTAATACTCTGGTAAAGTATCAGATTGCGTCGGCATTGACCGAACTTGGCCCGTGGAATTATTATGGTCCTGACGGTACGGCTTCAACTTACTATACCGTATCGGGGCAGACAATAAGCCCTGTTCATTCAGGAAAAAGATTTATTCTTTTAAAAGCACTTCTTGAAAGTACTTCCAACGATACCACTCCTGTCGTGAATAGTGTTGCCATAGATTACTCCTCCAGGGTTCTCCCCGGGACCGGTCTCCAGACGGTTTGTTCTCCCGTACCTTTTACTCCGGGCGCCGGCGCCAAACTTTCTATTAACTATATTCTTACAAAGGACTCCAAAGTAACTCTCAGGGTTTACTCGTTATCGGGCGCGCTCGTAAAAGAAGTTATTTGCGCGAGCGGCGCGGACGGAGGACGGGGTGATACTTCGGGCTATAATAATAAAATAGAATGGGACGGCAACAATGGTCTTGGAATGGTTACAGCAAGCGGAGTGTACGTTGTGCGGCTTGTTGTTGAACCCGGAGATGGTACGGAAAAAACAATAGAAACCAAGAAAATCATGGTGATCAGATGATGAAATTATATAAAATTATTCTTGCCCTGCTGGTTGTCTCCTCCGTTGCTTTTGCCGACGGCACTGCGGGTTTTCAGGGGGAATACCTGTATACTTTTTCCTCCGGCGCAAGAGAAGCCGGGCTGGGCTATACCGGAACAGCGCTTCCTAATAATACCGGATCAGTTTATTTTAATCCTTCGTCGATAGCCGCTGCAGTAGATAAAGAAGTCGGAATATTTTATATTCCCGTTCTGAGCGGAGTTTCCTACAGCTATTTTAACGTGGTTTATCCTTTATCTGCCGGAAATGTAATCGGAATTGCCCGGGCGTCTCTGGATGTTTCCGGGATAGATAAGACGGATGCAGCAGGAGCTTCCGCAGGAACAGCTTCCGCTGGTGAATCCTGTTATTTCTTTACTTATGCGAATACCGCGGCTCCGGGGCTTTCGCTCGGCGGTTCAATAAAACTTATTTCCCAATCCCTTGATATATATTCAGCTAACGCCTATGGTGTTGATCTGGGAGCTTCTTATACGGTAATGCCGGGGATCATCGCGGGCGTGATGCTTCAGAATTTTCTTGCCCCCCAGATAACCCTTAGGAGTACGGCGGAAAATTTCCCGGTAAATCTCAGGGTCGGCGGTTCGATCGATCTGCTTGACGGAATGCTGCTTGGCACTGCTGATGTTTCCCTGATGAACCTTCTTGCGAGAGGCACGGATTATGCTTCGGGTGTTATTTATGCCAAAAGATGGAATGCCGGAATTGAATACCGTCCGGGCGCCGGCTTTGCGGTAAGAGCGGGGTTGAACCAGCGGGAATTTTCCGCCGGCTTCGGCTACCGTACTTCTGATTTTGATATTGATTATGCAGTCGGTTTTCACGAAATGGGAATAAAACATATGGTCGGCTTAAAGGCCAGGTTCGGCTTGCTTCCGACCGAGCAGGAAAAATGGCTTATTGAAAAAGAAAAAGAAGTTGACCTTAAGACCTATATAAACAGGGGTGTGAAATATCTCAAGGAAAAACGGTTTGAACTTGCGAAAGAGGAAATAAACGCGGCTTTAAGCGTGGATTCTGAAAATGCGGATGCTTTAGCCCTGCTTGCCGACGTGCAGGCTGCGGAAGTTAAGACAAAAGCTTTGAGCATTATAGAAGAGGCCTTTACCGCTTTTGATGCAGGTAAAGAAGCAGAGGGAAGAAAGAAGATTTTAGAAGCCGAAAATATTGAGCCAAAAATTGCGGATACTCTTCAGAACGAGTATGTTACCTCGGCCGGCACTCTTATAGATGAAAGAAAATACGCGGAGGCAAAAAAGCTTCTTAATCGGACGTTATTCCTTAATCCGGCCAATGAAGACGCACAGGAAATGCTGAAACAGTTATTATCTGTTATGGAGTTCGTACAATGAGAAAATTAATTTTAGCGGTGATGGTCTTTGTGTTTGCAGCTTGTGCATTTGTGCCTTGTGCGTTTGCAGAACAGGCGGCCGATACTTATTTTCACAGCGGGGTTAAGAAATACATAAAGAAAAATTATGAAGGCGCGATTACGGATGTGGAAAAAGCCATCTCCCTTGGGACGGCCGAAAAGAATGCCGGCGCGTTTTTAGCCAAAGTACTGCTGGAACGGGGCTCGAATCTCTACGAGAATAAACAGTACAAGGACGCGCTTCCTTATTTCGAAAAAGCAAAAAAGCTCCAGCCGAGTAATAAAGACATTGAAACCGTCATTGCCGCGGTAAACGAAAAATTAAAACCGGTTATCGAGAAAATAGAAGTGACGGTGGAGCGGGAATCGGAGAGAGTGGCAAAAGAACTCCTTATGAATGCGCAGGTCCAGCAGAATAAAATTATTGAATCTATGACCAAACCGAATGAAATTATGCGGCAGGTACTTTCAAAGTCCGATGACGAAAGAAAAAAGCTTTACGAGATGCTGGATAAAAAGAATGATTCCCTGATAGAAGCCGTAAAGAGTGAAAGAAGTTCGGTAAAGAGCATCGTTATCTATGGTATCGGGGCATTTACTATCGTAATGCTCCTGGTAATAGGTTTTATCTACGTATTCTCCATAAAAGCCGCTCTCAGAAGAGAAGCGCTTCTTATGAAACAGCAGGAAGCGATAATGGGTATTGTAATGCAGCAGCAGCAGGCGCTTTCACAGGGAACTTCTACTTTACGCATTGCCGGTAACAGTTCAAC
>MFGS01000028.1:7420-8342 GCA_001778355.1 Candidatus Firestonebacteria bacterium RIFOXYA2_FULL_40_8
ATAATTGATGCTGAACTTGTAAAGGAGAACGAGGATCCGGAAGTAGCCGAAAAAATACTGAGAGATTTCCTGCATGATAAGAACAATAGAGTAAGAGCCAATGCCGTAAAGTCTATGTATAAGTACAGACCGGAAGAAGCGTATGGAGTAGTAACAGAAATGCTGGAAAGCGATGACAAATGGATGAAGATAAGCGGTGTCTGGGTTCTGGGTGAACTCGAAGGTGATGCAAAAGCAGCGGAACTGCTCCTCAAATATAAAAATGATAAAGACGCGCATGTAAAAAGCCGTCTTTTAAAATCCCTGTCAAAGCTATACAATTCCGAAAAGAAGCTTCCGGAAGATGTTGCCGAGAAGGTAAGTAATGCCATGGCGAATCTGCTGAAGGCGTAAAAAACACGGGTTTATAAGGTTTGTAAAGTTAATAAAGTTTGTAAGGTCTTTTTTAATGGTGTTATCATAAATTTGAAAAATTATAAATCATTGTGCTCTTGCCAAGCCTCTAACCATCCAACCCTCTAAGCATCATTTTTTACTGTATCTTTTCGCTTTCTGCGATCCCAGCCGTCTTTGCCGGTGTTTTCTTTCAACTTGCGACAGGCCGTCATCTATGGACAGGGTGATAAAACCGCCTTCTTTCATTTTATTTATCTGGCTCTTAAGCATCCTTACTTTATCTCTTATGGCGGCGGCTTTTTCGAACTCCATTTTAGCTGCGTAAGCGTGCATTTCTTTTTCCAGGTCTGAAATTATTTTGGGGAACTCGTCCGAGCTTACATATTTACCTTCGCCTTCGGCGGCGATAGGGACAGTGTAGTAATCGGCTTCGTAAATACTTTCCAGGATATTTCTTATTTCCTTCTTTATGGTAGCCGGAGTAATGCCGTGTTTTTTGTTGTATTCTCCCTGTATGGCTCTCCTG
>MFGS01000028.1:8365-22256 GCA_001778355.1 Candidatus Firestonebacteria bacterium RIFOXYA2_FULL_40_8
CAAGCATTACTTCAGGAAGGTCGAGACCCTCTCTAAGAAGATTTATTCCAATAAGCACATCAAAATCCCCCCGGCGGAGTCCCTGTAAGATCTTTACGCGTTCGATGGTTTCTATATCCGAGTGCAGGTATTTTGCCCGTATGTTGATTTCTTTTAAATATTCAGAAAGGTCTTCCGAGGACTTTTTTGTGAGTGTAGTTGCCAGAACCCTGCCGCCTTTTTCTACAACTTTTTTTATTTCACCGATAAGGTCGTCCACCTGACCTGTTGCCGGTTTTATGGTCACTTCCGGGTCCATAAGCCCTGTAGGGCGGATTACCTGTTCAATTACCTTACCACCTGATTCTTTTACTTCAAAATCAGTCGGAGTAGCGGAAACATATAATATCTGAGGTATTCTGGCTTCGAACTCCTTATAATAAAGCGGCCTGTTATCCAAAGCGGAGGGGAGGCGGAATCCGTAATCAACCAGATTGGTCTTCCTTGCTTTGTCGCCTTCGAACATTCCGCGCACCTGGGGAAGGGTGATATGACTTTCATCTACAACAATAAGCCCGTCTTTGGGGAGATAATCGATAAGGGTATAAGGCGGCTCGCCGGGTTTTCTTCCGTCAAGGTGCCTTGAATAATTCTCAATTCCTTTACACGTTCCTATCTCCAGAAGCATCTCAATATCATGCCTGGTACGCTGTTCGATCCGCTGCATTTCCAGTATCTTTCCGGCATCTTTATAGAATTTAAGACGAATTTCCAACTCTGCCTCAATTGCTGCTGCGGCTTTTTTTAACTCTTCAGGAGGTGTTACCCAGTGTGCCGCCGGGAAAATCACCGCTGTTTCCGTTCTTTTAAGCACCGTACCCGAAAAAGCATCTATCTCGGATAGTTTTTCAATAGTATTTCCGTCGAACTCCACTCTTATTGCCGTATCGGCGGCGGAGGGGAAGATATCCAGAATATCCCCTCTGAGACGGAAAGTTCCGCGATAAAAATCAGTATCGTTTCTAAGGTACTGGATCTCGACAAGCTTTCTTATCAGAGAGTCCATGTTAAACTCTGTACCTTTCTTTAAGACCACCTGCATTTTATTGTAAGTGTCGGGAGATCCGATACCGTAAATACACGAGACGCTGGCTACAACAATGACATCTTTTCTGGTAAGGAGAGCTGAGGTTGCCGAGTGCCTTAATTTGTCAATTTCATCGTTAATGGAAGAATCTTTTTCTATGTAAGTGTCCGTCTGGGCAATATATGCCTCCGGCTGGTAGTAGTCGTAGTAACTTACAAAATACTCCACCGCGTTTTCCGGAAAAAAAGATTTAAACTCTCCGTATAACTGCGCCGCCAGGGTTTTATTATGGGAGATAATAATGGTAGGCTTGTTTACTTTTTCTATGACATTAGCAACAGTGAACGTTTTACCAGACCCGGTAACCCCAAGCAGTGTCTGATGTTTTTTCCCTTTTTCCAATCCCGAGATCAACCCCTTAATCGCCTCCGGCTGATCCCCTTTGGGTGTGTATTCCGATACAAGCTTAAAATTGTGCATATAATATAATTCCTTATAGTTTAATGACTAAGTACTATTGACTAATGACTATTTAATGTAAGATGACCAAAAACCGTCATCAATATTTATTATTATATTTTCAAGAAGGCGGAAGCTTTTCTCCGCCATCATAAAATAAGCATAGCTTGTTTTGATCTTGAATACTCGAACAAAATACGTCACTAGTCATTAGTAATTTGATTAATGGTTTAACGGTATTTAGTTTAGTAGATTATGTACCAGACCGTCAGGCCATATAAAAGTATGTCGATTATCAACGGAATATCCGTTACAAGAATTTCTTCCGGATTTCCTCCGGTTTCTTTTTGATATATCAGGTAGAGATAGCGGAATACACCATAAAGCACGAAGGGGAGGGTGTAGATAAGGTTTTCTGTGTGAAAATGCTGTTTAGTTTCAGGAGAAAGTGTGTAGATGGCATAGGCAACCACGGTAGCGGAGGTGACAACCGTAATCATCTGGTCAAGCAGGGAAACATTGTATTCCTTAAGTGAACTTCTGTGTGAAGTTGCTTTTTTGTCAAGCTTGAGGAGTTCAAATCTGCGTTTTCCGAGCGCCAGGAACAAAGATAAAAAGAGGGTGCAGACTAAAAGCCAGCTGGAAACTTCTACTGTAATAATCTCGGCACCGGCGACCACCCTAAGGACGAAACCGATGGCAATTACGAAGATATCAAGTATCACTACATTCTTCAGATTAAAAGTATAAAGTATTTGCAGGGCAATGTAAATAACCGCCACCCAGCCGAAGTTTGTCTCCAAATTGAAAGCGGAAACTACGCCCAGCACCGAGAAGAAAATAAAAGAAAGAATTGCGTAGCTGACAGGAAGCTTTCCCGAGGCAATAGGTCTTTTTGATTTCTTTGGGTGAAGCTTATCTTTTTCTTTATCAACGATGTCGTTTAGAGTGTAGATGCTTCCTGAAATGATACAAAATATTAGAAACCCTATGATAGTCTCGGTAACGCAATTAGGGTTATTGAGTTTCTGCGAAAAAATAAGCGCCGCAAAGATCAAAAAGTTCTTAGTCCACTGTTTCGGACGTAAACTGAGGAATATGTATTTTACAATATTAAGGGAGTTCATGATAGATTTATTATAGCATATTGAAGATGGTTTATAAAGTTCGTAAAGTTTATAAGGTAAAGAGGAGCGAAAAAGGGGCAATATTGTGTCATACCGGACTCAGATCCGGTATCCAGCGTCTGTAGAGTGGAATAAACTTGTGATATTCCCTTTTAATTGCTACAATAACGTTATCTGAAACTTAGGGGGGAATATGCCTAGAAAAATACTAAAGAAAGCTATCGCAATAACGAGATTTTATAAGATGATCAGTTTTATTGTTTGCGCTATCACTCTATCTACAATAGTTTTTCCATTGTTATTCTGGCGGGATTATTTTAGGGAGGTTCAAGGATTATTATTCGGAATGGGCATAACATTCAATTTTTGTTACATAATGGTTATGATAGGCGACAAAAAGCTAAGGGCAGAGCGTCTCACAGGTAAGCTTCATTATATAACCCTACTGCTCCTGTCCGTCATGTTCGTTTTAGCTAATTACTTTAATGCACAGGATCTCACGTATAAAGATGCTTTTAATCTATCTCTGGTGTTGTCAAATTTTGCGATTATTTGCGCGGCGATAGGATATGTTGTTAATACGGATTTTAAGAAAAGTATTATAGACTCCGGCTTTATAAAACTTATGACAATATACTTGATTTATTTTACTTCATTGGCTTTGTTTTGCAGCGGATTAGCCGGTTTTAGCAAGATTGGTTCGGTTCTAGTAATTCTCATTCCGTTAGTATTCTCGTTGAAGTCGCAACCTAAACCGGCTAAATAGTATTTTTTCGAGATTTGACGTGAGTAACGTTCTAACGTGCTTGTCCTCCGCAGGAGGAGAACGTGCCAGCCTCGCCGTTGGCTTCATCTAGGCGGGAGCAACCTTTTGGAACTTTCTGTTTTTGCTGTACTTGCTTTCTTTGCTTTCCTTGCTAGCTTACAGCCGTTTTACTCTTACCTGTCTAACCAATTTCTTCATTAAAGCAAGTTCAAACTCCGCCGGCCTTATCGTTAACGCACTCGCTGCTCCCGCTCCTACTGCTATCTTCAGCGTTTCTTCGGGGCTGAGGCCTTTGTTTATGCCGTAGGCAAGTCCTGCGAGCATGGTGTCACCGGAACCGACGCCGTTAACTACCTTAATCTTGGGAGGGGTTACGAGGAATACTTTTCCGTTTGTACCGGCGAGGAACTTTTCTTTGCCGTCAGTAACTATAATCCAGCTGATACCTTTTTTGAAGAGCCGGTATATCTGGTTTTCCGTGTTTTGCGAGCCGAAAGTTGCCGAGAACTCTTCATGGTTCATTTTAATAAGATACGGCTTTGCGGAGAGTGCTTCTTTCATCGGGGCTTTACAAATGTCGGCAAGAACACGCACTCCGTATTTAGTAGCTTCTTTAATTATCCAATTATAGAAATTACCGGGAACTCCCGGCGGAAGCGTACCGGAGATGGTAACAAGTTTTGTTTTTTTAAAGAGTTTTGAGAGCTTTTTCTTCAGTACTTTTACTTCTTGCGGGGAGATCTTTCCGGAGGGTTCTATCAGCTCCGTAAAAGATTTGTTTTTCTTGTTGATTAAGGTTGTACAGGTTCTCGTATTTGTTGCCGTAAGGACAAAATCCGAAGCAATATTTTCTTCTTTAAGTTCTTTTAAGATTAGTGCGGCATTTGCCCCGCCGATGAACCCCGTGATGAGAACATTGCTTTTCAGCGTCTTTAACGCCCGCGCAGCATTTATTCCCTTTCCGCTTGGTGCTGTATAAAGAGCCGAAGCGCGAAGTACCCCGCCTTCAGTAAAGGAGTCGAAGAGTAATACTTTTTGATAAGCGCTGTTTAAGCTGATAGAAAGAAGCATGAGTACCGCCCGTAAGGGCTAAATTCGAAGCCCTAAACTCGAAATTCGAAACAAGCACTAATCTCGAAAAAGAAACAAATTGTTTTCGATAGGTATAACAGAACTGCAAGACAAAGAAAAGGTGTTTAACTTTATAAACTCAAAAAAGCTGCGCTTTTTTGTTGGTGGCGGGAGGGGGACTTGAACCCTCGACCAAGGGATTATGATTCCCGTGCTCTACCAGCTGAGCTACCCCGCCACACAAAACGTATTTTACAGAAAAATCCCATAAAAATCAAGACAAATGGATGCGCAGCAAAAGTAAATAGTATCACATTTAAAAAAGACCTTATCTCGCCATGTCAACAATTGTTGACATCTATATATTCTTCCTATCGAGAAAAGCTTTGCTTACAAACCTTAAAAACTTTACAAACTTTATAAACGTTGTTTATTATGCTATAATCCATTATGACAACTTATGCCAAGCGCCGTATTCTTGTTTGCCGGACTGACAGGATAGGTGATGTTATTCTTACATTGCCGGTTATAACTAATTTACGCTTAAATGATAAAAATGCGCGTATTGATTTTTTGGGTGCGGAGTACAGCAGGAAAATCCTGGAAGACAATCCTTATCTAGATGATTTTCTTGTTTACGAACCAGGGGGACGCCATTCCGGTTTTCGGGGACTGTTTAATCTGGTAAAAGAGCTGCGGGCTAACAAGTATGATACGGTAATGCATATTTTTCCCCGTTTTAAAGTGTCGCTTGCGGCCTTTCTTGCGGGAATTCCCGTTAAAGTCGGAGTTTCTTCAAAATGGTACTCTTTTCTTTACAACAAAAAGATTGGAATTCACAGAAGTAAAGTGGAAAAACATGAACTTGAATATAACCTTGAACTATTAAAGCCCCTGAATGTACCGGTAAAAGATAAAAAAATCAACCTCTGGCTTAACAGTAAAGACAAAATATTTGCCTCAGATTTTCTTAAGAAAAATGGGCTGGCAGGAAAATTTGTTGCTGTTCATCCCGGCGGGGCCTCAGGCTCTATGTTTAACTGGAGTATAGGTAAGTACGCAAAACTGATAGATGCTCTTTATGAAAAGCTAAAAGTCAAAGTGCTTTTAATTGAAGGGAAAGGTGAAGAAGAAATAACAAAAGACCTTTTCCTCCGGCTGAGAAACCGTCCGCCTGTTTTAAAGGGAAACACGGATATTAAACAGCTGGGCGCAGTCTTGAAAAAAGCGGCTGTGCTGATAAGCAAGAATACGGGTACAATGCATACTGCGGCAGCCGTACAAACACCTACAATATCTTTTTTTTCCCCGCTTTTTGTATTAAGTGAAAAAAGATGGGGCCCATGGGGAAACAAATCGGCTATTTTAAAGCCTAAGATTAATAGCTGCCGGAAATGTGTCGGAGAAAATTGCATTTATGAAAACTGCATGGATACTATAAAAATGGAAGAGGTTCTAGAAAAGGTGAAACTATATATATGAAAAAAACTCTGGTTCTATTAGCTGCTGTCATATTGCTCTGTGGTTGTGTAACTAAGGGTAAATATACGGTAATGGATGAGAAAAAACAGAAAGAAAATGAACTTATGCTCGTCAGGGATGTTACAAATGAAGTTTTCAGTTTTGAACTTCCTCCCGTAACATCGGAAATTAAGGCCGAGATTAAACCTGTTACCGTGGAAAAGCGGATTATTGAAAAAAAAGAGGTGACAAAAGAGGCAATACTTGTGCCGGAGAATCCGATAATAAAGCAGGTTAAACCGGTTATTAAGCAGAAGAAATCCAGAAAAATTAATTATAAAGAGTTTGGAGTCGGGGAAAAGTTCGAATTTGCCGTTCAATACCTTGGCATTACGGCGGCCACTGCGTCTTTTGAGATAAAGGAAAAGGTAAATATTGAAGGTGAACCGGCTTACCGCCTTGTTTCAAATGCAAAAGTTGTGCCTCTGCTTGCAACAGTCTACAGGGTTGATGATACCGTTGAAAGCTACATTGATGTCAAAGGGCTTTATACCAGAAAGCTGTATAAAAAACTGTTGGAAGGTAATTATCAGAATGAAACGACGCAGTACTACGATCAAAATAACGGACTGGTTAAAGAGAGCGATAAATTGTATAATATTCCTGAGTTTTGTCAGGATATTCTTTCTGCGTTTTATTTTTTCAGGGCCCACCAACTGGCAGTGGGAAGGAACATTGACATAGCTGTTTATGCCGACGGGAAAGTAAATAAGTTAACGGCAAGCGTTCTCCGGAAAGAAATAATAAGAACGCCGCTTGGCAGGTACGAAGCTTACGCAGTCCGGCCGTTTATGAACTTCGAAAGTATTTTTAAACAGGAAGGTGAAGTGACCGTTTGGGTCTCGGTAGATGAGCCCCACATTCCGCTTATGATGAAAAGTAAAGCGTTCGTAGGCTCGATAAACGCGTTGTTGATAAATGTGATAGTACCTAAATAGGAACTGATGCTTAGAGGCTTGGATGCGCAGATGCTTAGCCAAATCTTGAAGTTGAGCGAAGTATAAATATAAGACATTAATTATGCGCGAAATCCGCCTAGGTGGATAACGAAGTACGAGGTACAAAGTACGAAGTTTACGTTAAGGAGTTTTTAATATAATAAATAACACCTTAGTGTTGAACTCGCAACCCGTCACCCGCTACTCGTAACGTTTTTAAGGAGCTTAAACCATGAAAAAACAGATTGAGAAAGAGCTCGTTGATTCGGCAAAAACTATTCTTGCGACAAAAAAACTTTCAAAAGAGATTGAGATTGTCATCGATAAGATATATAGAAGTTATCTTCGCGGTGGAAAGCTTATTATTTTTGGTAACGGCGGGTCTGCGGCGGATGCCCAGCATTTTGCGGCGGAATTTGTGTGCCGTTTTGTGAAGGAAAGAAGGCCTTTACCTGCGCTTGCATTGGCCTCAAATACTTCAGCAGTAACTGCAATTGGAAATGACTATGGTTACAAATACATTTTTTCAAAACAAATTGAAGCTTTTGCAAAAGAAGAAGATGTTTGTATCGGTATCAGTACGAGCGGTAACTCCGAAAATGTTTTAGAAGCCGTAAAAAAAGCAAAATCTCTAGGTTGTTTCGTTGTTTGTCTGACCGGTCAAAAGAAAGCCAAAATGCACGGTTATGCGGATGTATCCCTGAAGATTCCGAGTAAGACAACGTGGCATATTCAGGAAGCTCACGCCGCCGTTCTACATCTGATCTGTAAAATAGTTGAAGAGCGGCTATTTCCATAAACTTATAGAACACATAGTTACCTTCTCGCTCGAAAACCAATACAAATAAGGCATTTCCGCCTAGGCGGATTTCGCAAAGATTTATGGTCTGATATTTAGACTTTGCTCAATTCGCAACTGGAGGAAATTTATGCCCATCTTCGGTGTTATTTTATAATAAAATACTCCTTATAAACTTTGTACTTCGTAGTTTGTCCACCTACGGTGAGATCTCGTCCGCAGCAAATGCTTGTTGCGAGACCTCGCTTATCGGCGGGCCTGAAGGCGGATACTTTTCTTCACATTCCTCTTGACAAATTGTAAAAGTGTGTTAAAATATAGACAATAGAGCTACTAAGTAGCTAAGTAGCGAGGAGCAAAACGAAATGATGATAAGAAACATTACGAAATCCGAGCAAATAATGACTGAGTTAAAAAGATTAATATCAGAAGGTTCGTATAAGTCAGGAGATAAATTCCCTTCCGAAAATGCGCTGGCCGGTCAATTCCATACAACCCAGCTGACCATGAACAAAGTTACCTCCCAGCTCGTGGCTGAAGGCTTGCTGATAAGAAAGCAGGGGGTCGGAACATTTATTCAAAAACAGAAGAAACTTTCTTTTGATATCATCGTTGAAAATATGTATGACAACGAAGCTACCAAGCTTGAAGACAGCCAGGTGGAAATACTTCAGGGTATCTTAAAAAGCTGCAATGAAAAAGATATAAGTTTTAATTTCCTGCCGTTTTATAATGATGAGAAGACAGAAAGTATACTTGCCGGGATAAAGAGCGGGGAGATTGCCTCGGACGGTCATATTTTTTTAAAGTCGCAGGGGTACGAGAGTCTGATAGGGAATTTTGAAAAAGAAAATATTAATTATGTGATATTTGATTATCTCGGAGAGAAGCATTACAATACAGTAGTAAAAGAAAGGAAAAAATATATAATTTCCGCTATGGAGGCAGTAAAGAGCTTGGGCGTCAACAAAATAGCTTTTCTGGGGGAAGAGGGGAAAGAAAATACTTACGATTCGATAAAATACAACTCGTTCATTGAGGGCGTTGACAAATTGGGTTTTAAAAAAGATTTTAATTATAAACTTACCGGGTTTGATAAGGGAACTGGCCGGGATATAAAACCCGAAGTGGCGAAAAAAATAATAAGTGAGCTTGAAAAAAGCATTTCTTCTTTTCAGGCGGTGTTTATTGAAAGAAATCCGCAGGTAAACACGGTTGTTGAATATTTAAATAAGATTGACCGGACAGATATCGTATTAATGGTGTTTGGCAATGTCAGGATACGCACAAGGTATAAAGGAAGCTTGCTTATGGTTCAGTCCGATTATACCGGCTTTGGAAAGGAATTGGTGAGCTTTCTAGAGAGAAGAATAAACGGCGATGTTAATAAAAAAGTATTATTTCCTTGCGAACTTGCGCTATATCAAAATGGGAATTTAACTTCGATGCAAAAAAATAAAGAAGGAGGATTGTTATGAAAAATATAGTTTTGTCGGTTTTGTGTATGGCTTTGTTGTCAGGTGTCGGTTTGACAGCTCAGGAAGATTTTTCAAAGAAAAAATCCATAAGATCTTTGTACATGGACGGGGTCTGGGATAAGGGTAAGATAGGAACGTTAGAAATACAGCTTGAAACTAAAAGAATTATTTTAATGGAGAGGGACAGTATTACTTCGACGCCGGCTTACGCTATGGCTTCGGTGTTTAGGAAGGATCCCCCGCCGGCACCTACGGAAACTCAAAAGAAGAACGGTTATCTCCTGTTCTTCCGGAATTACCTGTACGATGTATTCCCGTTTACCAATCCTACAAGAGAGGAAATTGAAAAGAAGGAAATTAAAGTTATCGCCTCTCTTGGTGAATTCGAACCAATAACGTTTGGCGTGTATCCTCTGATCGACTTAAAAAACTGCAAAGTTAATATTTCAGAATTTATCAATGAAAAAGGGGATAAACTTTCGCCGGACAGTTTTAAACTGAATAGCGTTATGAACTGGAGAACGGTGAGAGAAGATAAGGGCATTGTAGTTATCAGAGCGCATGTGTTGATGGAAGTAAAAGATATACCGAGAATTGATGAAGGAATTTCAAAACAGATATGGATAAATGTAAAGGTTGCAGAGAATGCTAAACCCGGAGAGTATAAGGGAAAGGTATCTTTTGCGCCGGCCGGTAAGCCTGCCTCGGATATTCCCGTGACCGTAAAAGTTCTTCCTTTTAAATTAATGCAGCCGCCGCCTGAGGTGTTCAACTGGGCGCCTATAATGGCAGGTACATGGAAGTTTGACCAGCTGGAAAAAGAATTCATCTTTATTAAAGAACACGGGATGACCGGTGAAATGACGGATTGCTTAGGACCTAAATATGCAGGGGATAAACTCGGTGATGACTACACTAACGCCAATAAATATATGGAGATAGCAAAAAAAGTGGGTTTACCAGGAAAATTCGTTGTATTTAACTGGCATTGTCAGGGCGGGTCCAAATATGACGCGGTTTATGGTCCTTACGGCAGGGGTGATGCCCAGTTTAACGATAGCAGCTACAGACAACTAACGGAAGCTCTGACCGGGTTAAAGAAAAATGCAGACGAGAATAAATGGCTTCCTTTCAGTGTTTATCTGACCACGGAATTGGGCAGTGTCAGTTTGCCTGAAGAATTTCAGAAAACCATGAAAAAGTCGGCGGAATACTATGCTGCTGCAAGGAAAGTAAAAGGTTTAAACCTGCTTGCCACCTTTAACAGACAGGAGCAGTTGAAAATGCACTGGGACCTTCCGACACTGGATGCAATAGGTTTTAACGGGGAGATGTTCCCCGAGTGGGAAGCTGCAAGTAAAAAGAAAGAATCATGGATGACGTTTATTATGTCCGATCAAAGATGCGGGTACGGGCTTTATATGTGGAAGTATAATTTCAGAGGCTGCCGGCCTTGGTGTCTCAGCTTGGGAGATGACGGGGACCAGCTTGCGTATTTTATGAATAATGAATATCACGCAACGGTCCGGTTTGAAAGAATCAGGGAAGGCGTGGATGATTATAAATATATGTACACGATGATGGAACTTGTAAAGCAGGCTAAAGCCAAAGGTAAAGATACCTCCGCGGCTGAAACCCTGTCCAAAAAAATACTTGAGGCGATACCGTCGGTGCATTATAAATTTACCGATTTTGATTACATGAAACTGGACGAGTTTAGAAAACAGATGGCAGACCAGATAATCAAACTGACGAATTAAAGAGGTTTTATGAAAAGCAGTAAAAGCGGAGTCGAAAAGTATGATATTATTCCAAATGAAGAAACTGAGGTAATAAATGAGTGTGCCAGGATATTGTCGGAGAAATTTGCATTGCATGCGGGGGTTGTTCTTAAGAATGACGGCAATAAGCTTACCGCAAAACAGTTTGAGATAAAATTTGTAATAAAAAAATGTGCAGCGGAAAAATCAGGTGCTTTTAAGATTTCCTCTTCCGGCAGGAAGGTGGTAATTTTTGGGCAGGGAAAAAGCGGGATTTACGCTGCCACCGGGCATTTGCTCAAAAACTGTATTTTTAAGGAAAACAAAGTACAGGTAAAGCTTCCGAAAGTAACGCAAAAGAAACCGAGTTTAAAGTTCAGAGGGCATTTGCTTGCCAACCACCCGTACAGGAATAACTATAGCGAGTGGGAAATCAATGATTGGGCGGAATACTTGCAGGAGATGGCGCTTTGGGGGAGTAATATCCTTTGGACTGACGGTATCGAGATCTATCCGGGCGTTGATCCTCTGGACTCAAAAGAGCCTTATTCGGATATTAATCATTATAAAGAATGGAAAAGACAGTCCGCGATACAAAGCGCTCTGCCTGATGTTTGCAGCAGTTATGGAATGGATTTTGGCGTCTGGTATCCGCCTAACGGCGTCTATGAACTGAAGGTGGACCGTCTCCTGAAAAAAGGCAAAAAATTGTTCAGGGAAGATATGGATCACCGGAAATATGTTTGCCCTTCGATTAAACAGGCGCGCGAGCTTATACTGAAGTACCGCGAGTACTTATTTTCCAGGATCTCAAGGATAGATCATTTTTTAATACCCGCGGCGGATAACGGCGGCTGTTCCTGTAAAGAATGCACTCCGTGGGTGAAGACTTATTTGAAATTATGCAAAGAACAGTATGATCTGCTTAAAAAGTTCCATCCCAACGCAAAGCTCTGGCTTTCCAATCAGCAGCTGAAAGAAGAAGGTACAAAATATCTGGTAAAAGAATTGTTAAAGCAAAAAAAGCCCTGGGTTAACGGGATTGTCTTTGGACCGCACGGCTGGAACCTTGAATACCTTAATGAAAAAGTTGGCAAGAAATTTGATATAGTTCTTTATCCTGATATTACGCATACTTCCAGAAGTCAGTATCAGATGCCGGACTCTTCCTATCCGTTGAACCTTATTGTCGGCAGGGAATCTTTGATAGGCATAAGACCTTCCTTCTTTAAGAAAATATTCATGGAGACCACAAAGTATGCAAACGGTGAATCGCCGTATTCCGAAGGTATTCATGATGATTTTAATAAGTTTTTATGGTCCACCTGGGCAATGGATAAAACGGTTACGTCAGATGAGGCGGTCAAGGACTATGCCGCGTTGTATTTTGGATATGGAACAAAGGAAAAATTCCTTGAACTGGCTAAAGTTCTGGAGAAAAACTGGGTAACGGATATAAGAAACAACGGAGCAGGCATAGATAAAGCACTTGTTTTACTGGATGAAATTTACGCTCTGATACCGGAATCCTTCAGAAAGAATAACTGGAGATTTGAATTATTCCGCATGGAAACAAGGATGTTCAAACTGGTCTGGCTCTGGCTTATAAAAGGAAGGAAAAATAAGGAGTTTAAGAAGTATTTTGCGGGAACTCTTGCTGTTAGAAAAGAGATCTATTCGCTCTGTAAATTAAAAATGGTACCTGCTTACAGTTTTGACTGGATGTTTACCCAGGAGTACGATCATGCAAAATGCATGGCCGCGAAAGAAAATCTTTTTGTAAAAATGGGGTAAAGATTATGAACCTTGAAACGCTTAAAATAGAGCCGGCGCCGGATTTTTCGAGGATAGAGAAGATGCTGTCCCGGAAAAGTATTCCGGACAAAGCTCCGTGTCTGGAATTGCGCAGCGACCTGGAAGAGAAGATAATGGGCGGCAAAATAAAGAAACAGGATTTTAAGAACGAAATTGATTATTCGGTAAAACTTCATATTGAGTACCAGTACAGACTCGGCTATGATTTTGCGGGAATAAGGTCTGACTTTAACTTTCCGCAGAAGAAAAGCAGGATAAGCGAAGGCGAAAAAGGTAAAGCGGAGATCGTCCAATCCGGGGACTCCCTGGTTTCCAACCGGGAAGAGTTTGAAAAATATCCCTGGCCGGATATGAGTAAAATTGATTACTCACCTATGGAAAAAGCAAAAAAGATACTGCCGGAGGGGATGAAACTTTTACCCAGAGTGACCGGCGGAGTTTTCGAAAATGCCATGCTTCTCGTCGGTTTCGAACAGATCTGTTATTATTCCGTGGAAAATCCGGAGTTTTTGCGGGACGTATTTAAGGCAATAGGGGAAAGGGTTGAACAAATAGTGAAAAACTACGCCAGCATGGATATCGTTGGTGCAATTGCGGTGGGCGATGATTTAGGTTTTAAAACCCAAACGATGCTTTCTCCAAAAATGATTAAGGAATACATTTTCCCCTGGCACAAAAAGATAGTTAAAGCAGCTCATGCTTATAATAAACCAATAATATTGCATTCTTGCGGAAATCTGCGGGAGATATATGAGGGTATAATCGACTGCGGCTGGGACGCAAAACATTCATTTGAAGATGAAATACTTCCTATCTGGGAGTTTAAAAAGCAATATGGAAACAGGATATCCTGTATCGGCGGTTTTGATATGAATAAGATATGCCTGTATTCAGAAGAAGAAATAAGAAAACACACAAGATACCTGATAGACACCTGTGCGACGGGAGGCGGCTTTGCACTCGGAACGGGAAATTCCGCGTCAAGTTATGTACCTCCGGAGAACCTTTTGACGATGCTCGAAGAAGCCTGGCTGTATGGGAAGTACAGATAAAAGAAGCAAAGACAGCAAAGACAGAAAGGGCAGTAAGCG
>MFGS01000029.1:0-193 GCA_001778355.1 Candidatus Firestonebacteria bacterium RIFOXYA2_FULL_40_8
CACGCAATACTCATCACCGCCAAGCGCATTATAATATTTTGTATTTCCGATATCGTAATATTTTGTCATTCTTCCCCAGAAACCTTCAGAGGAAATATACATTTTTTTGTCTGCAGTATATTCAAGTAGTTTCTTTCTGCTCTCAGTGTCTCCCCTGGCATCGCAAATATGCAAAGAGTTGTAATCTTCTTTT
>MFGS01000029.1:264-14055 GCA_001778355.1 Candidatus Firestonebacteria bacterium RIFOXYA2_FULL_40_8
GGCCCACGAAAATCTTTTAGCGTTCGAATAAACAAACCATTTAAGCGCCTTAATCTCCCAGTGCAGAATAGGTTTGCCCTTATTATCCAGCGCAAAATCTTCTAACTTTTTTTCACCTTTTTTAACAGGACCATCCACTATATAAATAAAGCTGCCACAGCTGTATCCCATCTTCTGAAGATCAGGAACTATTTTTCTTAAATCCGTCCATTTCGCTATTCCATTTTTCTTAAAATCTTTGTCATCCTGCGTGTTTCCGAAGTAAACAGGGTATACTATCGCTTTATCTATCCCCATTTTTTTCAGTTTTTTAAAAGATGCAAGATAATCAAGCTTTTCATCGTGCTGGTATCCAAGAAAAACCCTGCAAGCTCCGAATATATTTTCAATATTAGGACGATCTTTTATCTTCTCCTCCCAGGTTTTAAACCTGTCTTTTTCTATTTCATAGGCGCGGTATTTTTTGCAAATCGACGTTATATCCGGAGGAGTAAACATCAGTACAGCTTCTCTGGTATAAGACAATTTCCCCATACTTGCATGCTGAACCCACATAAGATTAATTTTTCCCTGCGAAGTTTTTTCCCAGTGGAGGACCGCATCGGAGTCACTTTCTGTTATTGTTATAAGCGCGGCTTTCCCGGACGTCTGCGCAAACATATCAAGACTTCTCCCGTGTGAATGCCCCTGTATCTGTAACGGCCGGTAAAAACCAATACCCTTACCTGTATGCAATATTCCCTGCCCGTTTGGAACTGCTGACGTAAAATCTTTTCCTTTTTCAAGCCGGAATGTTCCAGGTAGAGTAAGCGCCGTGGCGCAATTTTCAATATTACAATCCGCAAATACACGGAGACGATCTTCCTCTAAAATCCAGGTCAATTTAATATTTCCTGATTTTGTCTTATATGTACAAACTATCGAGTTTTTGTTTTGCTTTTCAGCCTTTCCGCTTCCGGCAAGAGAAACTTTACTGCTTTTTCCAAAAACTGCATCAAAAGAAAAAGGCTTATCGTCAAATCTCTCGACCTTGCTTGAAACATATCTTGTCTTCTCGTCCAGAACAAACCTTTCCTTCCTGATATTATCGCTAATAATTACATCCGTCCCATTTTTCTTCATCGAAACTGTTATTATTTTATTTTTAATTACCAGCATCATTTCCTCCTCCTAAACCGCTATTCTACTGAGACAAGCCTTTTTTCTTCTCTTACTTCTTTTACTTCACTTTTCTCCCCTTCTTTATCTTCCTTTTCTGTACTTGCTTTATCTGCTGTCTTTGCTGTACTTGCTGCTAATTTATGCTGAATAACACTATTCCCAGAATACCGAAAACAATTCCCAGCCATTTTTTCAGGCTAAACGGTTCTTTCAGATAAATATATGAATAGAAAGAAAACAACACAATACTTGAAGCTGTGGCAATGGGATATGCAATCTTGGATATCTTATAAGGTGTAAAGGCATCAACACCTACGAGCAGGGACTGAGAACTAAGTGCGCCGGCAACGGCAAGTACAACCGCCAAAAGTACCGCAGTTTTATCAAGCTTCTCTTTTGAATATAGCGCTACGCCGGTCATTAATATTAAAGAGGAGATATAAACAATAAGGACCCGTATTTCCGCAGCGTCAATCCAGCCGGACCAGTGGGACGGGGTTATATACAACACCTGTCCGATGCCTATAAAAACAAAACTTCCCAAAACAAGAAGAAGCTGCTTTCCCCTAAAGCCCGTACTTTGCCCTGCCAAGTCCTCTTTTTTTCCGGTAGCGACCATTATGAAAGTTATTAAAATCGCCAGTAAGCCAAACATCTGGTAAAGATTTATGCTTTCTCCCCAGAAGAGCGTTGCAAATATGAATTGAATTACCAGCGCGGACTGAGTAATCGTCCAGACCAGGGAGCTGTGTCCAGCTCTCATAGCGACAATCATCAGGAGCATGGAAACAGGGTTAACAATTCCGCACAAAGATAAAACAAGCACAAGGTCCCACGCTCTTTCAATTTTCCCCTGAAAAAGAACGTTCCATTTTACAAAGAACAAAGAAATTAGGGTTCCGATTGCTAAACTACAAGCATAGAAGGAATACAACTTTACTTTTTTCTTGGCAACAAAATCAAAAACTACGGCAATTATTGCCCAGAAGAACCCTGTTATCAGTGTAAATACCAACCCTTTCATCATTTCTTTTCCTTTTCTGCCGTATTTTCCTTGTTTTTTCTTGATTTAAGATTATCCAAAGTATATCATAATTACTGTATATAGCTACGCATTTCTTTGTTTGGACTTTACATATTTTTAGATTTTAAAGAAAGATAGGTAAACTTAAAGGAAGCTAAACCGATGGATTTGAAGCAAAGAGAACAGATCAGCTTTTCGGATCTGGCGGAATCAAAGACTTTTGAGGAATTTTTCAGGATCGTTCAGGATCTCACAGGTATAATAATGGCGCTCGGATCCGCTGACCGGACGAAAAGCAAATATTTATTTAAAACCGAAGAGATGAATCCGCTTTGTCTTACCCTTAGGACCGATCCGAAAGGTTTTTTGGCCTGCCAGGAAACCGACAGGATAAATTGCATGAGAGCCGCAAAGGGCGAGAAAGGAATTCATTATCTTTGCCATGCAGGTCTTGTGGATATAGCCGTACCTATTTTTGTGGAAGGTAATCATATTGCGACAATAAACTGCGGTCAGGTTCTTCCGGAGGAACCCACCTTAAAAGGCTGGGAGGAATTTTACAAACGGAATAAACATCTAAAAGTAGATTTTGCCAAGCTTAAAGCCGCCTACTTGAAATCCCCCTTTATAACAAAAAATAGACTTGAGAGTACCGTGAAACTTTTTTCTTTTTTTGCGGATTACTTCTGCGAGACAGGAAGAAAGCTGAAGGTTAAGGCGAAAGCTTCGGAAAGGACCGAGATACTATCGGTCAAAAAATACATTGAACAGCATTTCAGAGAACCTGTTAATCTTACCGAAGCAGCAAACCATGTCTCCCTGTCTCCGGCTTATCTGAGCCATATATTTTATAAGATCACAGGTATGCATTTTGTAGATTACCTGCAGAAGCTACGACTGGAAGAAGCAAAGAAATTATTAAAACAGACGGACTGGAGTATTACTAAAATATCTTCCGAAGCAGGTTACAATAATATTACTCATTTCAATCGTATATTTAAAAAAACAGAAAAAGTTTGCCCGAAAGATTTTAGAAAATCAAATCAAGCAGATAAAACCTTGTAGACCCGTCCTCCAAAACAAAGTTTTGGAGAGACCTCGACGCTCTCTTTTTCCTGCTCTCACCCGTAACTCGTCACGCATGATCGTTCCCAATATTTTATTGCTCTCACTCGCAACTCGTAACCCGCTACCCGTAACTTTCTTTTCTTATTTACTAATCGTTACTTTCTCCATTATTATCTTTTCTTTTGGCCTGTCGCCGGGTAAAGTCGGAACTTCCGACATTTTAATTACAAGATCCAGCCCTTCTATGACCTTGCCGAATATTGCGTGTTTCCCGTCAAGCCAGGGAGTCGCAGCTACCGTAATGAAAAACTGACTGCCGTTTGTGTTAGGACCGGAATTAGCCATGGAAAGCATTCCCGCACCGGTGTGCTTTAAAGAAGGATCAAACTCATCGGCAAAAGCATAACCTGGACCGCCTCTTCCCGTACCTGTCGGGTCTCCGCCTTGTATCATGAAGTTAGGTATCACCCTGTGAAAGATAACCCCGTCATAAAAACCTTTTTCCGCCAGCGTTACAAAATTGGCAACCGTTTTTGGCGCCTTATCCGCAAATAGTTCTATTACTATGTCTCCCATATTGGTCTTTATTGTAGCTTTTGTCATTTTTTTCTCCTCTATTTTTGGTGCAGTTTTATTTTCTTTGTTTTCGATAACACCTGCTTCTTTTACAGCGGCACAAGAAACGAATGACATTACAATTGCTGCGCATAGTACTAACTGTTTCATAATCTCCTCCTTTTGAAAAGATAATTAAAAATAGCAAGGCAGGTAAAAGTTAGAAGTCTATTTCTACTATTTATTTTCATAAAGTTATTATACAAATTGGATAATGCTTTTTCAAGCTTGGATTATGCGATTTTTCTTATAATAAAATATGCCAATATAGAAATAAATGCCGAGCAGGGGATGGTCAGCACCCAGGACCATACTATAGTTCCCGCAACGCCCCAGCGAACCGCGCTCGCGCGTTTTAATGTGGCAACCCCAACTATAGACCCCGTTATCGTATGAGTTGTGCTGACCGGAATACCCAAAGCAGAAGAAATAAATAATGTTACCGCAGCGCCGGTCTCAGCACAAAACCCGTCAACAGGTTTAAGCTTGGATATTTTCTGACCCATGGTCTTTACAATACGCCATCCGCCAAACATAGTACCAAGAGCAATAGCGCCATTACAGGAAATAATAACCCACAAAGGAATATAAAACTCTCCGACTAATATTTTCGAGCTGAAAAGCAGACTTGCAATAATACCCATGGTCTTTTGCGCATCATTCCCGCCATGACCCATGCTATAAAATGCGGCAGAAACCAGCTGTCCCTTCCTGAAGATATTGTCAACTTTTGAAGGAATGCTGTTTCTGAAAAGCCAATAAACTATTATTCCTATCGTAACCCCCAAAATTAATCCGACAAGAGGGGAAATCACGATAAAAGCTACAGTTTTCATTATTCCGCTCATTACGAGTCCTTCAGGACCGGCTTTAACCAATCCGGCGCCTATGAGTCCTCCAATCAGAGAGTGGGACGAACTTGTAGGAAGACCAAAATACCAGGTAATAATATTCCAGCCGCAAGCTCCTACGAGTGCTCCAAAAATAACATATTGATCCACCACATTGATATCAACTATTCCCTTACCAATAGTATTGGCGACATGCAGACCAAAAAATAAAAAAGCGATGAAATTAAAAAAAGCCGCCCAGATAACGGCGTAACGCGGAGAGAGAACTCTTGTAGAAACAACAGTTGCGATGGAATTAGCCGAATCATGAAACCCGTTTAGAAAATCAAAGGTAAGCGCAAGTAATATCAGGAATATAATAAATATTGTCATCGTTATGCGTTCTTTACCAGAATGGATTCGACTATATTAGTAACATCCTCACAAATATCAAGGACTGTTTCTGCTTCCTGGTAGATTTCCTTCCATTTGATTATTTTTATGGGGTCTTTTTCGTTTTCGAAAAGTTCAGTGAGAGCTTCATCCCTCATCCTGTCTCCGACATTCTCCAGCCTGTTTACTTCCACGCAGGAACGCAATATTGTTTTAACATTTTTCAAGTCCCTGAGGCCTCTGATAGTGCAGAGAACCCCATTGATGGATTCTTCTATCACAAAAGAAAATTTAACCAGGTATTTATCAACTCCGGATATTTTATATATCCTCATCCTGCTGGAGATGGTACACATCATATCGGTAATATCATCCAGTTCCTTGGCAAGCGCGTGGATATCTTCGCGGTCTATGGGGGTAATAAAACTCTTATCCAGCTGTTCGAGTATTTCGTGAGTAACTTCATCCCCCTGATGCTCGACTTCCTGTATTTGCTTCAACACTTCTTCGGTGATAGAGCCTGTGGCTACGGCATCTTTAAACAGTTTAGCCGCCTCGGCAGAAAACGCGGCTTGTTTTTCAAGTAAACCGAAGAAATTATACTCTTTGGGAAGGAATCTGTCGAACATTTTTACCTCTCTTTTTTTCGGGCCGGCAAAACAATCAGGAGCCCTTTTATACACTTCAGCTATTTTAACAAATATAACAGTTTTTGTAAACCTTCGATTTCATCCCTAAAAACGAAGTAGGAATATTTAAGTTAGGACTTTATAAATTATTTATGTCTATTGCTTTATCAGTGAAATCCTGTAGATTTGCAATCAGCGGAATCGAACCCGAAATATCGTTAAAACTTAATATTATGCAAGACAATAATGGCATGCCTTCTACTTTGGATTTCGGGTTCATCTATACAACGAAGGATAATATGAAGCAGGAGCAAGGCCTTTCTGTTCTTCTATATCTAAATCCCCGTAATAAATATCCATCAACCTTTTTGGTTTATACTCACCTGAAACCACTTTTCTTATTCTTTCCGTTCTTTTTGCGTTTGCTTCATGTTTTTTTATAATATTAAAATTCTCGGGAGCTATGATCATTGCGATTATTGAAAGATACTCGTTTTTGGTCAGATTTTTAAATGGTTTTTTATAATACACCCTGGCAGCATTATCAAAACCAACAACCGGCTTGCCTTCAATATTACCCAGATTAATATTATTTATGAACAGTTTTAACTGGTCATCTTTTGATACTAAAGGATTCACTGCAAGCAAGGCAATTAACGTTTGTTTTATTTTTGCAATACCCGGTTTAAAAGAGTCAAAATAATACATTTTTACAAGCCCTTGCGTAATTGTTGTTATCCCCGCGCCCGGTGTTTTGAGATCCACACCGTTGTGAGTATAAAAATTTGGATCCTCAACGGCAAGTAAAGCATCCAACTGCCATTTATTAAGGTCACCCGCTTGCAACGTCATATTATCTTTTTCTAAGGCTTTTTTAACAATACCTGGTGTATCCATTCTTGCTTTAACGACAATAACCACATAGTAAACACCGGCCGCTAAAAATACCGCCAGAATTGAACCAATAACATATTTAATTATTTTTTTAATTTTCATTTTTCTTAACCGGTATTTTATCACAAAAAAGCCCGCTTTTAACGGGCTTTTTTGCTTCTGTACTTCTTTCTATATTAAAAAGTAACCATCATTTTGATAACTTTATCTTTTTCCTCCCGGCATCTTTTAATGCCTTTTTCCAAATCATCAAGTTTTATACGGTGTGTTATTATGGTTTTTAGATTTATTCGTCCTTCCGACACCAGCTTATTCCCGAGTTGGATCATTTTATCGTGGGCGTATGCTACACCTACAACAGTAACGCCTTTAGCGGCTATTCTAATAAGATTTACCGAAGAAGGTTTTGTAGCATGGCCGTAAACCATGTATCTTCCGTTTGCTTTCAGCAGTTCTATTGTCGTATTAAACAGTTCCGGATCGTCTGTTCCTGCGGCATCAATCACCAGATCCACTTCGGCGCAGTATTTTCTCACCGTTTCTGTTAAGTCTTTTTCTTTTGTATTAATAATCAGGTCTGCGCCTAACTCTTTCGCTTTTTGAAGTCTGTTTTCATATACATCCGCCACAATAACTTCCCCCGCAAGCATGTTTTTTGCAACCTGCAAATGAAGAAGCCCTATTGCGCCTGCCCCAATAATTAACACCTTATCGGCCGGTTTTATTCCTGAGGAGTATGCAGAAGCGAGTACCCCGTATAACGGCTCAAGCAAAGCGCCTTCTTCATAATTTACGTTCTTCCTTAGTATATCCATTGAAGAGATCTGAGAAGGATAGATTCTGCAGTACTCCGAAAATCCTGCGCCGTCCATACCTCCCATTTTGCAGCCCAACCCGATTCTGTCTCCGATTTTGTATTTTTTTATATTTTTTCCTGCTTTTACCACCTGCCCGCTGAATTCGTGTCCAAATATGTGCGGGGTTTTAAGCCAGGCGTTATACTTGAAATAACTCCCGTCATATATATGGTAGTCGGTGGAGCCGCAGATGCTGGCGCTTTTTACTTTGACAAGCATACTGTCATTATCTATTGCAGGTATATCTACTTTTTCTATCTTTAGATCAAAAGGTCCGCGGATTATCGCTGCTTTCATTTTAGCCATATTATTTTCCTCCCCTGTCTTTCATATAATTGATATTTTTTAATAATGTTTCGGTATGGATCTTTTCTATAACGTGAGGCTCTATAGAGAGAAACCCGTCATACCTGTCGTTTTTCAAAGATGTAAGGAGCCCGTCGTAGTTGACCCCGCCTTCCTTCAGTCCAACACAAAGATAATCATTGTTTTTATGTTTCCAGATAGAATTACCTTCTTTATCTAAATAAGCGTTTGCTTCCGGTTTCCCTCTTCCTTCATTTACGTTTGTTCCCCATTCCTTTATTTTCCTGGCATCTTTTATATGTATATATTTTACGTAACTTTTCAACATTTCATAGGTGTACGGAAACGGCTCTTCCCCTGCAATATAGAAATTACACGGATCATACAGAAGTTGAAAGCATTCCGAGTCCATATAAATAAGTATATCCAGGCATTGCAGCGCATTCCCGCAAGGATCATCGTGAAATTCATTTTCGAGAATAATACAAATCTTCTCTTTCTCAGCTTCCTTGATACAAGGAAGAATGTCCTTTTTATACTCTTTTAAAATCTCCTTAGTGAGTTTCGCATCTTTTACACTTCCGAAAGGCCCTACTCTAACATATTTTACATTCATCGCTTTAGCTATATGTATACTCTCAATAAGCGCTTTCTGGTTTTCTTTGATTTTGTCTTTTTTTGTAAATATACACCAGTTTTGAACGCTTGACGGTTCCAGCCCCCTTTTCTTAAGCTCTTCTTTTATAAAACCAATATTTCCTTTATGAACCATTGTCTCACCGTGTATTAATTCCACATATTTGACTTTTAACAATTGAATGGTGTCCAATATGCGTTCCAAACTGTAGGTTTCCGGAAAATCCCCCGCGCTTATCGCTATTTTCATTTCGCTCCTCCTCTTTCTTCACTTTACTCACTTTCTCCACTTTCCTTCCCTATCTAAGAATACATTACATTCACGTATGTATCAATATAAGCATATTTGATATATGTTGGTTGATATCGACTTTTTCATTGAATGGTATTAGACTATATATTAAATCTATATTCGGTGGGTGTAACTCCGGTGTGTTTTTTAAACAGTTTACAGAAGTAGGATATGTCCGAATATCCGACCTTGCTTGCTACTTCTTTAATATTAAACCTTACGTCTTTTAACAGCTCTTTGGATTTTTCTATACGCACTTGAATAAGATAATCAAACAGCGTCATTCCGGTTTCAAATTTAAATATTCTGTTCAAATAATCCCGGTTAAGTCGTATAACATTTGATATTTCTTCCAGGGTTATCTGTCTTTTGTAATTTATCTCCATATAATACATCACGTTTTCTACAACTTTCATATATTTTTTATGTCTTTTAATTTTATTTATATCATTTGCCAGCAGTATTTTTGTTTCTTCTAAATTCTCTTTTCCGGATAAATATTTAAAAACATTCTTATAAATAAACATTGAAATAATATCATAATTTTTAATCTCCTGATAAGGATTCCGGCAATACTTCAGTAAGTTTTCAGCTTCGCGGTAATATGGTTTTTGTCTCAATATTTTCTTATCCTTCAAAAACGGAAGGCGGGAAGGAAAAGGATAGCCCTCGGTTAACTCCGCTTTTTTGGCTATTTCAATATCGCTGTAGAATTTTAGAAATTTATTTGCCGCAGCTGGATACTTGGTTTTCTTCGGGATAACAACTCCGCAACCCCGAAGCACCACGTAACTTTTACAATTTTTATTTAAAACCGGAAGGGGCGCCAGCCATACTTTTTGTTTTATGGAGGCGTTGCTTTTATTAATATCCCTCATTACTTCCGGCAGATCTATTACAAATACTGATTTACCTTCTTTGAATTTATTCGCCCTGTAACTGTCGGGATAAACTGCAATATTTTCCGGCATCAGCTTGTGCGTATAAATCAGATCATACATAAGTTTCAGAGATTCCTCAATTTTATTGTTTTGCGGACTTATATTTCCGTCCTTATCGGTCAGTTCCCCGCCCATTCCCCACAAAAATTCCATAAAGACATCGGAAAGATTAGCTCCATTGGAGCAGGGATACATAAAACCGATAAGCTCCGGGTTTTTTTCTTTTAAAAGAATCAACTTTGCCGTTTCTATCAGCTCTTCCCAGGTTTCAGGAACCTTTAGTCCGTATTTTTCCAGCAAATCTTTCCTGTACATCAGGCACCGGCAATGAATATCATCCGGCACTCCGTATAACTTACCGTTGACCCTGCATGCGCTTATTGCAGCTTCAAAAAACATGTCTTTATTGTCCGCGCTTTCCTCCAACTCCATAAGTAAACCCGCGTTTGCCAGTTTAAATATCTGGCTGTAAAAGAGATACGAAAGACTTACCGAGGTGTTCGGATCCTTTACCGCTAACTCATTACTCAGCATCGTCTTTCCTACTTCCATTTTGTAGACTTTTGTATTTGGATATTTTTCGTTGAATTTTTCAATAAAGTAATCTTCCATCCCTCCAAAATACATTTGCAGCCCGATTTCCGAGGTTTCCGGAAAATCAGAAAATATGTTCTTATACCCTTCAACAGGACCATTGATCCTTAATCCATTCCTGTTTTGCTCCAGCTCCATTATTTTTGTATCGTATAGAGTTCCTCTTGCCTTTAAAATTGCCATTACCTTAAAAATACTGTTTTCCACTTCAATTTGTTTTACCACGATAAGATTATCGACCAGCTCTAAGAGCATATTGTTTTCCAGTCCGAAATAGTTATTGCTGTCAATAGCATTTGTAGTTATAAGCGCCGTTATCTTTTTTTCTTTTATTTTATTTAAAACTTCCGAAAGCTTGACCGGTAATTTATTCTGAGCGGCTGTTCCTGCAAAATTTAGACCTTCAAGCACAAGACGGTCTACATTATTTGTTAATATCTTCTGTACAACCGTATTGACGTTGCCGGTTTTAGAGGCACCAACATATAATAAGGTTAGTCTTTCGCGGTTTATATGGGTTTCCCAGTCAATCTCCAGGTGTTTATTAAAAGAAAGGACTCTTTCCGGTTGTTCGTTTAAGGAGATATAGACGCAATTTTCATTAGCTTCCAGCCCTTCTTTCAGGAACTGCAGGCCAAAGGAAGTTTTATCCACACCGGCGTGACCGGCTATCAGAGTTATGGTGCTTTTTATCAGACCGCCATAGAACATCTCGTCCAGTCCGGTTACACCCGTATTTAATCTTTCATATTTTCCTGCAATTTTCTTTTTGATTTTCATTCTAAGACAATTATACCACTACCCCTATTTGCAGTCCATTGAAAACAAAAAGCCCGCCGTTTCCGGCGGGCTTACAGACTTTTCATAATTGTTACTTTATTTTACTTACTCCAAGACCTGGGACACCGGGAATTATGGTTATCCTGCCGTTATCAAAGACGTCGCCTTTATACGGGTCATTTTTTATCAAGACATTGGTATCCAGGTCAAGGTAATCCGCCATAGAACCCAGATGGGCGGCAGCGGTAACAAGAATTGAGCTTTCGGTACGGCAGCCGAACATGATCTTAAGCCCGAGAGACTTTGCAATAACGCACATTTTAAACGCCTCTCTTATGCCGCCGCATTTCGCCAGCTTAATATTGATACCGTCCGCAAATTCCGAAGCAGGTAGAATATCGTTCCTGTCAACAACGCTCTCATCTGCAATAATCGGCACCCTTACATGCTTCTTTAATATCTTTAAATCCTTTACTTTCACAGGAGGAAGAGGCTGTTCGATGAACTCAGGTTTATATTTTGCAAGTATGCTTATCTTCTTTACCGCTTCATTTAAAGTCCAGCCTGCATTGGCATCAAAACATATCTTGCCTTTGAAGTTATCCATAACCGCTTTTGCTATATCCATATCATTTTTACATCCCAGTTTTACTTTAAGATACGGATATTTTTTTGCTTCAAGCGTCTTTTCTATGATCTTGGGTATGGTATCTATACCTATCGTAAAAGACGTTAATTTGCTTTTTATCGGCTCAAGCCCATAATATTTGTAAACCGGCATCTTTAATTTTTTACATATTAGATCATGCAAGGCAATATCCAGCGCGGTTATAGCCACCCGGCAGCTGCCCAGATTTTTATTTAAAATATCATAAATGCGGTCAAGCTCAAAAGGGTCTTCGTTTTTTATCAGATTAAAACCTTTCTTTACGGCTTGCACAACCGTCGCGTTCGTTTCTCCGTAGAAACTATCGGCGGAGGCCTCTCCCAATCCGGTAATATTACCGTCGCTGAGTTTAACTATTATATTTTCCTTTGAAGTCGTTACATTTCTTGAGATTCTGAAAGGATTTATGTAGTCAAGTCTTATAGTCTCTATTTTTAGTTTCATAGTTTCTCCTTATAGTTTTAGGCCTTCTTTTTTACTAATAAATTTAATATGAGCATCTTACTATATGCCTTTCTTTTTTGAAAGGAAAAACGACAAGTGTTCCGCTATGGTATCACAACCTTAAACTTAAACGGGGACTCGCGATTTCCGAGGATTACAATATTTTCGCTCTTACTCGCAAGTTCTTTCTCAAAAGCGTTACCTGAACCGCCGATCATTTCATCATTTACATAGGTACCAAGACTGCTTCTTCTATCCAAGACAATATATTTACCGTCTTTAAATTGGATTGATAGATGATTCCTTGATACGCTAAAAGGCACCTCATCCTCAAGATACAGGTCATTATTCGAGAATAAGTCCTTTTTAAATCCTTCCGTCATTCTTCCTATTTTATAAGGGAAATGATCTATTTCCAGGGGTTTGTTTTTCAGGGATTTTAAAGCCAGGGGAGTCAAACCTGTTACGGTTATTTTACTGGCAGAAATATTCTGAGCCGCCATCCCCATTGTCAAATCAATTACCTTCTGATCTACATGCCGTAACCGCTCAAAAATGCTTTTTAAAAACATACTTACCAGATGCGGCTCTGTATAGAATATTTCATTAAAATCACTCCGCCCTATCGCATTTACTTCGGTGTCTTCCAGCGCCACGACATTTGCCGAGCGGGGGACCTCGTCAATCATACTCATCTCCCCGAAAATCTGATCCTTGCCTATTATACCTAGAATAACTTTTTTACCGTCTTTCAAACGATAAACCTCCACACGTCCGGAAAGCACCGCATAAGCTTCATTTCCTTCATCGCCTTCTTTCAGTATCAGTTCCCCTTTCTTATATGTCTTTCTCATACGTTTTCACCGCCTTTTAAAATATTATTAAAACCTCGGCAATACTCGTTCATTCCTATGGTCTATTTTAAGATATATTTATATTTAAAACAATGCTAAACTATTATTATAAGCACTTATCTTTGGAGGTGTCCTATGGGTCAAAAAGCGAGAAGAATAGGAGTTCTGACCGGCGGGGGTGATTGTCCCGGCCTTAATGCCGTTATAAGAGCAGTGGTAAAAAGCGCAAACAACCTGGGCTGGACAGTTATCGGAATAAAAAAAGGTTTTGAAGGCCTCATGCATCCCGGAAACGCCGAGGTTCTGGACGCCCATGACATCAGCGGTATTTTAAACATCGGCGGAACAATTTTAGGTACGACAAACAGAGGGGATCCCTTTAAATACGCAGTAACAAAAAATGGAAAAACAATCTACCTGGATAAATCCGCTGAAGCTGTCAAGGGCTTTAAAAAACTTAAACTCGATGCACTCGTTTGTATCGGCGGGGATGGAACCTTAACAATCGCAAAGCAGCTTGCGGATAAGGGAATACCGCTGGTCGGAGTTCCAAAAACAATAGATAATGACCTCTCTGCCACAGTTATTACCTTCGGTTTTGATACTGCCGTAAGTACCGCAACGGATGCGCTTGACAAACTTCACTCTACCGCTGAAAGCCATCAGAGAGTAATGGTAGTTGAGGTAATGGGCCGCTACGCGGGATGGATAGCTCTTAACTCGGGAATTGCCGGAGGGGCCGATATTATTCTTATCCCTGAAATACATTTTGATATGAATAAAGTCTGCGAGAAAGTTATGGCACG
>MFGS01000030.1:0-10329 GCA_001778355.1 Candidatus Firestonebacteria bacterium RIFOXYA2_FULL_40_8
AGACGGAGAGCGGTTAAAAGTTGAAAATAAAGAAAATCTTGATACGGTAAATTCGTCTTCCTTAAATCTAAGAAAAGCAGGGGAAATAGAAAAAGAGATACTGGACCTGCTTCAGAAGCAAAAGAAAAAGCCCTCACCATCAGGCGGAACCGGCGGGGGAAGCGGGGATAAGGCAGGCGGACTTAAGGAAAAACAGGATAAAAATATCTCCGAACTGGATAAGTTAAAAAAAGAACTCGAGAAAGCTTCAAAAGACGGATTCCCTTCTTCGATGTTTGACGAGAATGGCTCAAAGGCCGGCGAGTCCATGAAAAATGCTTCTAATGCTCTCGGCGAAGGAGACAGTTATTCCGCCATGCCGGAAGAGCAGGATGCGATAAACCGGCTTGAAGCAATGAAAAATAATATGGACAGTCTTATGCAGGGGCAAGGCGGAAGCGGCGGCGGTCCTATGCTTCTAAGCAGCGGCGGTAAAAAACCCGGAAGCCGGAGTTCAAGGGGTAGGCAAACCCGCTATCATAAACTCCCTGAGAAAAAAGATTACAAACCGCCAAAAGAGTTCAGGGAAGATATAATGGACTCCATGAAAGACCAAAAACCGCAAAAATACAAAGACGATATTGAGGAGTATTACAGGAAACTGTTACGGTAATTCCCTGAAATTGAAGTAGAAATATTCATATTAAGATCTTGAAAAAACTGCCTGTAGTTTTCATAATCAGTGGAATCCATTAGCTTTGCAATCAGTGGAATCGAACCCGAAATCCTACTAAACTGCAATTGAATGAATGTTAAGAATGATACGTTGCTGCTCCGGATTTCGGGTAATTATTCAATATTGTGTTTTAATAAAAAAAATGCTATCATATCAATATGTGCGGAATATTCGGGGTTTATAACGTTGAAGAAGCTTCAAAACTTGCGTATTTAGGGCTTTATGCGCTTCAGCATAGAGGCCAGGAAAGCGCGGGTATTGCTTCTTCAGACGGCTCAAAAGTATATTCCTATGTGAAAATGGGTCTGGTTGCCGATAATTTCACTCCTGATGTTTTTGACAAGATTCCCGGAAGAGCCGCGATAGGACATTGTCGCTATTCAACTACCGGTACTTCCTCAATAAAAAATGCGCAGCCTTTAACTGTCTCTTATTCAAGGGGACAATTAGCAATGGCGCATAACGGTAATCTGGTTAATGCGGATATGGTGAGGGCCGAGCTCGAAGCAAACGGCGCGATATTCTCTTCGACTACGGATACGGAAGTGATAGTTCATCTTCTTGCCCACTCAAAGAAAAATGGTTTTCGAGAGATGCTTATAGATGCTTTAAAAAGAGTTAAGGGCGCTTTTTCCCTTGTAGTTCTTACGGAAAACGAACTTGTGGGTGTTGTTGATCCCTGGAATTTCAGGCCTTTAAATCTCGGAAAAAAAGACGGCGGGTATGTCCTTGCTTCGGAGACGTGCGCTTTTGATATTATTGATGCTGAATATATAAGGCCTCTTGAGCCGGGTGAGATGGTGATCATAAGCGAGAAGGGCGTTGAATCTTTTAAACCTTTTAAACCTGCCAAACAAAAAAAATGTATCTTTGAATTTATATATTTTTCACGGCCTGATAGTTATATCTTCGGACAGAGCGTTCAAAAAGCCAGGAAGGCTCTCGGGGCCGAGCTTGCGAAAGAAAATATTGTAAAAGCGGACTATGTCATACCCGTTCCTGACTCGGCAAATTCTTCCGCCACGGGATACGCGCGGGAAAGTAATATTCCTTATGAAATGGGGATCATCCGTAATCATTACATAGGACGGACGTTCATCGAGCCCAGCCAGTCTATCAGGGACTTTGGCGCAAAAATTAAATATAATCCCGTAAAAGAAATACTTAACGGAAAGGATCTTGTTGTTATTGATGATTCTATAGTGCGCGGCACGACCAGCAGAAAGCTTGTGAAAATGCTCCGGAGGGTCGGAGCAAAGGATATTAACTGGAGAATAAGCAGTCCTCCCATAACGCATCCTTGTTTTTACGGCGTTGATACCGCTACGCGCGCCGAATTGATAGCGGCTTCTCATACTGTTGAAGAAATTAAAAAATATTTAAAGGTGGAATCTCTTTCTTACCTGAGCATTGACGGCCTGGTAAAAGCTGTGGGCGGGAAGAAAGAAGATTATTGCCTTGCTTGTTTTTGCGGGGAGTACCCCGTAGAATTTAACGCAGAACCGGAAAAAATGGGGTTCGAAGGGTAGATCATGAAAAAGAAATTTGATTATGCTAAAGCGGGTGTAAACATAGACATTGCCGACGAGGCAAAACAAAAAATTAAATCTATGGTTAAAGCAACCTATACACCCGGAGTTCTTTCGGAAATTGGCAAGTTCGGGGGTTTTTTCTCTCTGGAACACCTTAAATATAAAAATCCCGTATTTATCTCCAGCGTGGACGGAGTAGGTACAAAATTAAAAGTCGCTTCAATGATGAATAAATTTGACACCGTCGGAATAGATCTCATTAATCACTGCGCGGATGATATCCTTGTACATGGCGCCAGACCGCTTTTCTTCCTGGATTATATTGCCATGGCGAAAACCACTCCTAAAGTAGTCGGAGAGATCGTTAAGGGCTTGGTCACTGCCTGCAAAGCGGAAAAATGCGCGCTTATCGGCGGGGAAACTGCCCAGATGCCTGATGTCTACAAAGGTAATGACTTTGATTTTGTCGGGCTGGTAGTAGGTGTAGTGGAGAAAAAAGACATTATAGACGGCGGAAATATTAAAGCCGGAGATAAAATAATCGGACTTAAGTCTACGGGGCTTCATACAAACGGATACACCCTGGCAAGAAAGTTGTTTTTCGACAAAGCCGGTTTGAAAGCAAACACATACGTTAAAAAATTAAAGACCACAGTCGGTAAAGCATTACTCGCTCCTCATAAATCCTATACCAAACCTGTGTTTAAACTTATAGAAAAAGTAGATGTTAAGGGTCTTGCGCATATCACCGGCGGGGGGTTCACCGACAACATCCCTAGAATTCTTCCTGAAGGCGTGAGCGTTGTAATAGAAAAGAAATCCTGGAAACCTCTACCTGTATTTACACTTATGGCCGAACTCGGAAATCTTGATGACGCCGAAATGTACCGCACCTTTAATATGGGCATAGGAATGTGCATCTTTGTAGCCGAAAAAGACCTCAAGAAAGCCATGAAGGTCCTAAAAGCCAATAAAGAATCCCCGATAGTAATCGGAGAAGTAGTAAAATCCCGAAACGGCGCAAAGAAGGTCGAGATAGTCTAATATATAGTCTTTACTTAAAGTTCCAAAGGGTCGCTTAAAAACGGCCCTTTTTTATTGTAAATTCAGTGCTTTTGCCTGACCTGGGATTTTGATGCCTTTTTCATTGACAAAACCCTGATTTTTCTGTATAATTACCTTGTTAGATAAGAACTTACAAATAACAAAACATTAGATTGTTTTAGGGAGGAATACCGGAGTGGGAGAGTTTGATTTGCCCACTTTTTCTTTTTTGAGGACTCTTTGAAAATAGAGAAAAAATGAGTGATATTGACAGCGTAGCTAAAAGGGCCAGAGAAATGGCCGAACCCTGTTTAAAGACGATGGGGCTTGAGTTATATGACCTTGAATATAAAAGGGAATTCAACGGGTTGGTTCTCCGGATTTTCATTGATAAACCGGGGGCTAAGGTAAATGTCAAGGATTGTCAGGATGTAAGTCATGTTATTGGCGTGATGATTGAAGAGCAGGACCTGATTCCGGGGCATTATAATCTGGAAGTTTCCTCTCCGGGGTTGGACCGGGTCTTGAAGCTGGAAAAAGACTTTATACGGTATAAGGATTATAAAGCCAATATTTATTATAATGAACTGGTGGAAGGCAAGAATAATCACACGGGTATCATAAAGGGTGTGGAGAACGGGAATGTGTTGTTTGAAGTAAAAGGGAAAGTTATAAAATTTCCCGTCGCAAATGTTAAAAAAGGTAAGTTGGAATTCGAGTAAAAGGCAGGTGGCGTTATGATGAACAAAGATATAGTAAATGCGCTGGAACAGATAGCGCGCGGGCAGAATGTTAACATGGAAGTCTGGAAAGAAACTCTGTCGGCGGCGCTTACTTCTGCGTCCAGAAAGATACTTAACAATCAATATGAAATTAAAGTGGGTGTTGATGATGTTACGGGATCTTTTAAGGTCTCCTATCATAAAACTGTGGTGGAAAAAGTGACCTCTCCGGATTATGAGATTTCTTTTAAAGACGCCAAAAGCCAGGGATATACGGGCGAAGTCGGCGGGCTTATGGATTTTCCGGTACCTTTGGAAAAATTCGGACGTATTGCCGCTCAGATTACGAAGCAGGTTATCTCGAAGAAAGTCAGGGATATCGAACGGGATGCCATATTCTCCGAGTTTGAAGAAAAACTGGACACTATTCTTAACGGGACAGTTCTCCGTAAGGAAAATAAAAATATACTGGTGGATCTCGGAGATACAGAAGGTATTGTACCGATAAAAGAACAGGTCTTCAGGGAAAACTGGCAGATTGGCGACAAAATTAAGGCATATGTTTCCGAAGTCAGAAAGACCTCAAAAGGTCCGCAGGTCGTTCTTTCCAGAATACATCCTAGTTTTATAAAAAAGCTTTTTGAAATGGAGATACCGGAGATAGGGGAAGGTAAAGTAGATATAAAATCAATTGCCAGAGACCCGGGATACAGGATAAAAATAGCCGTTTACTCGGAAGACAGAAATATTGATTCCGTAGGGGCTTGTGTGGGTATAAAGGGCGGCAGAATTCAGCCTGTAGTAAAAGAGTTAAAAGGCGAAAAGATAGACGTTGTCGAGTGGAGTTCTGACATTAAGAATTTTACGAAAAATGCTTTAAGACCGGCGAAGATCACTAATATTATTACGGATGATGCGGCCCAGTCAGTAATTGTGACCGTGCCTGATGACCAGTTGGCGATAGCTATAGGAAAGAACGGGCAGAGCGTGAAACTTGCGGCGAAGCTTGTCGGCTGGAAGGTAGAGGTCCGGAGCGAAACTGATTTTGCGGCTTCCGGCGCGGAAAACGTTAAGATAATCGCGGACAAAAGGAAAGAAGAAGAACAGGATCCGTTTGAGGCGATGGGGTTGAATAAAAAAGTAATGGATAAATTAAAAGCCAACGGTTTTAATACAAAAGATGATTTCTTGAAAGCAACCAAAGAGTCGCTTTTGCAGGTAAACGGACTTACGGCTAAGACAGCTGAAAAGATAATTGAGCATGTCAAAACGATAAAAGCACAGGAGATTGTAAAAACAGATGAGTAAATTTAGAGTCCATGAAATAGCCAAAAAACTCGGCATGACGAGCGCTGAACTGGTGATAAAACTCGAAGAGTTGGGTTTTGAAGATAAAAAAGCCGTCAGCATGCTTGATGAAAGCGAGATTAAAGTTGTTGCAGCGGCCATAAGAGAAGAGGCGGCAAAGAAGGACGCCCCTGTTCCCGGAGGCAAAGCTGCGCTTCCTAAACCGGCGGCACCGACACCTGCTCCCGCTGCTAAACCTGTTATGCCAAAAGCAGCACCGAAAGCGGCGGTTAAAGCTGTTCCTGTGGCGGCTAAACCTGTTGCCGTGCCTGTTGTTAAAACTGTTCCCGTTAAACCTGCGGTTGTTGAACCTAAATATGTTAAAGTTTCTGAAATTAAGGCGAAAGCTGCTGCAAAAGCGGCCGCAGCAATAAAAGCGAAAGCTGAGGCAGTCAAACCCGAGAAAAAAGCGGTCGTAAAACCTGTGGTAAAAAAACCGGTAAAGGTAAAAGAACCTATAAAGATTAAAGAACCGGTTGTGGTTGTTGAGGAAATACCTGAAGTTGAAGAAGTTGAAAAAGAAGTTGTAATTGAAGTTCCTAAGATCGAAACGGAAGTAAAACCTCCGGCGCCTGTAATTCCGGAAGGTCCGAAACCGGTGTTTAAAGTCACCGAAGTTACCACGGTTGCCGAACTTGCAAATAAATTAAAAATACCTGTTTCAGAATTGATAAAGAAAATAATGTCCATGGGTATGATGGTTACGATAAATCAAAAGCTTGATAAAGATTCCATCACCCTGGTGGCTGCGGAATTTAATTATGATGTTGAGTTTGTTTCTATATTTAACGAAGAGGTAAAAGAAGAAGAAGTTGTCGATGTGTCAAAACTTGAATGGCGTCCTCCGGTGGTTACGGTCATGGGGCATGTCGATCACGGTAAAACATCTTTACTTGATGCCATAAGAGAAACAAATGTAACGGCGGGCGAAGCCGGCGGAATTACCCAGCATATCGGCGCATATAAAGTTAAAACCCCGAAAGGCGAGATAGTATTTCTGGATACTCCCGGTCATGAAGCGTTTACCGCGATGAGAGCGAGGGGCGCTTCAGTCACGGATATCGTTATTCTGGTAGTGGCTGCGGATGACGGCGTAATGCCTCAAACTATAGAAGCTATTGATCATGCTAAAGCCGCAAAAGTACCGATAATAGTTGCGATGAATAAAATGGATAAACCCACGGCAAATCCGGAAAGATTAAAACAGGAATTGTCCAAGTACGACCTGGTCCCGGAAGATTGGGGCGGTAAGACGATTTTTGCTCCTGTTTCCGCCAAGAAAAAAGAGGGTATTGAGAATCTTTTAGCTATGATACTTTTGGAATCAGAAATGCTTGAACTCAAAGCGGTTAAAGAAGGTATGGCGAAGGGCGTGGTACTGGAAGCAAAATTAGACAAAGGTAAAGGTTCGGTCACCACGGTTTTGATAGAGAAGGGAACGTTAAAAGTCGGGGATGCTTTTGTAGCCGGTTTCTTTTACGGAAAAGTTAAAGCTATGATGGATGATAAAGGCACAAAGCTTACGGAAGTTATTCCTCCGACTCCCGTTGAACTCCTCGGGTCCAACGGTGTACCTAATGCAGGAGATACTTTTCAGGTAATGGTAAACGAGAAAGAAGCCCGTGCAGTCAGTGTAAGAAGGAATGAATTGCAGAGAGAGATAAATATTCAAAAACAAAAACATATATCTCTTGAGGGGCTTTACACCGAGATACAGGACGGCAAACTTAAAGATCTGAAGATAATATTAAAAGGCGACGTTCAGGGTTCAGTAGACGCTTTAACGGATGCTCTTGAAAAACTTGGTAATGAAAAGGTGAAAGTTTCTATTATTCACAGAGGTGTCGGCAACATAAACGAATCTGATGTTATGCTTGCCAGTGCATCTAATGCGATTGTAATCGGCTTCTCCGTCAGTGTCAGCCAGGCCGTTACGGATCTTGCAAGAAAAGAAAGTGTGGACCTTAAACTCTTTAAGATAATATATGAAATTACCGATTCCGTCAAGGCGGCCATGGAAGGTCTTCTGGAGCCGATTCTTAAAGAAGTTGTTATAGGTAAGGCCGAGATAAAACAGCTGATTAAGATACCCGACGGTTTTATTGCGGGAAGTCACGTATCCGAAGGAAAGATTACGCGTCAGTCTCTTGTAAGAATAAAACGCGCCGGTGAAGTAGTAGGTCAGGGCAAGATAACCTCTCTTAGAAGATTTAAAGATGATGTCAAAGAAGTCTTGGCCGGTTTTGAGTGCGGTATTTCCGTAGAGAATTTTAAAGACATGCAGGTAGGAGATATCTTCGAAGCCTATATAATAGAAAAAACCTTCGCCAAGCTCTGAAGAGCAAGTACGAAGTACGAAGTACGATGTACAAAGTACAAAGTACAAAGTTTTAAATTAATGAGCTTTTATTAATTAATACCACATTAGTTTAAGACTTTATGGACCTTTCAGACCTTACTGACTTTTTTACGGCTGGAAGTGGAAGAAAAAATAGGAAATTAAAGAAAAATATTACAAGCAAAAGAAGAAGGACGGTAAGTTTCCATGAACCTAAGATCTGCAAAAATAGCTCGGTTGTTCCAGAAAGAAATAAGCATGATTATCGGCAGGGAGTTGACAAATTCGGATATCGGGTTTGTTACTGTTACCGCGGTGCAATTTAATAAAGATATGAGTTTGGCTACCGTCTATGTCAGTATATTCGGAACGGACGGGGCTAAGGCAAAATCGATCATCGCGCTTAATCACGCAAAAGGTGTCGTAAGACACTCTCTGGCCGGCAGGGTGGTTCTCAGGCATATGCCTGATATTGAATTTAGAGAAGATGTCCAGCTGAATCAAATTGAGAGGACACTTAATATTATTAAAAAAATAGAAGATGGGGACAAAAAAGTTGAAAAATAACTCCCTTCGTGAAATAGTTAAAGCCTTTAAAAAGTATGACGATTTTATCCTGTCCACACACGTTAATCCCGACGGTGACGGAATAGGTGCCGAGCTGGCGCTCGGGTTTGGTCTTAAAAAACTCGGGAAAAAAGTTACGATCTCGAACAGTGATATTTTTCCTGAAAACTACGAGTTTCTGCCGACTAACGGTCTTTTGAAAGAAAAAGAAGATATTAAAGCAAGTTATAATGTCGCGGTCTCTCTTGAGTGTCCCGGATTAGACCGTGTGGGAAAAATGAAAAAAGTATTTCTCAAATCAAAAAAAATAATAAATCTCGATCATCATCCCAGCAATGATTACTTCGGGGATTATAACTATATTGATGATAAAGCTGCGGCGGTAGGAGAGCAGGTTTACGGCATTCTTCTGGGACTCGGCGTCAAAATAGATCTGGAAATTGCCACCTGTATCTACACCTCACTGCTTACGGATACCGGCAGTTTTGCTTATTCAAATACAACAAAAAAAACACATGAGATAGTAGTCGAACTTATGGAATACGGAGTAAATCCCTCTGAGGTTTACCAGAATGTTTACGAGGTATCATCCCTCGGAAAGATACAGCTTCTCGGGAAAGCTCTAAATTCTTTGCAGTCTGATAAAAAGCACGGAGTGGCCTGGATCACCCTTATGAAAGATGCTTTTGCGAAAACAGGAACCTTATATGGGGATGCCGAAGGTATCATTAACTACGCGCGTTCTATAAAGGGTGTTAACGTAGCGATATCTTTTACCGAACTCCAAAACGGGCGGGTAAAAATAAGTTTAAGATCAAAAAGAGACGATATCGATGTAAATAAAATAGCGCTTGCTTTTAAAGGCGGCGGGCATAAAAGAGCTTCCGGCGCGGTTATTGAAGGAAGCGTAAAAGAAGTTAAAGAAAAAGTTTTAAAGAAAGTTTTCGAAGCATTAAAGTAATACATTGTAATGCTTGTATAAGTGTCCTCCAAAGTAGAATTTGGAGAGACCTCGCCAAAGGCGGGGAATCATTTTAAAAAACTTCGCGTAAAGCGAAAAAAGAGGTGATTTGCTTGGTAAGGTCTGATATAGTTAAAAAAGTATCGAAAGAAACGGGATTATCTGCAAAAGATACGGAAAAAATAGTTGATATAATACTGGAAAGTGTAGTAGATTATGTTCAGAAAGGTAATAAGCTTGAGCTTCGCGGTTTTGGTACTTTTATGGTCAAGCAAAGAGCGGGGCGTATTGCGCGTAATTTGAAAACTAATGAAGACCTTCCGCTTCCATCAAGAAAGGTCATCTACTTTAAAGCAGGTAAAGAACTGAAAAATATCAAGAAGGGGGAAAAATGAAGAAAGGTTTGAAAAAAGCGCTTATAATAATTCCCATTGTTTTGTTTGCCCTGGCCATAGTCGGATATATAGTTTATGACTATGTTTTAATGGCTCCTAATATTACGATAGCTTATGATAAAAACATCGGTCAGCAGAAACTTGATACCGAGTTTAAGGTTCAGGTTGAAATTGAAAGTCTTTCTATTTTGACAAGAGAGTATATTACCAATCTTGAAATAAAAAGCGGTGCCGAGGTTAAATCTTCTCTTCAACCCCAGATCTTTAAGCTGCCGCCCAGGACCAAACAAAATGTTGAATTTGTATGCATGCTTTCCGAACCTGCAACGCCGGGAGTTTATACGGCTAATGTGTTTGTTACCGCGAAAAAATCAATATTTTCTTCTGCTTTATCCATGATCAATGAGAATAGCCAGGAGTTTACTATTGCCGAAAAGATAGTGAATGCTATAGTAAACTTTATAGACATAAAGGGCGGCAAAAAAGTCGGCGAAGTCATGAATATTAATGCCGTGGTGAAAAATACCGGAGAGGTGGAAAAGCCTTTCTCCGTGAGCGGGGCGATAATAAATCCAAAAGGCGAATCTGCCCAGCTTCCCACAAAAGATTTTACCTTGAAAATAGAAGAATCGAAGATATTTTCTTATGATTACAATATTCCTCTTGAAGCTCCCGCCGGAAAATACAAGATTGTCTTAAATCTTTTTG
>MFGS01000030.1:10349-13348 GCA_001778355.1 Candidatus Firestonebacteria bacterium RIFOXYA2_FULL_40_8
TCAAAAAAGAAGTTAGCGGACCAGGAACAGGCTGTGGATGTATCTGAAAGGGTCTTAAAGGCATCTATTGAAGCCGTTAAAGTGAGGGGTAAGCTTAAATCGGGTGAAGCTGTCGGTTTTGATCTTGATCTTAAAAATACGGGAGATATAGAAAAGCTGTTTTCCCTCGAGGCTTCTCTTGTCGATGCTTCAGGAAAAACCATAGCTTTGCCGGCTAAAGAGCTGCAGATTAAAGTTGACGAAACAAAAAAAGCCGCTTATGAGTATTTAATCCCTATGAAAGATTCTCACGGTAAGTATAAAATAAATATTAACGCTTATGCCGGTGCGGCAAATGATCTAGCAAAAAAGAAAGTCGCGGAATCTCAGCAGGAATTTACTGTTGCCGAAAGAATAACAAAAGCAAGCATTGTAAAGATAACTGTTGCCTCAAAGAATAAGATTAAAGTGGGCGAAGCAATTACAATTACAGCTGACTTAAAAAATACCGGGGAAACGGATCATACATTCCCTGTAGCCATGTCGGTTAACATCGGTAAAACTTCTGTAAAACTGCCGGCTAAAACACTGGCGCTTAAGGTTGCCGAAGTAGGACAGCTGACTTTTGATTATGCCATTCCTCTGGAAAATGCGGCAGGAAATTATGAGGCCAAGGGCTCTGTCTATAATAATATGGATACCGTCGGTAATTTGGTTGAAATGTACGAAGAAAAAGCAGCGATATTTGCCGTAGCCGGAGCTAATATCACCGGTTCAGCGAGTTTAGTCACACCGCTCGGAAAGTTTGGCTTTGGAGATTTAATTTCTATTAAAACAAAGTTTTCAAATACCGGGGAATTAAAACACTCATTTTTTATTAAGCTGGAAGTTATCGGACCTGCAAAAAAAGTATCAACTATATTTAATGAAAAGGTGGATCTGGATAAGCTTGGTGTTTCCGAAAAAACAGGGGAATTTAAGGTGGATCCGTCTGTACAGGACGGCAAATATACTGTTATCGCCAGCATCTGGGATAAACTGGGTGATGACGGCAATCCCTCGGGCAAATATGGAGAAGATACCCAGACCTTTGAAGTGGTGGACACGGAACCTGTGATATCCAATGTAATCGGAGTTGCGCCGGTTATAGGCAAAGCAACTACCATTGCCGCAACCGTTAAGGACGACAAAGAGGTTAAATCAGTGGTCCTCGTTTATCAGGGCCCGGGAATGTCTGAAGTCGGAAAAGAAATAATGATCAGGACCTCCGGCAGTAAAAAAGAAGGGTCGTACAGCACTCAAACAAGAAGGTTTAACTTTGCAGGGTCTCTTAACTACTACATAGAAGCCACCGACTCAAAAGGGCAAAAGAGTAAATCTCCGGAGTCAAAAACGCAAATTAAATGAGCCCTTTAGAAACAAATCTTAATTTTGTAAGGGAAAAAATTAAAGCCGCGGCATTAAGAGCGGGCAGAAAAGAAAATATCACTCTTGTGGCCGTCACTAAAACGGTGGGGGCCCCAAGGGTTAATGAAATACTTGCCTTGGGTGTCAAAGACATCGGCGAAAACAGGATCCAGGAAGCGAGAATTAAGTTTCCCGAGCTGAAGAAAGAAAAAGCCGCCTTTCATATGATAGGTCACCTGCAATCAAACAAAGTTAAAGACGCAGTCAAGCTGTTTGACATTATACATTCTGTTGACAGTTTAAGCCTGGCAGATGCAATTGATAAAGAGTCGGCCAAGGCAGGAAAAAAAATGCCCTGCCTTATTGAAGTGAACATCGGAAGCGAAATATCCAAGGCGGGTTTGAAATATGAGGACGCAAAAAGCTTCCTCAAAGAAACAGTAAAATATAAAAACATACGGTTTGAAGGTCTGATGACTGTTGCTCCAATTGCGGAATCACCAGAACAAGTAAGGCCTTATTTTAAAAAAATGAAACAGCTGTTTGATGAACTTAAGAAAACCCCCGAAGGCGCTAACTTCAAACATCTTTCTATGGGGATGAGCCAGGATTACGAAGCAGCAATAGAGGAAGGTGCTACGCTTGTAAGAGTAGGAAGCGCACTGTTTGGAAGCCGAACAACGGGTCTATAAAGTCCATAAGGTCTGTAAAGTCTATAAAGTAAAATCTTGAATTATACTTTAAGGCGATGTTTGGAATAATATAATTATAGTTTTATGTTTTGTATGTGATATTTGTACCACATTAATGAAAGAAGTTATGGACCTTACAGACTTTATGGACTTTGGACGATTTTTTGGAGGTATCATGAGAATTGGTTTCATCGGTGCGGGAAATATGGCGGAAGCAATTATTGCCGGAGTATTGAAATCGAAAGCGGTAAAACCTTCTGATATTTTGATTAGTGATGTGTTGAAACCCCGTCTTGCGGAGCTGGCAAAAAAATATGGTGTTGTACCTGCGGCCTCTAATAGCGAGGTCATAAGTAATTCTGAAGCCATAATTCTTGCGGTAAAACCAAAAGATGCGGAGAGTATTAAAGATGCATTGACGGTAATAAAACCTTCTTCTTTTATTGTTTCTATTATGGCAGGCATAACTACAAGTTTCTTCGAAAAAAACGGTGCTATGATACCTGTTGTAAGGGTTATGCCTAATACTCCGGCACTTGTTCTTTCCGGTATGGCAGGTGTTTGTAAAGGTAAATTTGCGAACATGGAACATATGGAAAAAACAAAAATAATTCTTTCTGCCGTAGGCAAAGTGGTTGAAGTGGAGGAAGAACTTATGGATGCATTAACTTCAATTAGCGGAAGCGGTCCGGCTTATGTATTCTTATTTGCAGAAGCACTGCTTGAAGCAGCGGAAAAAAGCGGGATTGATAAAGCAACGGCAAAAATATTGGTCGCCAATACCTTGATGGGCGGAGCAAAGATGATCCTGGAGTCAGGGGACGAACCCGCGGTTTTAAGAGAAAAAGTAACCTCTCCCGGCGGTACAACTGCCGCCGCGCTCGCGGTGTTTGAAAGCTTAAAATTTAAAGAAATAGTAGG
>MFGS01000031.1:0-1938 GCA_001778355.1 Candidatus Firestonebacteria bacterium RIFOXYA2_FULL_40_8
GTCCCAGGACGTTCGTTTGAAGCGCGCAAACCAAAAACATTGCCAACAATATCGTCTTCTTCATTTTCGTTCTCCTTTTGCTAAGATGATTTCACAAACCAACAGATGTTACGGGTAGCGAGTTACGGGTTCTACATTAAGGTAGTTTTATCTATATTAAACAACTCCTCTTCCTTTACTTCTTTTTCTGTTCTGTCTGTCCTTGCTTTACTTGCTTCCCTTGCTGTTTTCGCTGCATCATCCCGCCTTCTCCAGTACCCAAAGAAGCAGAAGCACAAAAGCAGTTGTTATAAGCATTTTAAACTCCTTTTTTACTTTGCTTTTTTAAATCCCGAAACTGTTTTTATATATCTATTTTTTACATCAAGCCAGAGGTGTTTCACGCTATTTCTTATCACGTCCCTAAGCCTAACCACTGTCGATCGTAACTTTGCTTCTGTCTCGGGAGTTTTTACCCTATATACCTTCTTTTTCTTTACCATACTTCCCCCTGTTCTTCTCCTGCAGCCAAACTGCAATGAAAAACAATCTTACTTGTGGCCGCCTTTGTGTTTATTTTCCTGTTTGTTATCCTGCTTTTTTCCGGAATTATTCTCTTTTTTTTCTTCATTGTTCTGTTCGTGTTCATACTTGCGCCCGTCATCACGGTTATTCCGGGCTGTTCTCTCCCATTTCTGTGTTTGCCAAAAAACAATTTCGCGGGTTTCAATTTCCCACCTGTCATTGTACCAGCGCCGGTAAAGCCAGCGGTCTCCTTCATAAAACCGGTACACCCAGTGACCTTCAAACCAGCATCTTTCATCGTAGTCGGAAACAACAACCACCGTCCGGTACCCGGTCATACAGCCGGGGAAAAGAACTAAAACCGATAAAGCAGAGAGAAAGAACAAAATCTTTTTCATATTTTTTCCTTTTAAAACCGAAGTTGTTAAATTACAGGTCAAAACCTATTCCTACGTTCAAACTGACTTTTGTATACAAAATGGCGACTTCGGTTGAAAGTGAAGCAAGCGCTACATTGTAGGTACCCGAATAGGAGGTAAACATTATATCCGCAAATATTGTATTTGCAAATTTGACTCCGGCTCCAAGCCCCCAGTAGATGCCGCCTGTTAATGTAGTTACAAAAGGCACAGGCGCCAGATACTGCGCGTTTCCTGTAAAAGAAACATTGTACCCGACATCAACTTTCGCATAAGGCGCAATACCTATGATAGTTCCGACAGGATAGAGAGAGGCAGTCAGATAAACCGGCAGGAAACTGAACGAAGCCGTGGTGTTGTGGAGAATTCTGTCAACATTATAAGTTGCTCCGATTCCGAGGCTTAATTTATCAGAAACAGGATGCTGTATTTCCAGAAGATAGGAAGCTCCAAGATCCACACCCAGCGACTGCGCGCCGACAATCGGAAAAGCAGGAACAGAAAGAGTTGCGGGATAATTTTGCAGACCATTATTGTCCAGTCCGTATTTTATTATTATCTTATCCGTATTTTTCGGCTGCTCCTCCGCAAAAACCATTCCCGAAAGACCTGCTATCAAAACTGCCGCAAGAACCAAAACATTCTTCTTCATATATTTCTCCTTTGAAATTGAATTCTTCAGTAACTATATACTTAAACGGGCTTTCAAAGAAGGGTCCACTATCTTATTGAATTGACTTTAATCCCTGTTGTGCGAAGTTTGTTTTTAGACAACCGGCAGGAGAGGCTTCTATATATACGGGTAATGACAACCTGGAAGAAATTTATCCTGAAATGATTGGATGGCGGGATATGTTTAACTTTTCCCTGTTTTTGCATGACGAGGACGGAGAGATTATTTTATAATTTAACTTAATTCCCAACTCCGATCTGTTTTAAATATGACGCAGTATCCCAATAAAGCCATTTTTCTATCATTACACCGTTCTTCCATCTCCCCAGAGTACACATTGAA
>MFGS01000031.1:2029-3332 GCA_001778355.1 Candidatus Firestonebacteria bacterium RIFOXYA2_FULL_40_8
AGGTAAACTCTTTGGTGGCGAACTTTACCCTGCGTTCTTTTATTTTCGTTTTGGGGGAGTAGACAAACATTTCCTTAAGACCCTCAATGTGCTTTTCAATACCCTTTGTAGAATGACCGTCAGGCCAGTTTACTATTATATCTTTTGCATGACTTTCCGGCATCCTCTCCCACTTTTGATTATTAAAAATATTGAAATCAAAAGTTTCAAAAGCATCGAGATTATTTTTGACCGCCTTTTCGTCATCAGTATATTGTTTTAATTTATTTTCCAGCTCCCGTATTTTAACCGGCATCTCAGAGAAATACCCGCCTTTAGGCGTGCAGGCAGACAAAAGCATAAAACAAATAATGAACACCGGCGCTATTTTGGTGTAATAATTAATCATTTTCATATTTCTCCTGAGCCATACGGGCCTTATCCAGTTATGACTTATACTTTACTTGTCATAGCTTCTTCTATTCTTGAGATAATATCGAGCGGGTTAAACGGTTTTTTTATAAACCTATGAACTCCGAAAGAGTTTTCCAGCCATACATCCCCTTCATCGTTATAATGTCCGGTCATCATTATTATAGGGATCCCGCATATTTCTTTATGGTGTTTCAGCAGCATAACAAGCTCAAAACCATTGAGTCCGTCCATTTTTAGATCCATTAAAATTACGTCGGGCTTTTCTTTTTTTACGGTTACTAATACCTCCGAGCTGTTATCCGTTGTAACAACGGTATAACCGCTCATTTTGATCATCTCCGCCAGTTCTTCAAGAAAAGCCTTGTCATCATCTACTATCATAATCTTTTTAGGCATATTTTTCCTTTCAAGCATTACCTTTCATTTTATGATCACAATTAACTTTTTTTACTTATTTTCACCAATTACCTCTGTCTCCGCCGCGTACCAATGGACCAGATCATTTCCGTTTACCCTTCCGCTGTTTTCAAAATTTAAATACGCTCTCTTGCTTATCTCCTGAAGCAACTCAGCCGCCTGCAGTTTTCGTTTTTTTCCCGAACTCTTTACCAGTACCTGCTTACCTGTGCTTTTCATTTTCATATAATCCTCCTTTTAGAATTATAAAATATTATGGCAAAAAAAAGCATTTAATATAATATGTTTATTCCCGTTATAACTGATTTTTATCCCGAGGCGTGTTTAACTACCGGCAGGCTTTTTTTACGGCGTCTAAAAATATTTCTATATTAAAAGGTTTGCTCAGTGCACAAAGTATATTTTCTGACAGATCATATTTCCCGACTATTTTTTCAATAAAAGGATTTCCGCTTATAAATATTACTTTTAC
>MFGS01000031.1:3370-11685 GCA_001778355.1 Candidatus Firestonebacteria bacterium RIFOXYA2_FULL_40_8
TCAAGAATTATCAGATCAAAAGTCTGACAACCGGCTTCTTTTAACGCTTCTAAGCCGTTATTTACCGAGCAAACCGCGTACCCTTCATTTTTTAATAATTCCGTCAGCCCTTCGTTTAATTCAGTATCATCATCAACAATCAGGATATTATTTTTATTTAAGTTACTTCCTTTTTTTATTGATTTTTTTTCTTGCAGTTTCATTTTTGCCTTTTTTACGGTATTCTGAAGGAGTCATACCGGTACTTTTTTTAAACGGCCGTATCAAAGATTCACAATTTTCATAACCAACCTTATAAGATATCTGATCAACGCTGTAACCTGTGTTATTCAGCATTTCTTTTGCTTCATTTATCCGGAGGAGCTGTCTATACTCGCTGAATCCCATACCTGTTATTTTTTTATATTCCATACTCAAATACTTTGCTGTTAACGCTACTACATTAGCCGCATCTTTAAGGTCGGTCTTTTTCCTAAAATTCTTTTCTAAAAACATTTTTGCTTTATGTATCTTTCCTTTAGTATCCAGTGACTCTGCTTCCGGCTCTTTGTTAATTTTCGAAAGGAGCGCTTCTATCATAATTCTGGTTTTTTCCACATCAAACGGTTTTTCTATAAGATTGTCCGCGCTGTTTCTTAAAGACTCCAGAACATTTTCTTTGGAGCCGTAACCTGTAAAAATAATTACGGGAAGAACCGGGTTATCTTTTTTTATTTTCTTTAAAACTTCAATACCGTTCATTCCGGACATTTTTATATCCAGAATTATAAGATCTATTTCATTCGGCTTTGAAATAATGTTTAAAGCCTGCTCGCCGCTTTTGGCATCCACGAAATCATACTCGGCATAGCATTCCTTAAATTCTTTTTTCAGGATCTCATCGTCATCTATTAAAAGTATTTTGTCTTTTTTCATTTTTCCTCTGAGGTAATAGTAGCATTTTTTAGACATTTTATGCTTAGTCCAATACCCCAAACAATTGACTTTTATCCTGCTCCATAGTAGTCCTTATTCCCGTCTTTAGCAACCGTTATAACTGAAGGAAAAATGTCAATTTCGCAGGGAAAAACACTATTATCCTTTCGCGGGATATCTGTTATATTTTAGAAGAATTTGATAATTGGAGGGACAAAAATGAACAAAAATACCGCTCTTTTGCTTCATCCAAGTGTTTCCGGAAAGATCCGAGACGAAAAGATCAAAGAAGCAAGCAGATATAAGACTCACAAAATCCATGTAAAAACCTGCAAAAAAGAAGGAAATAATATTTCCGACTGGATTAAAGCCGAAAAACAGATACTTTTGGAGTTTGAAAAGTTATATATTTATTTGAATTTATGAAAAGGAGAAGGAAATATGGATGAAAATGAAGACGCAGAAAATACTGCCGCTATGGTTGATCCTAATATTACAAAGGAGATGCTTGAGAATAAGCTCCGCAAGGCAATAAGTCTGAAAGCATATGAGTTATATATTAAAAGCGGCAGAAAAAGCGGGAATGATCTGCTTAACTGGGTTGAAGCCGAAAAAGAGGTTCTGATTGATTTCAGAAAAGAATATGTTCATCTGTATTTGTAACAGCACACTTTTTCCAAAATAATAACTTTTTTCAACTTCCCTTACTTCATCTTCTGTTTTTGCTTCAACTACTTTCTTTGTCCGCCTAGGCGGATTTCGCGAAGGTTTAAGGTCCGATCCACCCAGGCGGATTGAGAAAAAGAATTATGGACAGATATTTATACTTTTTCTCAATATTATTACTTTCCTCAACTCTCCTTCTTTTCTTTCTTCTTTTTCTTCACCTACTGTCCTTGCTGTATTTGCTGTCCTTACTGTTCCTGCTACTTCAGGTCTTCAATTCTTCCCTTGGCGGCTTCGGTTGTGAATTTGTAATCATCTTCTTCGGCTATTTTTTGATATTGCTCGAGAGCCGTTTTAATATTTTTTCCTCCCACTTCTTCCATGCACGCAAGGCCGTAAAGCGCCGCAGTTTTACTTTTCCCGTCGATTATCTTTTCGGATATTTCTTTAAGATATTTTTTGGCTCCGGCATAATTCCCCGTGGACACTGCATCTTCTGTCTGCATAAAAAGCATAGTTTTAAGGGTTTCCTGCTTTGCGTATTTACCCGACTTTGCAAGGAATTCATCGCCAATTTTGATCGCTTCTTTTATATATTTTTTAGCTTTTTTCTCCCGATAGCCGGCTATAAGCGCGGCCATATCCTTCTGTATCTGCTCCGCTCTTTCTTTCTCGTAACTGCTGATTAATTTATCCGGATCTGCTGACGCTTCCATTTTAGTAAACTGTATCTCGGCTAGAACATTTTTCCAGGCCTTTAACGCATTCAGCTTGGAAGCGTCGAGTTTTTTGGTGACCGGAGGTGTGTTGACAGCGCTGCTTCTCTTTGACAAAGAGGAGGCAGCATAAGAATCGGATTTTCTTACCGTTTTTACCGGAGTCTGTTTTGCCGGGGTTTCTTTCGCTGTTTTACCCGCAGGTTTGCCGATCTCCAGCATTTCTATTTTTTCGGAATTAGAGATTTCTCTCAAATAATAAGCTGTTCCTTTTTTCGCGCTTAAGGCCTTACCGGCTGTAATTTTACAGGAGTTATTCGTATTCCCTTCTTCGGTTACGGCTGCTTCCCCCGAATTAACAATTATTCTGGCTTCCGCCCCGGATAGGATAACTTTAAAACAGGCGTCCGAAGTGACCAGAGAGCAAAGCGGCGTGTCTATTATAAGATTTGCTGAATTATTTTTTTCGTTTATTTTGACAAGCAGCGCGCCGGAAAGGAGACTCAGAGTATTTTCTTTCACTTTTGAACCCGCAGAGCTGCTTTCGAATTTTAACAAAGAATCATTTTTCACTCTTATTTGTATATTGCCGCCAAAGGAAAGCTCTATTACCCCCGCGGGCCCTGTTTCCACGCTCTCCCCCTGATTTACGACCGCTCCTGCTTTATAAAGCGTTTTTTCCTTACCTGTGACAAAAAATACCAGACCTTCTGCTTTAACGGGAACTAAAACCGTATCAATATTTACGACAGGCTTTTCTATTTCTTTTTTCACCTCCGGCGCAGGTTCTGCTTTTTCCCGGAAAACAGGCGCCGGAGCAGGTCTTACTTTTGCGGAAAATGAATTAATGGCCTTTTGAATTTCATCTTTACCGTAATACATTGCCGCGGAGATCGCAATCACTCCCAGCGCTATAATAAAAAAAAACTTCTTTAACATATTATCCCTTTCTTTTACTCTTTTTCTTCTATTAATTCCGCGGATACATTTCCGGTCGGTTTTGCCTTAATATAGAGTCCGTCCGAGAGACGGAACCAGTAATCCCCCGTCCAGAATATCGAAAGCCATCCGGCGAGGCCTATCCTGAGCTTTGAAGCTTCTATTTTTTTGCCATCTACTTCTATTGTTTCCACCTTGTCTTTTGAAGCCGCGAGGACTCCGGAGCTTTCCGGATTGTCCGGTCTAAGCCCCCAAAACTCAATACTTTTTTCTTTTGTTTCCGTAACGGCAAATTTCATTAAGCCCAGCTGAAAGATCTGATGCCAGGGCCGGGCATCTATATATATATCTTTTTTATTGTTTTCTTTCCCGCCAAATTTTCCCGTAAGTATTATTTTATTCCCTTCTCTTATTGCGACTATATCGAGATTTTTCCTGGGATCTTTATATTTCCACTCTACCGTCTCATACTCTTTATTTAAACGGGCTTCCATAACGGTATCTTTATCTTCTTCTTTAGTAACCGTACTTCTTAAATAATAACCGTCTTCAAGTATATTAATATTCACAAAATTCTTATATTCCACTCCTTTTTCGTTAACACTAAAGATATATTCTTTGGAAAAAAAATGACCCGGAAGTATTGTAAGGAAAAGGAGCAAAGCTGCCAATTTATTCATTTTCACTCCGCTATGTTATTGACGATTTCTTTTTGTTTTAACACATAACCAGTATTGCATATCAACAAGTATTAATTTACGCTGTTTACAGCTACCTTCAATCGTCATTTGTCATTAGTCCTCTAAAAATATTGTTTTGGAGAGATCTCGTCCGCTTTAAGCGAGACCTCGCCAACAAGCGGGCCAAGCGGCGGATAATTCGTAATTTTTTATTGGAGGTCTGCCTTAGTTGTAATTTTAATATTATCTTCACCGCCAGAGACAAGCGCGGTTTTCTTTCCTATTAATTCCATCAGCATTGCATCGTCGGTAAACATTATGTTCTTTGCGGACGCTTTTAAATTTGCTTTCATAAGAAGTTCAAAATCAAACCCCTGAGGGGTCTGCGCAAGAAAGAGCTTTGAACGGTCCAGAGTTTTATCAGAAAATGAACCACACGTCGAATATTTTACCGTATCTTTAACCGGTATGACGGGAATAGCCGCTTTATATCTTAACGCGGCTTTTATTACACGGCCTATTAACTCTATTGAAACAAAAGGCCTGGCCGCGTCATGAATAAGCACAATTCCTTTTTTATTTTCAAGGGCATTCAACCCGTTTAAAACAGAGTCTTTCCTCTCGGCACCGCCAAAAGTATATTTTACGGAAAAGAATTTATATTTTTTTAATAACTTTCTGAAAATATTCTCATCTTTTTCCCTGATAACGACAAGAACTTCTTTAACGCTTTTTACCGCCAGAAATGTTTTTAACGAATAATAAAGCGCCGGCTTGCCGTTAATATGCAGATAGGGCTTATTCAATTTACCGCCCAACCGCTTACTGCTTCCGGCCGCGACGATGATGACCGATACTATCATTCAATTCTCCCCTGTAAGCCATGGACGGGTACAGTCCCCTTGTAATAAAACAGTTTGTAAAGTTTGTAAGGTTAATAAGGTTTATAAAGTCCTTTTTTAAATGTGTTATTATCTATTTCAACTATACAGCTTTGTGATTTTGCTCTTGCTAAGCCTCCAACCATCTAACCATCCAAGCCTCTATTAGTCTTCCCTTTTCTTTGCGAATATCATTCTTCCGGCGGAGGTCTGGATGGCGCTTGTGATCATCACGTCTATTTCTTTATTTATGGAATGCTTGGCGTTATCTACTACTATCATCGTGCCGTCTTCAAGATAGGCGATACCCTGGTTGTTTTCTTTGCCTTCTTTAATTATTTTAACCCGCATATACTCGCCTGGAATTACCTGGGGTTTTAATCCGTTGGAAAGGTCATTAATGTTAAGCACCTGTATTTTTTCCACGGAGGCAACTTTATTTAAGTTGAAGTCATTCGTCACAACCTTTCCGCCGATTTTCTTTGCAAGCTTTAATAATTTCTCGTCCACATTTCTTAGTTCCGGAAAATCTTCTTCCGTAATCCGGATAGAAGGAGTGGTCTTTTGCATCCTGGCAACGATATCCAACCCCCTTCGCCCCCTGTTCCTCTTTAAAGTATCAGGAGAGTCCGCTATCATCTGAAGTTCGTGTACTACGAACTTCGGAATAATTATATCTCCATCCATAAAACCAAGCTCAATAATATCCGCGACCCTTCCGTCTATAATAACGCTGGTATCAAGTATCTTTGAATACGCCGATTTTTCCTTGCCTCCGACAAAAGAACGAAGCCCCAGGAGTTCGTCCTTTTTCTTTAGCGCCATAACCATACCGAAATACATGCATATAATATAGATTATCAATGGAATATAAGCGTTTTTGGGCTGCTGCAAGGCTGGAATCTGGGCAAAACCATAGGCAAATAAAGCCGCAACGACAAGGCCAAGGATCAACCCGATAAGCAGGGCCGACAGATCTTTAACGGATATTTTTCCGGAAAAAATATCCAGAACAACTATCGCGATACCGGAAAAAAAACCTACAATAGCACCTTTATACTGGGGCGCCCCAAAACCATCCGCAATCAAAAAACCCACCAAACTGCTTACCAAAATGAAGATAATTCTTAAAACTATGACCATATGAGGCCCCCTTTAAAACAAATTCGAAGCTATATCCACCATAAAAATTGGCGGACGACCAAATTATAATAAATCAATGAAAGTCAAATTCGAAATTCGAAACAAATCATTGGAATTATATTTACAATCCTCCTTCTTTCGAATTTCGAGTTTAGAATTTCGAATTTGCTTTATTTCAGAAATCTGAAGCCAGGATTATTGCTTCGGCTACATCTTTCATACTTTTTCTGGAGTCCATGCTTCTTCGCTGTATTTTTTTGTAAGCATCCTCTTCGGACATGCCCATTTTTTTAATAAGCAGGGATTTTGCTTTTTCCACCAGCTTTCTTTCCGCCAGTTCTTCTTCGATAACTTTAGTTCTTACCATTAATTCGGCATTTTCTATGGCTATGGCGGCCTGGCTTGCAACACTGGTAAGGATATCTATTTCTTTCTGGGAAAAATCATGGGGTTTGCTGGTATAGAGATTAAAAACCCCTATAATTTTTCCTTTAACGAGCATGGGCACCGCCAGGAGCGAGACCAGACTTTCTTTTTTTGCCACATCCCGGTTAAGATAATCCGGATGAATTCTTACATCGGAGATAACTATCGGTTTTTTCTCGAGCGCCACCCGGCCTGCAATACCTTCCCCGAGCTTAATATTCGGTTTTCTGTTGTACGCCTCGGAGATGGATTGCGTCGCGCGGATCACCAGTTCTTTTTTATTATCATCCAGTAGAAGGAGAGAACAAATTTTGGAGTTCATAACCTCCGCGGTAACGGTAACAATAAGGCGGAGGATATCTTCCAGATAAAGATTTGAAGTGATGGCCCGGCTGATCTCGCTGACCGCTTTAACGTGTTTATCAACTTTGGAAGCTTTACTCATATATCAATATTCTTCGCTTCCAGCGCGTTTTCCTGTATGAACTGCCTTCTCGGCTCCACCTGGTCGCCCATAAGGATGGTAAATATTCTTTCGGCTTCCACCTCATCTTCCAGCTTTACCTGAAGGACGGTGCGGGTCTCGGGATTCATCGTGGTATTCCAGAGCTGTTCGGGGTTCATTTCTCCAAGACCTTTATACCTCTGTATTTCCAAACCTTTCTTGGCAATGACCCGGACATTTTTTAAGATCTCGAGAGCGCTTCTTACCATCGTTTCATTCTCCCCTTCGCTGATCATATAGAGGGGCTTCATTTCTTTTTTCTTTTTGTCAAACTCTTCTTCGTCAAGGAGGACGTCTTTCTTCTCAAGAAGTTTAATCTTCTCCATAAGAACGCTTATTTCTTCTATCTCGGAGATATTTACAATTATCTCTTCTTCATCTTTTTCTATGGCCTTTCCTTTTTTTCCTTCTGTTTTTTGTTTTTTCCTGAGGGATTTAAGGATGGCATTTTTCTCGGATTCCGAGTCCGCGTATTTTACCTCACCGAAGACCTGCACTTTAAACATCGGAAGTTTTCTTTTTCCGATGAAAGAAAGAAGCTCGTTAACCGTAATATCTTTTTTCTCGATGGCCTTGATATACTCTTCTATTTCAAGAAGTGAAGTAAGTATCTCGCGATAACGGTGTTCATTAAAGAGGATATCTTCCTTGCCGTTTTTAAGCTTGGTAAGACGGGTGTTTCTGCACGCCTCGTCTATCAGGAACTTTTCCATCTCTATTTCCGTTACAAAATATTTTTCCAGTTTGCCTTTTTTTATCTTGTAAAGCGGCGGCTGGGCTATATAGATATTTCCGTTTTCAATAAGCTTGCGCATTTGCCTGTAAAAGAAAGTTAAAAGCAGGGTGCGGATGTGCGAACCGTCTTCGTCGGCGTCGGTCATGATAACTATCTTATGGTAGCGTAGTTTTTCGATATCAAAATCCTGCTCTCCTACTCCGGTACCGATGGCGGTGATAATAGTCCTGATTTCTTCGTTGCCGAATATTTTATCAAGACGGGCTTTTTGAACGTTTAATATCTTACCGCGGAGAGGAAGTATCGCCTGAAACTGTCTGCTTCTTCCCTGCTTAGCGGAACCGCCTGCGGAGTCACCTTCTACTATATACAATTCGCATTTCGCGGCGTCTCTTTCGGAGCAGTCGGCAAGTTTTCCCGGAAGCGACCAACCTTCAAGCGCGCCTTTCCTTCTCGTCAGCTCTCTTGCTTTTCGTGCTGCTTCTCTCGCCTGGGAAGCGATACACGCTTTTTCCAGTATCTTTTTTCCCGCGCCCGGATTTTCTTCAAAGAAAGCGGAGAGATCTTCATTAACAATGGATTCGACAATACCTTTAACCTCGGAGTTACCGAGTTTCATTTTGGTCTGACCTTCAAACTGCGGCTCCGCTATTTTCACGGAGATAACAGCCGTTAAACCTTCTCTCATATCATCGCCGAGGAGGGATT
>MFGS01000031.1:11951-24277 GCA_001778355.1 Candidatus Firestonebacteria bacterium RIFOXYA2_FULL_40_8
AAAAACGCCAGCTCGCGAAGACGGCTGGATAAAACATCATAGGAATAAACTTTGGTTTCAAATATTTTATCGTCCGCCATGAAAGTTATTTTGGTCCCGCGTTTTCCGGTCTTGCCTGCTTTCGCGGCATCCTTTACCGGCTTACCGCGTTTGTACTCCTGTCTCCAAACTTCCCCGTCCCTGTAAACTTCCACTTCCAGCCATTCCGATAACGCGTTTACAACTGAAACACCGACCCCGTGAAGTCCGCCGGAAACTTTATATGAATCCTTATCAAACTTTCCACCCGCGTGAAGCACGGTCATAACGACTTCAAGCGCACTTTTTTTCTTTTCTTTATGCATTTCGACAGGAATACCGCGCCCATCGTCAATAACGGTAACGGAGTTGTCTTTGTGAATGGTAACCGAGATGTTCTTGCAATGCCCCGCGAGCGCTTCGTCTATCGAGTTATCAACAACTTCATACACCAGATGGTGCAGTCCGTCAACGCTGGTACCCCCGATATACATGGCGGGACGTCTTCTAACCGCCTCAAGTCCTTCCAATATTGTTATGTTATCGGCCCCATAATCCCCCGAGCCCGCGGCCTTTGCCGCCTTCGCAGGTTTCACCGGTTTCTCTTTTTTCGCTTTCTTAGCCACTTATGATTCCTCCTGATTATTATGATATTATCAGTTAATTTGCAAGTTTTTGCCTCTTAAAAACACGTATTATTATACCATAAAGGGAGGTATTTTGTCACTTCTATATCATAGGAACGTGCTGGGAAATGAAAGAGAAAGACGGGGTTTTGAGGATAAAAGTAAATTTAACTTCAATTTATAATTTCCGGCTTTCCTCCCTGGGCGAGTTTCACAACTTTCTGATGTATAATAACTTTTCCGCTCCTAATTAATTCTTTTATCCCCGCTATAAAGCATTGCTTTATCTTTCTTTGCTCTTTTAATCATATCCGGAGTGAACCCGCTTTTTGAAAATAGGCAATAAGATTCTGTTCGTTTTCCTTTATTCCACTCCACATATTCGGCTTTTTTTCTTAAATCTTCATAAATATCCGTCCCCACCGCTTTATTACTCCATTTAACTTCTCCAAACAGTATTTTCTTTCCTTTTTCATTAAACGCAACTATATCAATTTCTCCTAAAATTTTTTCCCACCATCTCCCGATCTTATCTATTTCAAATATTTCTTCTTCATTTTCTTTGAGTATTTGAATGCAAATATCTTCATAATTATGGGAAATCAAATGGACAAAATCATTTTTCACCCTGCCCATTACATAGGTTTTATTACCTTCTTCTAAATGGCTCTTGCCGGGAAGTACATACCTAAACCAAAACTTAAAAAACTGGTCCTGAAGCTTGTATATTCCTTTCCTGGATTTTAAAGGTATTTTCTCCGTAACCGGTATTTCTTTTTCCACAAGCCTTAAATCCTCAAGGATAAACAGATACTTGTGCAAAACGCTCTTTTCCAAACCCGTTTCATTCTGTATTTCGCTCAGTTTTGACTTACCCAATGAAATTGCTTTTAGTATGGCAAAGTAATTTCTGGGCTCTCTCAATTCTTCTTTCATAACAAAGTCTATCTCACTGTAAAGAAAAGCATCCGTTTCAAGGATGTTGTCTTTAATATTATCTTCAATACTCTTTTTTGCGTCCATTCGTTTTATATAACTCGGATTTCCGCCTGTTATGGAATACATCTCTACACAGTATTCAAACTTGTTCTCGGGGAAGAACTTTCTGAAGGAGATAAAATTAAACGGTTTAAGATATATTTGAGCGGTCCTCCTTCCAAATAGAGGAGACTTTTCAGATAAGACTTTTTCCTCCATCATTGCAATACTTGAACCGCAAAGAATAAGCATAACCGGAGTATCTTTCAGATATTCATCCCATCCTGCCTGTAATATTGAAGCAATGGACTTGTTTGTTTCTGCAAGATATGGAAATTCATCTATCGCCAAAACAAATTTCTCTTTTATGTTTTTCTTTAAATATCGGAATAATTGCTGCCAACTCTCGAAACCATTTAAGGTAAGCAGCTCATCTTTGAAGTATTCCCCGCAAAGCTGCCCCAGCATTTTAAGATTATCGTGTTCATTAAGTTTTTGAGCAAGAAAATAAATATGCGGTTTTTCTTTCGCAAAATGCTTTATCAATTCTGTCTTCCCCACCCTTCTTTTACCGTAAATAACTATAAATTGCGAATCCCCTGACTTATAATACTTGTCCAATGCCGCCTGCTCTTTTTCTCTGTTGATGAATTTCATCTTTGGCCTCCCTTGCGCATACTACTCGTAAGTAGACTACTCTATAGTAGACTGTTTGTCAAGAAAATAATATACTGACGGGCACAAGGGAATATATTCTTGTCAAGATGCCTTGAATAGGAACATGCTGGGAAATGAAAGGAATCCGACAATATCTATCTATTTATCCTGCTCCGGAATATCCTTTAGCAATTTTTCAACCCATTCGCGCTGATACTTATCGCCACTTTTTTTAATATCGGTAATCTCTGATTTAAAGCATTTATAAAACATGGGAACAACTGATACTTGCTTTTCAAACTTCTCAGGTAATTGCGAAGATACAATATTATATACATACTTTTGTTCAGAAGCATTCCATTTAAATATATTTTGCTTGGTTGTCTTGAGTATTTGAATATTATACGGTCGATCTTTATACATAGAATCGGTAACGCCAGCGATCGAAGATATGCTTATATTATAGCCAACCTTAATTTCTTCGTCAGAAAAAGAAATATTTCCAGAATATTCGTGAGAAAGGTAAGTTGGACCACATTCATCATAAGTAACAAAATCAAGCACCTTTCGCGCTTTGCTATTTTTGTATTGATAAAATGTTATAACGCTTGTTTGCGTACCTGTCCCACCCCAATTACCGGTAGTCGAGAATATCGGAATATTGGTTTTAGTCGGCCAATACGAAAATTCTGATTTTTTGTATTTTCCATAACTTTCCACGCAATCCTGTAGTATATATTTTGTATCTTTTCTTTCAAAAATTACGAATACCTTTTCCCATTGCATCGGAGTTGACGACATTTCAAAAACAAGAAGATTCTTATCTTCAGAATAATGGGTTTTGCAACAATCTCGATAATACCAGCTTTTCTCTTCGCCACTTGAGAATACAGTTGTTTCTATTTCCGGTTTTTTTACCCCCAATTTATCCATAAGTACGGATAACCTAAGCAAACTTTTATCCGCAAAAAATGAATCAACGTCATCAAAACTCACCGCTTCCGCCGCATTAGAAGAAGTAATGAACAAAACTATCAAAAACAATAATGAAAATGACCTTTTCATATTAAGCCACCTGCGTCCGCTTTTTTGTGCGGGCAAAAATTTCTATATCGTGTTTCATTTTTTGGCTGAGAGGGACGTCTTTCAGTTTTACGGTGTAGCCGATAAAGAGGAGTACCTTTTCCAGAGTGGCGATATTGCTGAATTCGCCGCTTTCTATCTTGGAAATGTATTGCTGCGTCACTCCTGCTTTTTTAGCCAAAGCACTCTGGTTCAACTTGTTTTTTATCCGGTATTCCACAATACGTTTAACAATCTCGAACTTCTGCTCTTCAAGCTGGTGCAGTTCCTTGAAATAGGGATCTTTTAACTTCTCTTTTAATACCTTAGAAATAAGGATGTGATTTACCAAGGCAGTTTCCTTCCGCATTTGTTAACAGGTGTACCTAGCCCTTTAATTATAGATTCTCTCATCTTGGGAATAGAAAGTATCTGTAAAGATTCCTTTGTGCCGGAGCGGTTTAGTAATTTGCAATTATTATGTTTTGGTTTTCTCTTAATTATTGTGGTCATTTATTTCACCTCTGTACATATAATCCTATATTGCATATGGACTTGTCAATACAGACTGCGTTTTATTCCCATTTTCTTTTACTCGGATTCCAGGTTTTATTCATTTTAATCTTCTTTGTTATAGATATGACAACCAGTTTAAGAAACGCAGTAATGTTTTTCATTGTTTTTTCAAAATTTTGATCGGCATTGGTAAGTTTAGATTTTCGCAGAAACGCCAGCCACTGTATCTGTTTGTCGGCATCGTTGCGAAATTCTTCCTTAAAGACAAAGGGTTCTTCCGGTAAAACGGTTTGTCTTTTTGTAAAAGTGGCTTCTATTGCTTCTTTTAGAATATCTCCTTCAAATATATTTCCTGAAGAAATGCTGTAAATATCGTAAAAATCTTTCATCCTGCTGTTTAGCATTGATAGTTTTATCATGGCTTCAAACTTTTCCGCTATAACACTTTCTATTGAATAAGCGGTTAATTTCGGACTTTTTCCTTCCAGCAATACCGGAAATTCTATTTGAACGGCTTTTGGAAACACCACATCCGAAAAACCTATATCTATCTGCAGTTTTTTCCTTGCTTGCGCCAGTACAGCGTCTATTTTGATCCGTATTCCTACATAATCCGCATCTTCATCAATAGGTTCGGCAGCAACCGAAGAAGAAATGAATTGAACGCCGTCATTACATTTTATTTCGGAAATATCTCTGAATATCTTTTCAATTTCGGGCATTTCATTTTTTACCTGTCTTGCAAGCAGATCTATATCCCGGGTAGGACGGGTCTTTTGTAGTTTCAGACACATCAAATAAAGTCCGCCTTTTAGCAGGAATTGTTTTTGATAATTTGAATTGGCCAAGCGCCAGAGCAGTCTTTCCTGAAAATATCTCAACAGGAGAAGATTAAAATCAATGTTCTCTTTTTTTGCTATGTTTAATAACTTTGCTCTTATGGAAGCTGATATATCTTTAATTTCTTTTTTCATTATCACCCCGCTATACCATCATTGTAAGCCATGTTTTCATCAGAGGCTTAATACGGCCTATTTCGGCATACTCCATTAGTTTTTCAAGTTTTCTATCTTTTCTTCTTAGATATTCAGTAAGCCCCTCTTTGGCTGTGTCAATACCAAGTTTGTTTCTATATCGGACACAATCACATATTGTTTTTTCCCGGTTGTAAATATGGAATCTATTTCCATTGTCATCTATTTCTTCTATCCCTGCTTCATATTGCTTTTTAGAAAAATGGTACACTTTTACCGGCGGATACTCTATTTTTGGTGTCCAGGTATTTCTTTGAAGAGCAATTGAAACTACAGGCGGAATAAAAGTAGTAAGTTCATAATATGAGAGTGCCGAGAGAAGGCAGATAACCCCGCCCGGAACAGCGCGGGAAACATCTATAAAGTCATCATTAGAGACAACGGAATAACCGGAAAGCTTATAAAGTCCGCTCTTTATTTTTGATATCATGCCGTCTTCCCTGACCGCCTGAATATCACGGGCATGAATACCGTATGCAAGAATATCTTTTGTTTTCGCATAACCGGCATTTTCTTTAAACAGTTTTTCTATGTTTTCGTATTTTTTTCTCACATATATCCTCATGGTCTAATTACTATACATATTATATCATTTGTATATGTTATTTACCATAAGTATTATGTAGAACAGGCGGCCAGATAATCGATGCATTTACCCTGCTTTTATCAGGGTTTTAATTATTACCGTTATATTGCCGATAAGTATTTTCCTTTAAATTACGCTTTTGTCAACAGGCAAAACCGGATTCCTGCCTGCGCGGGAATGACAAAGTGCGGGTTTTAGAAAGGGTTTTCTTCTATTTGAAAAATACCGCGGGTGAATTATACGGTCAAAATGCGAAACAGGGTAAATAGGGGCAAAAACTTATTTTACTTATCGTTCTTTTTTTCAGGCGGTTTATTATTTTGTATTGAGTTTGTTTTGTTTTCAGGTTTAGCTGTTTTAACTGAATTAAGATTTATATCTTTATCAATACTTGGAACAAGGGCTTTTATGAAAGCATTTCCCAGGACGCCCCATATAGTATCAAATGTACTTGTCTTCGGATTTATAAAACTACCTTCTATTCGAATTTTGGTCGCCAACTGGTTTTCTTTTTGATTTTTAAAAATAACACCGGCCGCCCCTACAAGAGCTTCCCAAATTTTATTAAATATATTATCTTTTTTATCCTCAGGGCCAACGACATCCAGATCTGTAATTATCGGCTTTACATAACCAGCAAATTTACCGCTTTTCGCAGCCATTTCCGTGTATAAACTAAAATTCCCTTTGTTTACATCAAAACCCCCGTAAGCTTTTAAAAAATCATTGAACAAAACCAGGTTAGCATTTTTTATTTCGGCATTCAGGTCAAATGTCGGATCATCAGCTAAAGCATTTATTTTCATAGTAAAGTTCAGATTTCCCCCATAAACTGATGCCTGTGCGTTAACAGTAGAGGGAAGTTCGACCTTCTTATTTACAATGTTTGTAAGATTGATGGCGAGAATATGTGTTTTCTTTAATGATATATCAACTTTTGGCTTAGAGGTGTTGTCTTTATAATATATGGCGCCGTCTTTGACTTCAAAACTATTTATTTTTAAGGGCATAAAGTGTTTCAATAGTTTCCGAAAATCATCCCCGTCCTTTCCTACATCGTCTAATTCAACTTTGTCTTTTGTAAAAATCAATTCGGGAGAATCAAAAACCAGCTCGCCGGCAATAGACCCGTGAAAAAGCGCCCCCCATTCAATCGACAGATCAATATCCCGCGCTTTAAAGAATTCTGTTTGTTTCTTTGAAATCAAATCAAATTTATTTATATAAATATTGTCAAGGATATAAGCGCCTCTGTAAACAGACAATTCAATATCTTTAATATGCCCGTAATATCCGTCCATTTCAGCCAGCGTTTTATTTGCATAATACAATACAACATAAGGTAAAATAAGCCGGATACCGGTTAAAAGAACAACAGTAATGATAAGTATTTTATATTTTATTTTCATTTTCATTAAATTCTTCCATTTTCGAGTAAGAATTATTGCTGCCGTTATTCTTTCATCCAATCTTCTTGTTTCGTGCTCAAATCTTTTCTTTTTTATATAGTAAACATACTATGTACATATCCTCCTGACTATAATTACTTTGATCCGCTTAGCATACCGGACAGTCCTGTAACGCCTAAAATGACCCCGCCAATCAGCAGCCAAACGGTCTTTTCCGTAGGCGAACCCGTAAAGAATCTCGAAACTTCGGAACCGAATGATTCTGAACCAGCGACCCCCCAGATGATTAACACAATCCCGGCGGACAATAACACAACTGAGACACCTCTATTCATATTAAATCCTCCTATAATTCAGTTTTACTTATTTTACATAAAATATATTTGCTAATTAATATGAAGATACTGTATTAAGCCGACTTTTTTCCTTTTAAATACGGATTTAGCGTAGAAAAAGCTGTTTTTGACTAGGCAACCCCGACGGCTTCTTTGATATTTCCTTTTCTTTTTCTGAGAACTATTTTCCAGAGCTCTACAACCCAGAGGGGGAAGGAGGAAATTGCGATGACAAGAAGCCAGTCGAAAAGGCCCAGGGGGACGGTTTTAAAAATCTTTTGCAAGGAGGGGACGTAAACGACGATCATCATCATGAAGAAGGAGATAAGCGCGGCGAGGAGTAGTTTTTTATTTGTAAAGATTCCGAGCTTAAACAAGGACTCGGTCAGGCTTCTGCAGTTGAAGGAGTGGAATAACTGCGAAACGGCAAGCACGATAAACGCGGCGGTCCTCGCGCGGCCCATACTTTCTTTCTCAACGTACAAAACAAATACGAAGGCAAGCAAGCTGCAAAAGGCAATAAAGGCGCCCTGGACTAAAATATAAATAGCGCGATCTTTTGTTATAACTTTTTCATTAGGATCTCGCGGAGGCCTTTTCATTATATCCGGGGCAACAGGGTCAACACCGAGAGCAAGCGCGGAAAGACCGTCCGTCACAAGATTGACCCAGAGAATATGTATAGGAAGAAGCGGTGCCGCAAAGCCGATCAAAGAAGCGGTGAACATGAGAAGTATCTCGCCGGCGTTGCACGAAAGAAGATAATGAATGAACTTTTGGATGTTATCATATATTCCCCTGCCTTCGGAAACTGCGGCAACTATCGACGCAAAGTTATCATCGGTAACGACCATATCCGAAACTTCTTTTGTCACATCCGTTCCGGTAATGCCCATGGCAACGCCGATATCCGCTTCTTTTAAAGCCGGAGCGTCATTCACCCCGTCCCCGGTCATGGCGACAACTTCTTTATTCTTCCGCCACGCCCGCACGACTCTTAATTTATGTTCAGGCGAAACCCGGGCATAGACAGAAATACTTTTTACTTTATTATTAAGTTCTTCGTCATTTATTTTATCCAGCTCTTCCCCGCTTAACGCAAGAGAGCCATCCGTGAAAATCCCGAGCATCCGTGCGATTGCAACCGCCGTGTTTTTATGATCCCCGGTTATCATCACCGTTTTTATTCCGGCGAACCCGCACTCCTCTATCGCTTTTTTTGCTTCTTCTCGCGGCGGATCCATCATCGCAAAGAGTCCAGCAAAAGTAAGTTCTTTTTCAATATTTTGAACATTAAACTCTTTTAAATTATTATCCAGTCTTCTGTAAGCCACGGCAAGAACACGCATTGCCCCGTCCGCAAGTTCGCCGTTGTTCTTTTCTATATATGCCCTGTCCTGATCCGTCAGTCTTCGTTTAGCTCCCTTTTCTTCCACATCGGTACAATCACGAAGGAGTATATCAGGAGCGCCTTTAACAAAAGCAATCAGTTCGCCGCCATGCCTTCTCACAATAGTCATCTTCTTACGGTCGGAGTCAAAAGGAATTTCATCCACAAAAACATATTCCTTTTCCAGATTTTCTTTTGTCATCCCTGCTTTACCGGCAGCAGTAAGTAGAGCTCCTTCCGTCGGATCACCCGTAATTTTGTAATTCCCCGCCTCGTTAACAAGCTGCGAGCCGTTACATAAAACTCCGCATCGTAATATATTTAGAAGTTCGATATGCTCGTCCGGTTTTATCTGCTGTTTACCGAGTGAGAATTCTCCGGTAGGAGCATAACCGACGCCTGCCACGTCAAAAGTATTCCACCCCGTAAATATTTTTTGCACGGTCATTTCATTTTTTGTAAGTGTACCTGTTTTATCCGAGCATATAACTGTCGTGCAGCCCAGGGTTTCAACAGACGGCAGTTTACGGATAAGCGCATGCCGTTTGACCAGACGGCGGACACCTAAAGCAAGCGCGATAGTTACTACCGCGGAAAGCCCTTCAGGAATAGCAGCAACCGCGAGACTTACGGATGTTAAAAACACCTCCACCATCTTCCCGCCCCTAAGCCAACCCAGGAGAAATACCGTTCCTACCATAACAAAACATACACCCACAATCCATTTTCCAAACTCATCTAATTTCTTCTGTAAAGGAGTCGGCTCATGAATTATCTCCTCTACCATCCCCGCTATTTTTCCCAGTTCCGTCTTCATTCCGGCAGCAACTATCAATACTTTTGCTTTTCCGGCGGAAACGGAAGTTCCCATATAGACCATATTCGCGCGGTCCGCAAGCGGGAGGGATTCTTCTTCCAGGGCTTTCGTTGTCTTTGTAACAGGGGCTGCTTCTCCCGTAAGACTTGCTTCCAATACTCCGAAATTCGCGCTGAGCCAGAGGAGACGGCCGTCAGCGGGAATACTGTCTCCGGCTTCAACCTCTATTACATCTCCGGGGACTAAATTTGAGGAAGGGGTAATTATAAGTTTTCCTTCGCGTATAACTTTTGAGGAGGGATTTGATAATTTTTTTAACGCGGCCAGGGATTTTTCTGCGCGGTACTCCTGAATAAAACCAAGAAGCGCGTTTAATATAACTATCGCGATAATGGCAAAAGCATCTACCCATTCCTGTAAGAATCCGGAGATAAGCGCGGCGCCGATCAAGATCCAGACAAGAATATTATTAAACTGCCCGAGGAGCACCGTCAAAGGATTGATTCCTTTTTTCCCCGTCAGTTCATTCTTTCCGTACTTTTCCAGACGCTTTTCTGCTTCTGAAAGGGTGAGCCCTTTTTGAAGATCACTTTCCAGAACTTTTAGCGCCTCAATATCTGTTATATTGTAGAAATTTTCAGTCATCTGCCCTTTGCCCCCGGAATTATTATATCATAAACAGAGTACCGCTATCTGCGGGGAGACGAGAATGAGTTGTTTTTTTGCAGGGCATACCGGAGTTCATTAAGCACGGACTTCATAGATACATAGACGGGAATGCATATCAGCATTCCTATTATACCCATGAAGTAGCCGCCTAAGTAGATGCACATGATCACTGTTACCGGATGTATTTTTACGGATTTCCCGATAACCAGAGGGCTTATCAGCACTTCATCAATGATCTGAACGAGAGTAAGCACAGAGATAACCTTTATGGCGCAAATAATATACGGCTGAGGGGAAAAGACAGAAACTATAAGTCCGACGGTTATAGCCGAGATGGGGCCGAGCAGAGGAACGAGATTGGTTATGCCCGCAACGGCACCGAGAAGGTAAGCGTATTCGAAGCCGACAAGAAGCAGTCCTCCTGTTGCAATTATTCCCACGCTCATAGCGACAAGCAATTGGCCCCTTATGTACCTTCCGACCTGGAAATTTACTGCAGTCGAAACTTTTTTCACCAGCACACTGTACTGCGCGGGAACGAGACCCTCTAGTGCTGCCAGAAATTTATTCCAATCTTTTAAAAGAAAGAAAGAAACAAACACTATGACAATAACACTCGTAATACCGCCAAGCAGCCCTCCAAACCAGTTCACGAGAGTGGAAAAAGTACTTATAAGGTACTCCCCTGTCACTTCGGTTATCCCCGTAAGCTTGGGAATGATCTTTTTCTGCAGGACGGTTTTATCGGTTGAAGGGAACAATCTGGTCACGTTGTTTATACTGTCGTTTACTTTTTCCGTTATTATGGGCAGCTTTTTCTCGATTGCCTTGACCTCATCGCCGATAGCGCCTATAAAAACATTGACAAAAAAGACAGCCAGCACCGCGAATAATACGAACATGGTAATCGTAACAAAAAGCCGGTTAAATTTTTTCCGTTCAAAGTAATTAACAACCGGGCTCATTATGTAAGCAAGTAAAAACGCAAGAATGAACGGGGAAAATAACTCTTTGAATATTATAACGAGCAAAAGAATTGCTCCTAAAACAGCATAAGCAACCAGCATTTTCCTGGCGTTGCTTTTACCCTTTTGTCCTTTTAAATACATCTTTAACATGTATCAGTATAAATATATTTCCGTGTCTAAAATACGGACAACGTCATCCTTTCATTGACTTTTTTCCCGAAATGGAAAACAGGATACTTGAGAATTTTGCACTGCTTTCAGCAGGGTTTATTTTGTTTTAGCGGCTTTTTCCGCTATTATTTTCTAAACAACAGCTGGTTGTATTTTCTTACTGTGACATTTAGTCCTTGTCCGGCGTCGGTTTCATAACCCGTGACATAGACGTTCCCGTTATTATCCACGGCTATACCTTTTCCAAGAGCGTGCGGGCCGAATGTTTTTACCCAGACCTCTATTTCAAAGCTGTCATATTTCTTAAGCAGGATATTACTTGTTCCGGCCAAGCCTTCGCTTCCCGTGATATAGGCGTTACCGGAAGAATCTACGGCTATTCCAGTTGCGACACCGTTTACGCCGTTTGCTTTGGTCCAAATATCGGTTCCATAACTGTCGTATTTTTTCGTCCAGATATTTCCGATATCCCAACCCGGCTTGGCTAAACCTTCAAAACCCGTGACGTAGACATTCCCTCTGGCATCCAGCGCTATTCCGTTTCCGACATCATCGCCGTTACTTTTTCCGTTATACGTTTTGGTCCAGAGCTCGGTTCCATAGCTGTCGTACTTCCTCGTCCAGACATTCCACCCCTGTCCGGCCGCAGCTTCCCGTCCCGTCACATATACATTCCCCTTGCTGTCCGTTACTATTGCGTTTCCGGTATCAAAAGCATTCACTGCTCCGTTATAGGTTTTGGTCCAGACCTCGGTACCGTTAACATCATACTTTCTGGTCCAGATATTTTCATATTCCCCGGCTATCGTTTCATATCCCGTGACGTAGACGTTCCCCGAGTTATCCACCGCAACCGCATTTCCCGCATCATCACCGTTCGCAATTCCGTTATACGTCTTTGTCCAGACCTCATTTCCGTTACTGTCATATTTTCTGATCCAAACATTGGTTCCCTGCCCGTTTACGGTTTCAAACCCCGTCACATAAACGTTCCCGCTGTTGTCCACCGTTATTCCGTTTCCCTTATCATCTTTATTGGCGTTACCGTTATAGCTCCGAACCCAGACATCCATACCGTTACTGTCATACT
>MFGS01000031.1:24291-27620 GCA_001778355.1 Candidatus Firestonebacteria bacterium RIFOXYA2_FULL_40_8
ACGTAAACATTCCCGCCGTTATCCACCGCTATTGCATTTCCGGCGTCTTCGCTGTTGGTCATTCCGTTATACGTCTTGGCCCAAAGCTGTGTTATATCCTCGCCGTAACTTAACTGAGACAGTAATATAACAATTAGACTAACACCTGTAATCAACTTTTTCATTATCGCCTCCCGACACTCTTATATTATACCTTACTTAAAGCTTTATTGATCCGCTTTAAAGCGGCTTCTATTTTAAACTTTTCTCGCTCTTTGATATTCAAAACGGGGTAAAGTTCGCTCTCCGCTCTTTCAAGAATCCCTTTGATTTCCTTATCGCTTCTGCCAAGATTGTGACGGTATTTGGGCAGACCTTCCCATTTTGATTCTTCATTTGTTTTCATTTCAAAAAGTTTAAGAACTTCCGGGTCGGCGATATTAAACTTATTTCTTATAAGAAAATCCAGATCGTAGAAATCGCGCGGCGCGATAACTTCCCTGCCTGCCGCGGCCCGGAGTTTCTCGGCAACAGCTTCTTTTAGATTGAGACAGTTGATCTCACCGCTTTCAACCAGTGACTTTTGGGAGAAGGGATCAACAAAATTGTGTATTACTGACTTTTTATTTATATCCAGAAGAGGATTAAATCTAAGGCTGACTTCAAACTTTATACTTCCTTGTTTTTCTTCTAAAATAGAATTATATAGTATTAAAAAAACATATTGTTTATTTTCATTACGTCCGGGCTCTCTCGTAGTATCTAATTTTATTCCAAAACTTTCTACATATTTTTGTAGTTCCGCCTTAACAGGTTTCATCGCCCTGCTTCTCATTCCCCTGGTAATGCTATCCGATGGCAATTTCATGGAAAAATCCAAGTCCTCGCTTAACCGGAAGTAGGAATAATATATTTTGTTCAAGCAAGTTCCGCCCTTAAAGATAAGATTCTCGCTAAGAAAATTAACCTTAGATAAAATTAAAGACAAATAATAATCTTTTTCTATTAAGACATCTGAAAAGCCTGTTTTATCCTGAACATACTTTATTATTTGCTTGAATTTGTCTTTGTCATTATGCAGCATCTATTATAATCCTCCACTTATTATTAATCACGCCCTTACGGGATTTACCGCCAAACAAAGTTATTAATGAGCTATCTTCAATGCTGTTATTTAGTGCGCGGAGCTTTACATCGGAAACCTTTGCCAGCGCTAACGCATAACCTATTCTTTTCCTTGTAGATTTAGAAGGAAATCTTACGGCATAGTCAATGAATTTATCCAAATCTATTTTCTTGTCACTTATCTGTTCATTAAGGACATTAAAAGCCGCATTCAATCCGCCAATAGGATCGGAAAAATAGAAAAGATCAACAAGTGTTCTTTCCTTATCACTGAATAATACTTCTGTATTCGCAATATTTTTCTTTTCGATCCCATACATCCTTTCAGGCGAGACCTTGATAAATTTATAAGTTATACCGGAAATAACACGTTCTCTCTGGAGCGAAGTATTTAGTACATATACTGTTTGAAATATTTGTTCTGTAAATCCATAAGCATTGTACTGCGTTGAATATCCAATATAATAATTATTCTTAGGGAAATAAATCGCGGGGACAAGATTAGTTTCTACACCCCTTCCCCCGGGTCCGGCATCAAGAGGAGAATACCAATAAACCCCTTTTTTAATTGACCGTAATATACCTTTTTTCTTTAACTGATAAACCAGCTGAACTAAAGATCTATAGCGACCAAAGTACTCTTTTAATTTTTCCAATGTAATAATATTCGTTTTTTCATAGGATAAACGAGCTATCATCTCTATTTCGCTCCCTCCGATAGAATATGGGTATTTCCTTGGTAGAATATATTCTTTTTTCATAGACAAACACCTCATTGTATTAAAATTTACGATAATCTAACAATGCTATATTATCGTAAATTATTATACAATAGATTGCCTTGTCTGTCAAGTACTTAAATTTCCGTTATACACCATATCGGTGTACTACGGAAATTATAGTACTACGCTTATTTGCCCCATATATAGCACTATTATTTCCAATAATTCCCTGCCGTTAGATTATTGTAAAAAATAATACACCGTTAAATAGGAGCAACTATCCGGAATACTATTACAATTTCACCCTTTTTGACGACTTTCGTTACTTCGCTCTGAATAATATATCTTTTACTTTTTTCATGCCGAGTTTTTCGTTTAGGCCTGCGATAAGCTTGGCTTTCATGAATTTCAGTTCGTTTACCCAGACGGAGGAATCCACCTCTACGGTGACGACTCCATGGTTAAAATCTATCGGAGCGGCGTGGCGGGCTATTTCATCGCCTACGGCTTCGCGCCAGACTACATATATAGTATACTCTTTTACCTTGTCAAAGGCGGTGTCTTTACTGACTTTATTGGTCTGGATTATCTCTATTCTCTTCAGAGTTTTTCCGAGAAGCTGGGCTATGCTGACTAAGGGTTTATTATTTCGGGCCATTTACCGTCACCTTTCCTTCTTCAATTTTTATTAAAGAGTACTCCGAAAAGTATTTTTCGAAATTTTTATCTTCCGTCCCCGCTAAGAACACCTGCGCCATGCCGTTAAAAACGGATAAGATAGCCGACCGCCGGGACTCATCCAGGTCAAAGAAAATATCATCGATCAAAACCACCGGCTCTTCCCCGGTCTTTTCTTTCATCAGCATGTACTCGGTGAGTTTCAGATTAATAATAATAGACCTCTGCTGGCCTTCGGAAGAAAAATATTTCGCGTCCTTCCCGTTTAAAATAAAAACCAGATCGTCCCGGTGCGGCCCGATAAGAGAAGCCATACGGTGGATCTCTTTTTCCTGCATCTCCAGAAGTTTTTCCTCAAAATTCTTTGTCAGGTCCCCTTCGGTATTAAAGGAAGATTTATACGAAAGTTCTATGGTTTCTTTCCCGCCGGATATTTTAAGCTGAAGTTCTTTCAGGCGCTCTTTCAAGCTGTCTATCGCCTCCAGCCGGGCTTTAACGATACGCACCCCCGTCTCGACCAGCTGGGCGTTCCAGACCGCGAGCATTTTTTTATCCGCCCCTCTTTCACTCACCTGAAATAAAAGTTTGTTCTTCTGCGCCAGCACCTGATGATAGCGGGACAAGTCGCTTAAGTAAGGCCGGCTTATCTGCGCCAGGAGAAGATTAATATTTCTTCTTCGCTCCACGGGAGAGCGTTTTATCAGGTCAATATCTTCCGGGGAGAATTTCACGGTCTTTAACTCCCCTATGAACTCGCTTTTTTTTGAAACCGGATTTTCATTTACCCGAACCGCTGTTTCTTTCTCCAGACCGTAGTAAGCATCG
>MFGS01000031.1:27631-38062 GCA_001778355.1 Candidatus Firestonebacteria bacterium RIFOXYA2_FULL_40_8
AAGCCCGTCCTTTTCCACTTTGCACCGCAGGGAAAAATACGTTTCCCCTATAGAGATAAGATCGTTCAGTGTTTTCATTCTGCTTGAGGATAGCGTGGAAAGATAGTAAATGCTCTCAAGAAAATTGGTTTTTCCCTGGGCATTACCGCCGGTGACAAGGTTAGCTTTTTTTAAGCCGGTGACTTCCGCGTCTTTAATATTCCTGAAATTTTTGACGCTTATTGACTTTAGTTCCATTAGATCCGGACAGGCATTATGATATAAAGGTAGTTCTCGGCGTTAGGCGCCTTTACAAGTCCTGCCGACATTGTATCTCTAAGCTGCATCTCCACATCTTCGGTGCCGATAACTTTTAAAACATCGGCAACGTATTTCGCGTTAAACGCTATCGTAATCTCTTCGCCTTTATAATCCGCCGCTACTTCTTCCTCGGCTTCGCCTACATCCGCCGTGGTCGCGTTTATCATAAGTTTTCCGTCGGACGCTTTTATTTTTATCGCGCTCGCTTTATCAACGGCCAGGAGCGAAACTCTTTTTACCGCTTTGGTAAGTATTTCGGTATTTACTTTTACTTTCTTGTCAAATATCCTGTTTATTATCTGCTCGTAGCTCGGATACTGCCCGTCTATCAAACGGGAGGTGATTATCAGATTGTCAAATTTGAAAGTTATCTGGTTTTCATAGATAATAATATCCACTTCGCTCTCATCTTCTTTTAAGAACTTCTGCAGTTCGTTCAATACTTTTGTCGGGATTATTATCTTGGTGTCTGCCACTTTACCTACGGCAGCTTTAAAGAAAGCAAGGCGGTGCCCGTCCGTGCCGACCATTTTCATTTCGTTATTTTCCACAACCAAAAGTACGCCGGTTAATATTTTCCTGGTTTCATCCGAAGACACGGAGAATATGGTCTTCTTTATCATCTCTTTAAATATTGCTTTATTAATTTTAAGATTAACCCCTTCTTTTTTCGGCTCCATAATAGGCGGATACTCTGATTTGGGCAAGCCCATTATTTTATACACGATCTTATCGCATTTAATGGTGATGTTGTTTTTCTCGTTCACATCCACGACAATATCGGAATCCGGAAGCTCTCTTATGATGTCGATGAATTTTTTCGCGGGGATAGTTATCGAACCGCCGTCTATGATATTGATGTTTTCCACATTACATTTTATCGTAAGCTCAAGATCAGTGGCCGTTAGCTGGAGATGTTTGTCAGAGGTCTCAAGAAGGAAGTTACTCAGTACCGGAAGCGTGGTTTTTATGCCTACCGCGCCCTCTATTTTCTGTAAGTTCTCAAGAAATTCAACTTTTTTGCAGGATATCTTCATCGTAAAATTCCCCCTATAGCAATATCGAAAATTTCAAATTATTGTAGGTTAATTATACATAATAGAATTGCTGTTTGTAAACAAGTATTTAAAAAATGTTAGTAACGTTCCACGTTAGCACGTTGCTCACGTTCTACCTTAATGTGGTATTGATTTAATAAGAACTAGTCGCACCGGGTGACAGTCCTCCGCCAATGAAATTGTCGAGATCTTTCGACAGAGAGCGGGACAGTCACCCTACTGCGTCACCCTGCCTTAACTTTCTTATTTCGAGTTTGTTTTACCTGGAGCGGCATTTAAGATTGCGTTCCACTCTATCAGGTAGGCGTCGTTGGCGGTCAGGCATTTTTTGCAGTCTGCATCCGCGCCTTCTACAGCTTTTGCTTCGTCAACAAGAGTTTTTGCTTTTTTGATAAGCTCTGCGGCGTTCGCGCCTTTCTGGTCTTTTTTATGTTCTTTGATTATTGCATAAGCCGCGTTATTCAGTCCCCACGCTTTAAGGATAGGACTTCTTACCGGGTCTTTCAGCAAAACGGCTATTCTGGCATATTCACTGTAAGCATCCGCCGCTTCCAAAAATTTCTCCGCCTTATCAAGTTCATCCGCCTTCTTCTGCGCCGCGCGCCAGTCCGCCCACGTAACCGCCGGAGCTTCCGCTTTCTTCACTTCCGCCTTCACCGCCGCTTTTGTTTCCTCTGCCGCATAGACGGTGAAGGAGACGCAAAGCAGTGCAACTGCTGACAACCAAAATACTTTTTTCATACTTTCCTCCCTAAAGAAAAGATAATTACAAATTACGAATGACAAAGTACAATATAATGTGGTGTTGATTTAATAAGTAACGATAAATTCTTTTGTTTGCAACTTGTCGGTTTTTGTTTTTATTTCTTCAAGAAACTGTTCCATGATTTGCTTGGTTAAAGAAATAATTATATATTTATTAAACAATGTCTTCCCGTCGGTCTTGACCCATAAAAGTTTTGAGTAATAAAATTGATAACATATAATTTTATTTATTTGGGAATACTTCAATTCTTTTACGGCAAACAAAATCTTGATTTTGAAAGTATTGTCACCTAAGATTATCTTAGAAGGCATCATAATTCCCATGAGCAAAATAAAAAAATATGATGAAATTCCGGCTAAAATCATCCAGATAATAACAAACAAATTTATGTTGCCTGATATTGCAAAGATAATAAATAATGCTATAGCCATGATATCAAATATTCCGATACCAACCAAAGAAACTGTTCTAATAATCCGATTGAACAATGGCATCTGAAACTCTTTCACTTTTCTCCTGAATAATATGTGTTCTTGCTGCTCCGGGTGACAGTCCTCCGGCAAAAGTACAGCCGAGATCTCTCGACAGAGAGCGGGACAGTCACCCTGCTGAATACTGCGTTCCTTGTTTCTTAATTCAAAATATTGTGTGTGCCTTTTTCGTCGGTGTAGGTGCCGGTGCCGTCGGCGTTTAGAGCTACTACACCGAGCTGGACACCTGAGCTGTCTTTGACTACGCCATCGATACTGCCGTCGGAATTAATTGTGAAAGTGCCGACCCCTCCGTTATATGAAGTAAGTATCATGGTGCCGCTTATCGGGCCCAGATCTCCGATGTAGGCGTCTAAGTTTGTGGTGAACCTGCCGCGAGGAGTTACCATATATCCCGTGCCGATAACATGCGCCGGATCGGCGTTGGACGGCGGGCCGCTTCGCATATCCATGACTTCGCCCTGGTGTATTTGAAAGCCGAACTGGTCCACGGCGTCATATTCAACGTAGATCCCGAGCGGGCCTCCCGCATCTTTCCAGGAGTTGAAAAAAGTGTTAAGTGTTGAAGAAATATTATTCATGGTTGACGGTGAGGTTGTAATAGTCAGCCAACCGGTAGAGGTCGGCTCTCCGTTTGAAAGTTTACGCCACATATTGGGTATGTATTTCGTAACACCCATTGATACGCTTGTCAGAAGCGTAGAGGTTGACTGCAAATTAGGAGCATCGTAAACTCTCATACTTCCCGGTGCAGGAGGAAGCACCATATATAATACTTTTGATTTATCGGTTTTATCGGCGTCAAAATCGGTTAAGAACCACAATTTGCCTGAACCGCTCGGTCTTACTCCCGTTCCCCCTCCCGCTGTTACATTATAATGTCCGTCACCGGTGTCGGCATCTCCGAGTCCGGGTACATACGAAATGGCAAAAGAAGGTGCTTGAAAAGCTGATGGAGATCTTTTTGCGGAAGTAGCGCAGGTTTTTGATAAACGCAGACCCGTGGACATGTTACCAATAGCGCTCGCAACCTCAGAGCCGGGGGAAACAACGACCGCTCCCAAAATATTTGTTTTCTCGCGCGCCGTACAGCCAAATAAAAAAACACAGGCGATAACTATTAGAGTATAGTATTTTATTTTCTTTTTCATTTTTTCCAACTCCTACAATAAAATGCTTACACCGGAAACTATCTTCCAGTTATAAATATTGTACGTATCCAGAGAATATGCAAAGCCCGCTTTTATTTTTATACTGTCAATTTTCCAGGAAAAACCGGCAAGGATGTCAAGAAGCAGGGGTTCGTTTACGTCTTCCACTCCACCCGCCACAGATTTTCCTACGGACATAACCGTAACTTCAACCAGCGGGTTTACTCCACCCATTTCATATTCCACCCCGGCCCCGCCAAAAATATAATTACCCGGGTCAACTTGCATACTGTTTACCGTATAAGCAAAAGAATAAGTATAGCCGCCGTTAAGATGTATTATTAAGGGATTTGATTTAATTGAAATAAGAACCCTGGCTCCTATGTTTAAACCTTCTACAGCGGCATCATCCGGGTTTGCGCCCGGTATTTCCGCCTGTAATTTTAAAGCACATCCTTCAAAAAGCCCTAATTTGCCGGAACCTTCCACATATCCCGTGTTTTTCTTTAAAATATTAAATTCTGTTTCTTTTAATAAACGGTAAGTACTTTTTAATGATATTTCTATATTCTGAAAAGGTTTAAACCTCAAAAAAACAGGTATTACCGCGTCTTTATTTTCATATTCTACTGTTGGGTCAGATGCATAAAAATATTTAGCATAACCATAAGAAGCTCCTGTACCTACTTCTATAGTTTTACCGGATTGAATATAGAAATCAGATTGTTCAAGCGTTATTGGTTCGGCTGATATAAATGAAATATTAATAAGTATTATGGATATTAAAATAATATATTTTTTAATTATCATTTAATCCCCTCTCTTTTGTTTTACTTTGTAATAATTATAGTATTAATATTATAAAAGGTAAAGAACGTTTTAATTAAGTTGAAAATATTTTATGACGTTATGCCAAAGAAAACCCTGAGCGTGAGCTCATGGGATGAATTTGGCATGAATAATCAAAATCTACCTATCGTCGAAACTCCGTGCGTAAGCTCGGATAGGTTTATACTCACAGAAACACTTACACTATATATATAATTAATTACTTATATAGATAGTAGTAGTAGTAGTAGAGCCTGTGGATATGTGAATAGCTCTAAACGTACAGTTGTTACAAGAAAGAACCATGTTGGTAATTATGTTAACGAAATTGTTAACGAGTGTTAGTTATGTGGATAAGTTTTGAACATTCTCGTGTGGATAAGTTATTAACCAAACTTACTCACAAAAGTTAGTAAGTTTGGTTAATAACGGTTTGTAAAGTTAGTAAGGTTTTTAAGGTTTGTAAAGTTTAAAATCTGGAAAGATTTATTTAAAAGAACAAAGTTAAAAAAGGTAATGATTTTTTTGTTTTATTAGATAAATCTTACGAGATCTTTAACCTTACAAACCTTACTAACTTTAAAAACCTTATAAACTTGGAGCTTACGCTTTCGTAAGCTCCTGTATCGCTTTTAACTCCTGACTCAATACAAGATCGGTTTGTATCTTTGCGCTGATAGTATCGTAGGCGTGAATTACTGTGGAATGATCGCGGCCGCCGAAATTTTGGCCGATCTCGGGTAAAGACATGTCTGTAAGTTCTCTGGTCAAGTACATTGCCACCTGTCTCGCGTAAGCAGCCGGCTGGGTGCGTTTTTTTGTGACCATATCGGAAGGTCTGAGCTTGTAGTATTTGACAACGGCTTCTTTTATATCCTCAATGGTAATCTTTTTCTCCTGGGCGGCAGGAACAACGTCTTTAAGGCACTCTTTAACCAGCTCTAACGTGATCTTGGCCTTTGTTATCGAGGAGTAGGCAAGTATCTTGGTGAGATACCCGCCGAGTTTTCTTATATCACTGGTTTCCATATTGGCGATGTATAAACAAATTTCGTCAGAAAGGAATGTTCTCTCGCTTTCCGCTTTTCTTTTTAAGATAGCAACACGGAGCTCAAGACTCGGAGCGCCTATATCCGCGATAAGCCCCATTTCGAACCTGGATTTTAAACGCTCTTCTATTTTTAACTCCTGCGGTTTAGAATCCGAGGTTGCAACTATCTGTCTGTTGGCGGAGTAAAGCACGTTGAAGGTATGGAAAAATTCCTCCTGCATCCCCTCTTTTCCCTGGAGGAACTGGATATCGTCTATCATAAGAAGGTCCACGTACCGGTATTTGTTCCTGAAGTCATTTATTTTTCCGGAAGCGATGGCCGAGACCATTTCATTTAAGAACTGTTCAGACGTGAGGTACGCTATTTTTAAAGAAGGGTCACCCTTTCTGATGGCATTACCTATGGCGTGTAAGAGATGTGTTTTTCCCAGTCCCACTCCCCCGTAGATAAAAACCGGGTTGTAGGATTTTGCGGGGGCTTCTGATACGGCAACGCAAGCACCGTGAGCAAATCTGTTGCTGTCTCCCACGATGAAATTTTCAAAGATATATTTCGGATCCAGCGAAAGCCCGATGATGGTGCCTGAGGTAAATTTCTTTTCTTCCCGCGGAGAGATATTCGCAGTTTCCAAAACAACTGGTTCCTGCTTTACGGTTGAAATAGAATAATTAATAAAGACATCTTTATTTTCAATGGACCGGAGAGCTTCCAGCATCAGTTCTTTATAATTTTTCTCCAACCACTCTTTGTTGAAATTGTTTGGAACTTCAAGTGTAAGGGTTGAAGAAGCATCATCATAGGCAATAGCTTTAGCTACATTAAACCAGGTGTCATAAGACTGTTTGCTGACACGCGTCTGTATTGTTTCTAATGCCTTGTTCCATATTGAAACATCCGTCATATTGATAAATCCCCTTATTTCTAAATGCTTTTCTGAAGTTTTAGCTATTTTTGGCGAATTTAGCGATACTTATCCACAACTTTATCCACACTGTGAATATCGTGAAAACCCTATATTATCAAAGGATTTGCAAAGTTATCCACAGGTACAAATTGTAGTGTATTTTAGCAAAGTTATCCACAACCTGTTGTGGTGGCTTTCCCTTTAAATACAAAGACAGGCCTTTAGCCTGTCCGCGTGTTTTTCTCATGAAAATCTGTCTGCTTTCGGCAGCGAATTAAAACTACCGAGCGAAGTAATCTTATACCAGTTAGAAGAAAATGTCAAGGATTTTTTTCCGCAAAATATAAAAAAATATGGATGCGGAAAAAAAAGAAGTACTAATTACTAGTGACTAATGACTATTTTATGATGGCGGAGAAAAGATTCCGCCTTCCAAAAACAAATATATTTATCTAAATATTAGCGGGGTTTTTTACCGCTTACCTTAAATAGTCACTAGTCATTAGTATTTAGTCATTTTCTCTAAATAGTCACTAGTCATTAGTCCTTAGTCATTTTCTCTGTTAATTGTTTCTTTGACAATGACGGTGTCCTGTGATATATTTAGTAAACTTAATATCAAAGGTAGTTCCGGGAGGTTACAAGAATATGGTTAAAAGAACATTTCAACCGCATAAGAGAAAAAGAAAGAGAACTCACGGCTTCTTAAAGAAAATGAGAAGGGTGGGCGGAAAGAGAACGCTTTCCAGACGCAGAGCGAAGGGAAGAAAAAGTTTAATCAATAAATAAATGATCGATTCCTTAACTTCCAATGAAGTAAAAAAGCTTTTTGAAAAAGGAAAAAGAATAAGAGGAAGGGATATTTCCTTGATAATAGGCGAGAGCGGCAGCGGACATTTCAGGTTCGCTGTCCTTCCCGCTAAAGTAAAACCCGCCGTAAAAAGAAATGCTGTCAGAAGAGCCGTTCGGGAAGCCGTAAGGAATTTAAGGGAAGAACTCCCAAAGAAAAAAACCGCCGCAATAATCACCTCAGAAAAGATCCTCAAAAAATCAAAAGAAGAAATTTTAAGCATTGTCAAAAAAATGTTCACCGAAAGCGGACTCCTGTGAAAACGGTTTTGATATTTATTTTAAAGATCTATAAAAAAGGGATCTCCCCGTATCTCCCGCCGTCTTGCAGATTTACACCCACCTGCTCCGAATACGCAATGGAAGCGATAAGCAGATTTGGCGCGGTGAAAGGAGGATGGCTGGCGGTAAAGAGAGTCGCGAAATGCCATCCGTTTCACGAAGGCGGCCATGATCCAGTTCCTAAAAGATAATTACAAAGTACGAATGACTAATGACAATTTAAGGTAACTGTAAACAGGTCATATCTAAGTATATTGAATAACAATGTAAATCAAATAACAAATCACATTAAAATCATTTAATAATTATTCCTGTAACCTTTTTCCGTATAATCGTGTCTAATAAATAGAAAGACCATAAGGTTAATTAGTTATTAGAAATCAGCAATAAGTAATTCTTAATGGAGGGAGTATATATGAAGAAGATGAGAATGGTGGTGTTTGGAGCGGCTGTATGCTTATTTGTTTCAGGAATGCTTTTGGCGCAGGAAGGGCCAAAGCAGGGTGAAGGAAAAGGAAGAGGACCCGTGCAGGGGGAGAGGGAAATAAAGACGGATTGCAAGGAATGCCAGCCTTTAGCAGATCAGATGAAGGTCAAGAGGGGCGAGATAAAGGTTTTAATAGACCAGATAAAAACGCTGGAAGAAGCAAGAAAAGCGAAACGTGAAACTGAGCTTGAAGAACTTAAAAAAACGGATCCGAAGAAATATGAAGAACAAAAAGAAAAGATGGAAAAACGCAAAAAAGAAATGGAGGACAGGAAAGAAGGACGTGAGGGAAGAAAAGAATGGAAAAAAGAAGGCAAAGACGGGGAAAGACGCGAAGGCCCCCGCGAAGGAAAAGAAAAACGGCAAGGTCCTTCCCAGGAACGGCTGGAAAAAATGAAAACCGAGAATCCGGAAATGTTTAACATAATGACCCAGCTTGACGCCAAGCAGAAAGAGATGAGAGCTCTTCACGAGCAATTAAGAGAGTGCGAACGGGAGAAGGGCGGGAAAGATAGCGAGAAAAAAGAAAAAAACTAATAAGAGCAAAAGAACAAAAGCCGTATCTCTGATAATAGAGGTACGGCTTTTTTGTTACTATGTAAGCCTTTTGAAATATTCCCCGCGAGAAAAGCCGTAAAACTTAATCCAATAGAGGCGCTTCGGTTTGAATAGAATAGTCCTTGTTCAATAATATAGTGTAAAACTCCTGTCGGAAATAGATTATTGTTAAAACCAGCAAGGCCTGCAAACCCATAGAAAATGTTAGTATTTTCACATTGACTTATTTTACACTTTAGCTTAAAATAAAGAAAATGTAGGGGGGCACCTTATGAAAAAAATGTTATTTCTTTTTTTATCTTGTATTAGTTTTGCTTTTGCCGAAGGGAAGATACAGATTGCGGTAATGGAACTTGTTCCGAAAGATGTATCAGTATCAATTGCGAGTACGGTCACCGACTTGATAAGAAACGATTTGTTTAATACCGGAAAGTATGTAGTATTGGATAGGTCAAATCTGGACAAAGTTCTAAAAGAGCAATCGTTCCAGATGACGGGCTGCACGACCACCGACTGTGCCGTAGAGATAGGTAAAATACTAAACATGAAGCAAATGGTCGTGGGAAGCATAGGAAAGATAGGCTCAACATTTTATCTTAATCTTAGGATAGTAGATGTAGAGACAGGGCAGATGATAACCAGCGTCTCGGAAGCTTGCGGCATGGACAGCGAACTTGCTGCGCTATCTAAGTATGCTTCTCAAAAACTTGCAGGATTGGAAGTAAAAAAGGAGTTCGTTAATGATGATCCGGTGAGGTCGCCCGTTTCTTCCGGAGGAATGCTTGGAAAAAACGCCGGGACAACGAAAAGGAAAAAGATTGAAGCAAAAACTGCGGAAGACATTGCCTTAAGGTCTATTCTTATTCCCGGACGGGGGCAGATAGAGAACGGTCAGGATTTAAAAGGTTATGCAATATTAACGGGTGAAGTTCTTGCTATCGGAGCCACGGTATATACTTATCTTTTGCATGAGCAGGCAGTGGCTGATTATACTAATGCGGTCGCCGGCAGTGATTTTAACGCACTGGTTAAAAAAGAAACAGATCTTAGAAATCTTAATACGATAAGCTTTTGGACTGCGGTAGGGATTTGGGCGTTTGGTGTAGCGGATCCTTTTATTTTTGGCGTTCAAAACCAGCAGGGTTTTTCTATGAAACAGAATAATGACGGGATACAATTAGCTTATAAAATTAAATTTTAAATGGGGCTTAAAAAGATGAAAAAATATCTTCTTGGTATGGGAGTTGTAGTTTTGTTTTTTTCTCTTTGTACCGGCTGCGCGAGAGAGATGAGCCGGAGCAATCCGCTTGATCCGTCAAATACACTCACCAGCACCTCCACCTCAACTACGAGCACAACGACGGCAAATGAAACAGCCATAGATATTAGTGTCAACAACCCCGATTTTGAAACCTGGAGCGGGGGCACTTCATTTACAAACCCTTCTTCCGATAGTACCTACACGGCAGATACTTGGCGTCTCGCCTGGACCGGAAGCCTCCCTTGTGTTGTTTCAAGAGAGGGCACGTTAAAATCATCCGGTAGTTATAGTGGTAAAATAACCACAGCTTCGTCCGGAGTGAGTGCTTCAAACTTTGGTTACTATACCGTATATGCAGGTTATGCGGCGTACAAAGGAAAAACAGTAAGAATGAAAGCCGATGTGTATTGTTCCGTGGCCAATAAAGCGAGTATAGTTTTAGTC
>MFGS01000032.1:0-9621 GCA_001778355.1 Candidatus Firestonebacteria bacterium RIFOXYA2_FULL_40_8
ATTGTATCACTGCTGCAAAAGACCTTGCAAACCCTACGAATTTTATTAACTATAATCACTAAATGTCGTGGACTTTTCCCATTTTCCGTTCCGATTCGCAACTGGAGGAAATTTATCTCCATGTTTCGTTATCCGCCTAGGTGGATTTCGCAAAGATTTAAGGTCTGATATTTAGACTTTGCTCAACTCGCTTTGCTCGAACAATTCAGCCTTCTTTCCGAACATTTCATTAAATTTCTGTACGTTGCTCATAAGTCACAGAAAACAGGAAAACTCCACTTGCGAAAATTCCGTTATGCCTTAGTTTGCATGTTTTTTTGTGAGTTTTTTCGAAATAATGGGCAAACTCAACTTAAACTTCTCATTGACTTTTACCGTATATGGTATATAATTTACATATGAAACTAAAAGGGTTCACTTTAATTGAGTTAATGATAGTCGTTGCTATTATTGGAATACTTGCGGCTATTGCAACTCCAAAATTTTCGCAGATGGTGGAAGTAAGCCGTGAAGGCGCTACAAAAGGTAATCTTAGCGCGCTTCGCTCGTCAGTCAGCATTTACTACTCGGAAAAGGAAGGGGTCTGGCCGGTTGATTTGAATAACTTTGCAAGTTATATGCCTGTTATACCTCCGGCAAGGGCTAGACCTCTGGGAGACAGCGCTATCGTTTCGGTTGTTGCAGCTTCTCCCTCCTCTGTAGGAACAGGTTGGGCCTATCTGCAAAGCGGCGGGTTGCTTTGGGCTAACAGCACAGCCACGGATGTTAAAGGAACTTCGTTTACCACCTATTAAAAACAAGTACGAAGTTGAAGCAAGGAAAGCAAGTAAAGAAGAAGTAATGGAAGCAACAGAAGTAATTGAAGTAAAAAAAGCAAATGCCGCAGGTTGAGCAAAGTATCTAAATATCGAACCTTAATCCTTTGCGAAACCCGCTTAGGCGGGAGATAAAAAAATGAAAATAATCAAAACACTTATGCTTGTGGTTTTGCTTACTGCTTTTGCTGCTGCCGAAGGCAAGGCGGTGTTCAGCGATGTGGAAGGGGATGTCTTTGTAAAAAAGGTAAAAGATACCGAGCTTACAACAGCTGATGTTGATATGGAACTTGCAGACGGGGATATAGTTATTACGAAAAAGGGCGGAAAAGCAGAAATTATATTTGATGAAAGTAATTCCATGATAACCCTTCTGGAAAATACCCAGCTGGTGCTTACAAAAATGGAAAGAACCCCTAAACAGCAGAATACTTTTCTTGAACTGATATCGGGCGGGATAGTAAATATAATAAATAAAGTTTCCGGTATAACAAAGAAATTTGAAGTAAAGACACCCACTGCTGTTGCGGCGGTTAAAGGCACACAATTTGGCGCGGAAGCTTTCGAAAAAGAGAGCAACTTCGGTGTTTTTGAAGGGGAAGTGGTTGTGACCGGAATTGATGCGTCCGGTGAATCTTTGGCGGAAACTTCCATCACCCAGGATAACGAATGCCGTATTGTTCAAAATCAAAGGAATTATAAACAGGAAAAAATTAAAAGCAGAATGCAAAAAGTGTTTGGAGAGGCGCACAGAAAATCGCTGGCGAATATTACTCTTTATACTAAATTAAAGCAGAATGGGGATCTTGAAAAAATAAAAGCTGCCAGAAGATTAATGATGCTTGCCGGATTGAAAGAGTACATAAAGAAAAATCCTGAATGGCGAAAAAGTATGACCCCGGAACAGCTTGACAAAGTTCATTTTATGTTAAAGAACGAGAAGTCCTCGGACAATATTCAAAACTTTAAAGAAACGATAAAAAAATACCCGTTTCTCATTGAGAAATACAAACGGATACAAATGGAAAGATTTAAAAGACTTGAAGGTTTAAAAGAAAGAGGACTTCCAAAAGATTTTCTGGAGAAAAGGGAGAGAATGCAAAAGCAGAACAAACCCCGGCCCGGCCCTTCGAAAAAGTAGAGAAAATAGATGATTTACGAAGAAATATCTTCAAATAAATATAAAACGGTTTTTCTGATAGTTCTTTTCGTTATATTGGTACTCCTCCTTGGTTATTTTTTCGGCAAGGTTTCCGGTCTCGGTTCTTTCGGAGTTTTTCTGGCTGCCATTATCTCTTTTGTCATGGCCTGGGGAAGCTATTACTACAGTGACCAGATAGTGCTTTCCTTGTCTCACGCAGTTCCTGCCGATCCGCAAGACCATGTATATTTGATAAATACGGTAGAAGGCCTTTGCCTGGCGGCCGGTCTGCCGAGACCCAAGGTTTATGTCATCTATGATACCGCCCCGAATGCTTTTGCAACGGGAAGAGATCCCGCGCATGCCGCGGTGGTTTTTACGACCGGAATAATGGAAAAACTTAACCGGCAGGAGCTGGAAGGTGTCATCGCGCACGAACTTTCGCATGTTAAAAATTACGATATACTTATCTCCACGGTCTCAGTTGTGCTGGTGGGTACCGTTACGCTTCTTTCTGATTGGATGCTCCGTAATGTAAGGTGGTCAAGGCTCGGGGGAAGAGGAAAAGGCGCCGGAGGTTATATCGGCGCGGCCCTCTTAATAGCTTCAATACTTCTGGCGATATTATCCCCTCTGATTGCCCAACTGATGCATTTTGCAATTTCCAGAAGGCGCGAATTCCAGGCGGATGCTTCCGCTGCTCTTTTAACCAGGTATCCTCCGGGTCTTGCCGGCGCTCTCGAAAAAATATCCAAAGACACCGAGCCGTTAGAAGTTGCCAACAAAGCAACCGCGCATCTTTTTATCGCGAATCCGTTTAAAAACATAGAGGGTACTGCCGGTAAACTTTTTGACACCCACCCGCCGATCGAAGAAAGAATTAAAATATTGAGGGCAATGTAATGAACTTAACCGTTGTTTTCTTTGCCGCCTTTCTCTCTCTTTCCGGCGTGGAGTATAGACAAAATACGGAAAGCGCTCTACTTCCTCCGGTTGCGGGACAATTGACCGGCGAGTTGGAATCAAAGACCGGGATAAAAATACGTTTTATAATAGATAAAAACATAGAATATAATTCCAAATATTTTCAGGAAGTAATAAAAGGAAGAAAATCAGATAATGATATAGTTATCTTCATTGATAAAGTGAAAAATAAATATTATAAATTTCAGGGAAAGAACACCACCGGGCTGCTTGGTCCGGATGATCTTAAATACATTATTGAAAATGAAACAAACGGATTTTCGGGTCTGCTGTTCAATGAAAAGCTGGATTCTCTTTCTGCGGTATTGGCTTCTCTCATCTCCGAAAAAAAAGGCGTCACATTGAAAGGCTTAAAGGGGGTTTATGTTAAACCCGTTAACTCGTTCATCTACCGTTTAACAAACACCCCGCCTTTTAGTTTTGCCGTAAAAGCGTTTTATTACAGGTGGTACATGTTTATTTCTATTTTTCCGATTGTTACCTGGTTTGTCTTTGTCAAAGCCGTAGAAATACTTTTTGGCGGTCAGGCGGCGGAAAAAGGCATAAAAGTTTGGAAGGTGTTTTTATTTACAGCCTTTTGTGTTATAATTACCAGAGTACTGCTTGATTATAACAGGCTGGTAGGCGCAATCTCTGCCATTCTGGTATTGTTCATGCCGTTTGTAGCCATGGGCTCGGCGGTTTTTAAAGATGAAATAAGGAGTTTTACGTTTAAATTCTTTGGATGGGAGGATTAAATATGACTGCGATAATTTTGTTGGTTCTTGCCGCGATAGCCGTAATACTGGCTTTTGTGTTAATAGGCATTTACAACCGGCTGGTGGTTCTGCGTAACAGGTGTGAGAACGGCTGGGCGCAGGTGGATGTACAGCTTAAAAAAAGAGCGGACCTCGTCCCTAACCTGGTCGAGACGGTTAAAGGTTATGCCTCGCATGAAAAAGGCGTCTTTGAAGCCGTGACAAAAGCCAGAGCTTCTATTATGAATGCGGGTTCCGTTTCTGATATGCAAACCGCGCAAAACGGCCTGACTTCTGCGTTAAAAAGTTTATTTGCCGTTGTAGAGGCTTACCCTCAGCTTAAAGCTGATTCACAGTTTATCATGCTGCAGGAGCAGTTAGACGGTATAGAAAGTAAAATCGCCTACGCCAGGCAGTTCTATAACGACACGGTTATGAGCTATCTGAACTCTCTGCAGATTTTCCCGACCAATATAATAGCCGGTATGTTCAATTTTAAAGCAAAAGAGTACTTTCAGATAGCCGAAGCGGAGAAGGAACCGGTAAAAGTCAAATTTTAAATGGATGATCCTAAACTCAAAGGTCTGCTCCTTGCAAGCCGGGCGTACCTTCTGCTGCTTGAAAAAATAAAGAAAGACGAGGCAGTAAAAATCAGCGGAATGAAAAGTTCCGCTGATGCTTTTTTTGCGTATTCCTTAAATCATGACACCTCCCGCCCGGTAATTCTTATTTATCCGGATAACGATTCAGCCCTCCGTGTTTATTACGACCTTCAGACCTTTATGGAAGAAGGTGTGTTTCTTTTTCCCGCGGTAGAAGAGCTTGAGGGTGTCAGGCTTCCCGCCTCCAATGAGATAAAAGAGCAAAGGATAACAGGGATTAAAGAACTGCTAAGCGGAAAGTTTAAAGCCGCGGTTTTTACCGGAGCTTCATTTTTGCAGTCCGTACCAAAAAGAAAAATATTTGAGGACTCAATATTTAAACTGGAAAAAGGAAAAGAAGTTAAGCTCGTAAATCTGGTGGAAAGCCTCATAAAAGCGGGTTATACCATGGAGGCTTATGTTGAAAAAAAAGGAGAGGTGTCCGTAAGAGGCGGCATACTTGATATTTTTCCTTTTACAACAGAACACCCCGCAAGGCTGGATTTTCTCGGCGACACCATAGAAACAATAAGAATATTTGATCCGGTGACGCAAAAGTCCCTGAAAGAACAGGAGGAAATAGTAATATATCCCGCGGGCGAAACGGATTTTCAGGAAGGGGCTATAATTGATTACCTTCCGCCTGCTTCAATTGTTTATATGGAAGAACAAATTTCGGAGGAGACCAAAATACCGGGCATTAAAGGGTTTTCCTCTGTTCTTAACTCGCATTTTGATAAAACAGACATTACTTTCAAGGTGAAAAGCAATATTGCTTCAAACGGTGATGTAAAACTTGCTATCGCGGAAATGGCCAAGCTCAAAGAAAACGGCACGGAAGTGTACATACTCTTTAACAGCGACGGAGAAAAAGAAAGATTTTCCGAACTATTGGAGGAAAGTAAAATTTCTTTTTCCGGTATTTACCTTTCCGGTTCGCTGTCTGCCGGTTTTAATTATACGGATGCAAAAGTTTGCTTTATAACGGATAATGAGATTTTTGGCCGGTATGCGAATATAAGACCTGCGGCGAAAAGAAGAAAGCGTTTCTTTAAAGACGGAACCCCCGTAAAAAGTGTTTTTGAAATAAACACCGGAGAAATAGTTGTACATGAAAATTACGGCATCGGGAAGTTCCTCGGACTCTTCAGTATTACGGTCGCCGACGCAAAAAAAGATTTTGTGACCCTGGAGTATTTAAATAATGATAAACTTTATGTTCCGGTGGAAGATATCAATAAAATACAAAAATACGTGGGTTTTGAAGAAAAACCCGTACTTTCCAATCTGGGCACTTCTCAATGGGAAAAGGCGAAGGAAAAAGCCAGAGAAGATGTTAAAAAAATGGCAACCGACCTTCTGGATCTGTACGCGGCAAGGGAGTCGTTAAAAGGTTACAGCTTTTCAAAGGATACGGAGTGGCAGAAGGAATTTGAAAGCGCTTTTATATATGAAGAAACAAAAGATCAGCTCCGCGCGGCACGGGAAGTAAAAGAAGATATGGAAAAAGGAAGACCTATAGACCGGCTGGTCTGCGGGGATGTGGGTTTTGGCAAGACGGAAGTGGCGCTCCGAGCCGCTTTTAAATGCGCGCTGGACGGCAAGCAGGCGGCGTTCGTCTGTCCCACCACTATTCTTGCGGAGCAGCATTATAATACTTTTAAAGAAAGAATGGCCGACTATCCCGTGAAGATAGAGATGCTTTCCAGATTCGGCAGTAAGAAAGAACACGCGCAAACCATCGGAAAATTAAAGACAGGAGGGGTAGATATAGTTATAGGTACCCACCGTTTGCTCCAGGATGACATCTGCTTTAAAGACCTCGGGATGATAATACTGGATGACGAACAAAAATTCGGCGTGGCGCAAAAAGAAAAATTAAAAAAATTAAAGCAAAGCGTGTATTGTCTGAGTTTGTCTGCTACTCCGATACCGAGAACTCTTTATCTTTCGCTTTCGGGAATAAGGGAAATAAGTAATATTAACACCCCTCCTGCGGGCAGAATGCCAATCCAGACGTATATAATAGAATATAACGAAAAACTTATAAAAGGAGCCGTTTTAAAGGAGTTAAAGCGGGGCGGGGAAGTGTACTATGTCTATAACCAGGTTAAAACGATAAAAAGAGCTGCGGCAAAGCTTGAGAAACTTATACCTGAAGCGAAAATAGCTGTGGCGCACGGGCAGCTGCCGGGGCCGGAACTTGAAAAAATTATGCGGGACTTCTATAAGAAAAAATATAATGTACTGGTCTGCTCCACCATTATTGAAGCCGGGCTGGATAATCCTTCGGCAAATACTATAATTGTGGAAAATTCCGAGGACCTCGGGCTTTCCCAGCTTTACCAGCTCCGGGGAAGGGTCGGAAGAAGCAGGGCTCAAGCGTACGCGTATTTTACCTATCCCGTAAAAAGAGCGCTTTCCGAGACGGCGATGAAGCGGCTTAACGCCATAGAAGAATGCGATGAGCTGTCCATGGGGTATTCTATTGCAATGAAAGATCTGGAGATACGCGGCGCCGGAAATATATTGGGGAGAGAGCAGCACGGGCAGATAGGCCGGGTAGGCCTGGAATTATATATGAAACTTCTAAAAGAAGCCGTAAACTCGGCGAAAGGGCTGAAAGAAGAAAGTGTAGAGGAAAACATTCAGATAGACATTAAAATTAACGCGTACCTGCCGGATTATTACGTTAACGACGGCTTTTTGAAAATAAATATTTATAAGGACCTGATGGGGGCGGGAACTTTCGAAGAAACAGAAAAACTGAAGGGAGAACTCCTTGACAGGTTCGGCCGGCTTCCGTCCGAGACCGAGAATCTTTTAAAGATAGTGAAGATACGGATAACCGCAAAGAAACTCGGGATAACTTATATAAAAAAAGAGGGGAATAATATATATTTTGAGATGAAAAAAGGCGGGCGAGGCTCTTTGAAAACCTCACCCGCCGATAAACTTGATGATACGCTGAATTACTTTACAAAACTTGCAGATATCAAAACCCCTCAGATCAAATATAAACCTACAACGATTTAATAATCAGCGAAATCAAATTGCTTTCATCAGCGCAATCTAAACCCGAAATTATTTTTATTTCGGGTTAAAAGCTCATAGAAACGCCGGCTGAAGCGCCGAATATTTTAAAGTTATATTTTACAAAATCCTGGAACTTCATATTTGAGTCCGCCGCCATATAAGAAACCCCTGCGACTAAATTGAAATTCTTGTCTATTGGATATTTAAGAGAGACACCTATCGTATTTTCCAGATCGCTTTGATTATCCGCGCTGTAAGCACCGCTGCTGCTTCTTGCTTTCCTTGATTTGTAATTCCTGAAAAGCACCTGGTAGAAAAGCGCCGTGTTTAAGTCGCCGATAAGATTGAAAGAATAATAGGGTTTAAAAGCAAGACTTCCAAAAGCGTAATATTCATCTGTGAATACCAGATTGGTACTGTCATAAATACTCCCGTTTGAAGCGTAAAGAGCATAATCAATATCCATGCCCGCCAAAGTTCCCTGTGAAACAGGCATCTGTACCGCAAGAGTGACATAATGCGCGGTGTCAAGCCGGATAGTATCGGAAATCTCACCGTTTGAAGTTCTCGTATAAGCATCCAGGTAGTTCTTGCAGACCAGATTGTAAGTTAAATCGGCAAAAAACGATGCGATTATAGTTTTGTAATCAACCGTAAAAGCTGCCGCGTTAAAATCCTTGGGTTTGAATTCTTTACCGTTCGTTATGGTGGCGCTAGTAGCGCCGAGTGAAGTGTAATTAGGATATTTTCTTTGATAGTATTTTGCCCCTAACATTAAAGGGAGGGGTTTGTCGTTAAAGAAAAAGTTGTAAGACACCGAGCCGGATACTCCAATGTCATACAGGTCGTAAAGTCCCTTGCCGAACGGCTCGTCCTTGGTCTCCATATTGAAATTGTATTTGGTGTCGAAGGAAACCTTTGCTTCGAGTTCTTTGCTGAATTTATGTTTGTAGGCAACAGATCCGAGATTATTCATTCTCTTTAAGAAAAGGGTTTCTTCCTCAATAACTCTTTCGCTTAAGGAAACATTAATATTGAAGACGGGGAGGATATAGTCGTTGTCGGATAACTTCATAGCCGGCATAAAGAAAATCCAGCCGGAACCCGCGTACCCGCCGCTGCTTTCTAAGACCGAAGAGTAAGCCAGGCGGATATCCGCGTCAAAGAGAGGAATTAATTTGAATTCCGCTTTGGCGGTGGTGACCAGGAACAATACAGTTAGAACAGTAAATAACTTTTTCATTAAAAAACCCCCTGTTGGAAAAATGACGAAGTACTAATGACTATTTAATGAGGATTATATATCTGCTGTTTACAGCTACATTAAATTGTCAATCGTCCGTCACGCTTGCGTGCCGAGATCTCGCCTTAAGGCGGATCAGTCGTAAATCGTAAATATAGTTTAATTAAAACAAGTGACTGAATATTTCCGGTATTATTAAAAGATCAATAGTGCGTGTGCCAAATTCTGTGGCTTTGTAGACAATCTCCCAGTTAAGATTGGGCATTCTTAAAGTTTGCGCGTATTTGTCAAGCGTAAGAGGCTGTACGACGCCGGAATCATTTACATAATACCTGTAAGTTTCAAGAAAGGTATTGTCTGCAAAAGTTGTTTTGATAAGAAAAGCATTATCAGAAGTAATGCTCGGAGTTACCGTGTAGGGCAAGGCCGGATCAGAGGCGGTAACTGTTGTAGTAACAGCGCCTGCGGGATTGTTGTCGGTATAAGTTTCCACAAAGGTTGCGGAATAATCATGCGACCATTTCGTAATAGTGTTAATTTTAAAGGTTTCATTAAACGGCTGCTCAAACATTGAGCTTGCGCTGTTCCAGCTCGGATCAGAAAGTCCCACTTCGTTAAGAATCACATCCCCGTGAGGGTTTCTTATAGCCGCGGTTTCTATCTTTAACCAGTAATCAGGATTCCCGTTTTTAAGAGTGATACCGTTTACACTGCCTTTAATCGCAGTTTTAACATCCATGTAATTTGCCGGAAGGTTTTTATTGAAGGTGTCGTTTATTTCAAACGAAGAGATACCCGCATCAGGCCCGCCTTCTCTTTTTGTGATATTAAGCAGCTGAAGCATATTGGGGAGGGGACGGAGGACGTAATTATCGGTCCGCACTCTGAAACCATGCATGTCTACCGCGGTCTTACCCAGCTGAATATCTGAAATTCTTTCGAGCAGGTCCTGTTTGTCTTCCAGGTTGGACCTGTCTTTTAAATCCGCAAGGTCGGTTCTTAACTCTTTCATTTCTTTTGTTTC
>MFGS01000032.1:9656-23339 GCA_001778355.1 Candidatus Firestonebacteria bacterium RIFOXYA2_FULL_40_8
TCCTGAAACTTCAAAACTCTCTCTTCCTCCCATAATTTCGGCAGGATCCATCTGTCTCGGATTTTCCATTAAACCGTCTCTGAAAGCCGCTCTTTCGTTTTCCCGGATAAATATTTGTTTTTCGCTAAGCAGTTCGGAAATCGCCACGACACCTTCCAGAACCTGAACCTCTGTAGCTTCAGCCGTTGTTCCCATTATAAATTCGGTTCCCTTAACGGCGGCAACGATCTTGGGGGAGGAAACAATAAAACTTCCGCCTTCGACTATTTTTGTGACTTTAGCTTTAACCCCTCCAAAAAGAAGCTTAAGTGCGGAGTTTTGCTTTTGAGCCGTGCATTGAACGGTTAAAAGATCCAGAAAGGAGTTTTCTTTTACTTTTACGGTGGTCCCTTCCGCGAACAGGATTTCGACCCGTCCATTTTTAGTCCGCAGCTTGTCGCTTGAACTAAGTTCCTGGTTTAAACTCGCTGGTTTCCAGTCAGTCCCGGACAGGGAACAATCTACTTCCCCCGAAAGCGCGGATATTTTAAGCATAGACTCCGCGGCAAGAACAGGGGAGAGAAACACAAAAAGAAGTGAAAACAGCGCAATTAGTTTCTTCATACAACCTCCGGATAAGTAACTCTTTAGTTAATAATATTAAACATTTCCTAACGAATTATAACACAATATACAAGTTTTTCAACCCAAAATTAGGTGAGAAAGAGCACGGAAAGAGTGTGAAAAACAATACAAGTCGTTATTCTAAACTATAACTCCAAAAAAAGCTAAATCCCATGAAATTTCTTGAAAATTTCACTTTTTCCTGTATAATTATCATATAAACCATGAATTTGAGGGGGTAAGTATTAATGAGTTTTAAAAACAAGCCAAGAAGAATCTTACTATATTAAATGGATATTCAATAAGAGTTCGATACCTGTTTTTGCCGGTAAAATGTCCAAAGCTAGAATATCCACTGCTGATAAAATAAAGGTTTTTAAAGATTTGAAAAGTCTGTCGTAATTTAAAAAATGATATGAAATCAGGAAACACCAGATAAAATAACGCTCTTTGACAGCTCGCTCTAGTTGGTTCTTATTGGTTATGATGTTTTCGGTAAAGCAATCTCTGAAAGCTGGGCAATTTATTGAACTTATAAGGGTGTGTTAAAGAAGGGTCAGCTCCCGCTTATTTTAAAGAGATAAGAAGATGCTGATTGGAATAAGGTAAGGCATAATGCAAGGCGGCGCTTGACAAAAGGGGGTGAAGCAGGGTATACTGTTTCATATATAGGACATATAGGGGATGTATATGAAATTGCTTGATAATCTTAAAATATTGCAAAAGGCTGGAATCTTTACTACTTCTGATATAAAAAGATATCTGGGACTTTCTCAAGATGCTTTAAGGAAACTGATCTGGCGGTATCAAAAGCACGGGGTACTGGTTAAACTCAGGAACGGGCTTTATACTTTAAGGGGTGGCGGTGAACCGGATTCTTTCCTTTTGGCCAATAAACTTTACCAGCCTTCCTATGTGTCCTTTGAAACGGCGCTTTCCTTTTATGGAATAATTCCGGAAACAGTTTATTCCGTTACTTCAGCGACGGCAAAGCTGACCCGCAACATCAGCTCGCTGGGGAGGGAGTTTTCTTACAGAAAAATCAAAAGGAAGGCATACGGCGGGTTTAAACCTGTGAAAATAGGAGGAAATACTGTTTTGATGGCAGAGCCGGAGAAAGCTTTTGCAGACCGGTTATATTTTGAATTTCTAAAAAAAACCGGCCCGCTGGACAGAGTTAATGCCAGAAAACTCAATAAAGCAATTATAGTAAAATATATCAAGCTATTCGGGAATGAGAAGTTCCTGAAATGGAGTAAAAATGCTTTCTGAAAATTCAATAAAGGAACTTGCAGTAAAGTTTCAGACTTCTGAGCTCAATATTGCCCGTGAATATTTTCAGAACCTATTCCTTAATTCTCTTTACACGCAAAAAAACTCGGAAAAGCTGGGGTTTAAGGGTGGAACGGCGCTCCGAATAGTTTTTAACAGCCCCAGGTTCTCTGAGGATCTGGACTTTACCGCTGATACTGGAATTAAGGTGTTTTTATTGAAACAGATGCTTGCCTCCACAATTGAAAAAATAGAAAAGGAAAACCTGCAGGTAAACATTATTGAAGCAAAAGAAACTTCAGGGGGGTTTCTGGCTTTGTACGAGGTACCACTTTTGTCCTACACTGCAAGAATAGAGTTGAATATTTCTACGCGCGCGAAAAATATGTTATTTGAAACAGAGCCGCATCTTGTTTCGTCTGAAATCTTTCCGCCGTACACACTCCTGGCGTTGGACCGGAAAATATTGGTAAAGGAAAAAATACAAGCCCTGCTCTTCAGAAAAAAACCAAGGGATATATTTGACCTTTATTATCTGCTGAAGAGCCGGATAGCCCCGGAACAGATAGTTGCTTATAAGAGTGAAATCCTTAACCTGCTATTGACCTGTAAAGAAGGGGCTCTGACCGGCGAATTAAAAATGTTCCTGCCGAAGAGCTACTGGAACTTACTCCCGGGTATGATAAAAAGACTTCAAGAGCAGGTGAAGAACATATAGAACGCTAAGTGTTAATATGAAGAAGTATATTAATACTTTTAAAATGTAAAAGGATATTAAATGGACCATGAACCATTTCCCTATACTTGAGCAGAGTGAATAGTCTAGGGTCAGGTTCACGGTTTTCCATAAGCAGCTTGATGAAAAGGATTTTAAATGGAAAATCTTCAAATACTTAAAGAGTTTGTCATAATTCTCGGGGTTTCAATACCTGTTGCGTTTCTTTTTCAAAAAATTAAATTCCCTTCTATAGTCGGGTTCATTATCGCAGGGGTGTTAATCGGTCCGGGCGGGTTTAAGCTTATTTCTGATATCTCTAGCGTTAATATGCTGGCGGAGATTGGCGTAATACTTCTTTTGTTTTCCATCGGACTAGAGTTTTCTCTTTCCAAACTGGTTTCCATAGGTAAACTTCTGCTTGTCGGGGGGACGCTCCAGGTGTTTTTGACCGCGGGTGTGGTCGGCACTGTTGTTTATTTTTTTACAAAAAATCTTTCTCTGGCTCTGCTTTCCGGTTTCCTGGTTTCTTTAAGCAGTACCGCCATAGTGCTTAAGAGTTTTGCCGACAGGAACGAAGAAGATTCTCCCTACGGTAATATTTCTCTCGGAATACTTTTATTTCAGGATTTGTTTGTAATACCTCTTATGGTGGCGGTGCCATTTTTAAAAGACCTTGAAAATTTCCAGCCGCTCCTGCTGGTTAAGGCCTTATTTCTTGCCGTTCTCGGCCTGGCTGCCGTCTATTTTATCGGAAGCTTTGTTCTTAACAGGATCATGCATTATATAGTAAGATTGAAAAACCGGGAGCTCTTTACTCTCACCGTTGTTGCCGCGTGTCTCGGTACGGCTTACCTGGCTTACCGTATAGGCGGTCTTTCACTTTCTATCGGCGCTTTCATCGCGGGTATTATACTTTCAAAATCTGATTACAGTCATCAGGTCATCTCGGATATCATCCCGTTCAAGGATTGTTTTAACAGTGTCTTCTTTGTCTCTATCGGCATGCTGCTCAGCACCCAATTTTTGCTCGGAAATCTTTTTGGCATTCTGGGCGGCGCGTTTCTTATTACAGTGTTAAAAGTGGCGGCAATAATCCCTATAGTTTTATATTTTAAGTACCCGCTCAGAATCGCTGTTATCGTCGGACTTTGTCTTTCCCAGATTGGCGAGTTTTCTTTCATTCTCGGCAAGTTCGGCAATGAACTGAATATTATCTCTCTGGCTGATTATGAATATTTTATAGCGGTCGCCGTAGTCAGCATGATAATGTCCCCGTTTTTAATTATGGCGGCCCCCGGCATCGGTTTGTTTTTACAGAAAACTTTTAAGCTTTCCGCGAAAGAAAATGAGGACTCTGCCAAAAAAGATACTTACAAAAATCATGTGGTAATTATAGGTTTTGGTCTTAACGGAAGAAATCTTTCCAGAGTGCTTCATGAGACGGGAATAAAACATGTTATTATTGACCTTGACGCCGAAAAAATAGCAAACGCTAAAGCAGACGGCGACTCTGTTATCTTCGGGGATTTTACGAAAAAAGAGGTGCTGGAAAGCGCAGGAATCAAGCAGGCGAAAGTTGCCGTCATCGCCATCTCCGACCCGGCTGCGACAGAACACGGGATCTGGCTTATCAAACAGATAAATCCTGCCGTCTATACGATCGTTCGTACCAGATCAAATGAGGATGTGGCCGAACTCTCAAAGCTCGGGGCGGATGAAGTAATACCCGAAGAGTTTGAAACCTCGATAGAGATATTTTCCAGAGTGCTTACTAGATTTCATATACCGAGGAACGTAATAGAGCAGGAAGTGATGATAATCCGGAAAGGCAATTATGGAATGCTCCGCGCTCCTTCGCCTCTCCCCGTAAAACTGACAAATTTAAAGGATATACTGAGTATTTCTCTTGAGGTATTCTCCAAAGTTCTTACCCGTTTTCATGTGCCAACAAGCGTTATAGAGAAGGAGATGGAAATAATCCGGAAAGGCAATTTTGATATGTCCCGTACTCCATCGCTTGAACCCGTGAAATTAATGGATCTGGATGATATTTTAAATCTTACGCTTACTGAAACCGTTTTGATAAAAAGCGGTTCAAAAGCTGTCGGAAAAACCCTGATAGAAATAAATCTGAGAGCAGAGACCGGAACTACGGTAATTGCTGTTGTCCGGGACGGAAAAGCAAACACAAATCCCAAAGGTGAATTTGTACTAGCAGGAAATGATGTGATAGTGATACTGGGCAGTCATGCCGAACTGGATAAGGCAATGCAGTATTTTGGAGGCTTAGAGGTTTAGAGGCTTGGATGCTTAGCAAGAGAAGAACAGTTGGAGGTTTGGCAAGAGCTAAACAGTTGGAGGTGACCGTCAATTATATAGGTCGGATCTTTGGTGGAGATGCTCAGAGGCGCGGCAAGGGCAGAAAAGATTGAGGACAGAGTCCGGAAGGAAGAGGATGGTTAGAAGATTTGATGGTTGGCAAGAATAGAAAGATAAAAGTGCAATTTAAATTAAAATACCGGATAAAAACCGTTTAAACTCCGACTTTTACATGAAATGCGGTACTTTTCTGCTTTACAAAAACAATACCGTACAATATACTATATTGCTATTGTATTTTTTTGGAGGGAATTTGCCGTCAGCGGAAGACAAAAAAGAAATAATTCAAAAATCAGATGAAGAGTTGATGAAAGATCTGAAAAATGGCATTATTTCTTCTTTTAAAATCCTCATGGAGAGATACAATAAGGCGATCACCGTTTTTGCTTACAGTTATTTAAGAGACAATGAAGCTACAAAAGACGTAATTCAAGAGACCTTCCTTGAAGTATATAAGATGAGAAAAAAATACAAACCTACCGCGAAGTTTTCCACCTGGCTTTATACCATAACCCGGAGCCGGTGTCTTAATGTATTAAGACATCAAAAAAGACATCCTTCGGAATCTTTGCAGTATGAAACCGCCAATCCGGAAAAAAAAGGGTCAATAGGGGATAATCTGGAGCAGGAAGAGATGAAAACCGAACTCAAAAAAGCTATAGATTTACTGCCCTATCTGTATAAAGAGGTGGTAATAATGAGAGAGTACGAGAATCTTTCCTATAAGGAAATATCGGAAATCTCAGGTTATCCCGAAAGCACTTTAAGGACCAGAATGGAATACGCTCTGGATAAACTTAAAGAAGTGATAACAAAAAACCAGACATTTTCAAAAGAGCGGTGTTAAATATTAAAGAAGCCGAAACAAAGGAGAGTGTATGAGAAATAATATTTTAGCCCTGCTGGCATCTTTTTTTCTGATCTCTTACCCGCTGTCTGTTCAAGCAGTTGAAAACAAGGAATACCTGATCAGCTTTTCTGCGGGGGAGTTAACGAGTCCCAAGCTTTTGGAAGATGCGGATATGAGTATTTCCGATAAATATGTCTGCAAGACCGAACTGACTAAAGAAAATGCCGAAAAAGGAAAAAAATTATTGAAAGTCACTTTAACCAAGGGAAAAGGGAAGTTCGGGGTTACAAATCCTGAAAAAGAAGATTGGAGTAAGTGGGACTCGCTTAAATTCAAAGTATTTAACCCGCAGGATTTTACCATAAGAATGAATTTTGTTGCCCGGGAAAAAGACCGCGGTTACGGTCCTGCCGGCAGCGGACCCGATAATGACTGGGCTTCAAGAAGTGATTCTTCCGTAATGATTAAATCCGGCTGGAATGATCTGACCCTGGACCTCACCACGTTCGCAACTAACGGTGCCAAAGAAAATTTTAATATGAAAAGAATACTTGAATGGAGTTTTTGCGGGGGAAGCGATGAAGCCCCGGCTATTTTCTTATTTTTTAGCGATCTGGAATTTTCAAACGAGTAAGGAACAAGCTTCAAAAGAAGCAGGTTTTGCGTCTAATGTCCCGGATATTAGCGGTCTTTAATATTCGGGTTAACCTGTGCTTACCCCAAAATCCCGCCTTTTTTCGTAAAATTCCCGAATAAAGCATATTATATAAGGCTAAATAAACATCATTTAAAGCAGACATTCTTAAAATAGCGGTGTTTAATATATAGAAGGAAGTTGATTAACCGAAAGGGCAAATCTTGAGCAATCAAGATACGCAAAGTTCCAGTCCGCCACGATGTTTGGCGGAGGCTGAGCTGCCGATTCGTCTAGCCGAAGGCTGACGGACCTCGAATATAACTTGGAGGAACGATGCGTGCTTGGTGCTGTAAATGCAAGCAAGACAGTTGTAGTTGCTCGATTCCCTCCATAAAGATTGGCGGGCAAAAAAAGCATCGAGCCTTGCGCCTGATGAATCAGGCAACTACAATTATCATTATTTTTTTATTGTTGTCACCCGCCGTATTTGCCGGAACCGGCACAGAGACAATGCAATTTCTGAAAATAAAACCTTCTGCGCGCGCGACATCTCTAGGCGACAGTTTTGTAAGTATAGCTAATGATGCCAGCGCCACCTTCTATAATCCCGCAGGTTTAGCCCAATTGGATAATATGGAAATTTCTCTTATGCACATGGCGTATATCGCGGAGACAAGTTATGAATTCGGCACTATCGTACTTCCTGCCGGGGACAAATTAAGGATAGGAGCTTATATAATATTTTTAAATTACGGGAGTGTTGTGAAGACCACGGAAGATTCGAGCGGGATCTTTTCCGGTAATTCCGGAAGCTATACCCCTTATGACCTGTCTGCTGCGGTATCAATGGGATATAGATTAAGCGGGAATTTCAATGTGGGATTTAATATAAAAATGGCGCTGAGCAGTATAGATGATAAGAGTCTAAACGGGATAATGGGGGACGCCGGAGTACTCTGGAAGGTTACGGATGAAATAAGTGTCGGCGGAATTTTATACAACATCGGAGGAGTAATGCAAAACGGGGACGCTTCTCCTCTTACGGGAAAGCTGGGAGTGTCGACAAAACTTTCGTTGATGGAAGAAAATGATCTTACGGCGGGGGTAGGTTTTAATTATGTGAACGCAAGCGCGAAGCTTTCGGAAAGTATCGGTGCTGAATACTGTTTCCGGGATATGTTTTCCGTGAGAGCCGGATACGGTATTGGTTCTGATGCCGACGGCATAAATATCGGCGCAGGGTTAAAACAGGACCTCGGCGGAATGACGGGTACGTTGGATTATAACTTCTCGATGCTCGGAGACCTGGGAAGCGCGCACCGTATATCCATCGGATTAAAGTTCGGACAGGATAACAGATCAAAAGTGAAAAGCAGCGGCGCAAAAAAGAAAAGTGTAAATACTGGGATAAGAAATTATTATAGGGGAAATAAATAATGAAAAAAATGCTGTTTGTTGTGATCTTGTTTTTCTCTTCGTTTTTTCCGCTGCTGGCTGCGCCTGTTATAAGCAATGTGCATTATTCCGCCGGAACCAGCGCGGCAACTATCTCCTGGAATACAGATGTTACATCGACAACGCAATTAACATATTGCCCGGGTTATACCACCACATGGACCAATACCACGGAAGTTGCAAATCTGACAACCAGCCATACGGTAACGTTAAGCGGCCCTTTCTCCAGTTACATTTATAAATTCAAACCCATATCAAAGGATTCTGTGGGCGCGACGACGATTGGGACCCAGCGCAACACTCATGTGATAATAACACCCGGAATAATGTTCGACGGTTGGGATACCACGAAAGCGATAATAAAATTCACCACGGAGGACGGTACTACTCAGCCGTCTTTCAGCTATGTCGAGTATGGTCCGACAACAGCTTATGGAACAAGCACTGCGATCGCAACTTCAAAAGGACACGCGTTTGCTCTGACAGGTTTGACCGTCGGGTCAACTATTAATTATCGTGTCCGTTCTTCCATGCCTTACGGTGAATTCATAGGCCAGAATTATTCGGCCGTTGTCCCGGCAAATTCACCGACAGTAGATCCTTCCCAGGTTCTTGTACTTAAAAATCTGGCAAGCGCTACTTCAATATCCATAGCGGATTATTACGCGTTGAAAAGAAATATCCCGTCAACAAATGTGGTTAATTTAAGCATTCCCGGTTCTGTAAGCCTGGGTACCGTAGCAAATTATCAGACTTATGTAAGGGATCCTGTAAAAGCCGCATTAGACGCGAACGGCGGAGCTTTAAAGAATACTGTAAGATATATTGTTGTAACCAAAGGTATTCAATATGGCGCGGCAGGGGGCGCTATTGATCTGTTTCTATATGACCCTTACGAAGTCTTAGGCGGAGGTAATCCGTATTACAGAAAGAATTACAGATTTTCAACTCCCGTAGTTTCCGGAAGCAATACAATGTATCTTGTTACATGCATTGACGGATCTACCGATGAAGTTTGTAAAGGACTGATCGATAAGGCAATTTATGCGGGAAAATACGCGAAGCCCGGATATGGTACAGGCTACTGGGACTCCCAGGCCGGGTTGGACCCGAACAACGGTTATTACCCTCCGGATAAAGCTTTCAGGACTTCCGACGCGATCTGCAAGGCCGCGGGTTACGACAGTGTTCTTGATATGAATGATAACAGATTCGGAACTCCGCCTGCGCCGTCACATTGTCCGGATGCTCTTTTTTATCAGGGGTGGTATTGCGGGCTTTATGAAGATGTTTTCGACTGGAAAGTAGGAGCGGTTGCCTGGCACCTGGAATCTTCCACCGCCTCCGGTTTGCAAAACACTGGAACAACAAACCAACACTGGGTCTGCGGTTTTCTAAACAGCGGTGTTACGGCTACTCTTGGAGCCGTAAACGAACCTTATGTTTCGGGTTTTGCCGAGGGTGATTATTTTTCTCAGGCATTTATGCAGGGGTATACTTTTGGCGAGGCTTGTTTTATGTCCACCACCTGGATGAGATGGATGATGTGTTTTGTCGGAGACCCGATCTACCGGCTCTCCAACAATCCGCAGGTTGATACAACACCTCCCGTGGTGACAAATATAGCGTCTACCGGAGTTGCAGGTTACACGGATACCCAGGAAAAAATATATTGGGAAACCGACGACCCGTGTAATTCTCAGGTGGAATACGGGCTGACTGCTTCTTACGGGAGTACTTCTGCGCTCGATAAATGGATGGGATGCAGGCATAATGTCATACTGACAGGGCTTAATGCGGGTTCAACATATCATTACCGGATACTGACTACCGATCCCGCGGGAAATCAGACTATAACCGGGGATTATACTTTTACGACCACGGGTGCCGTGCCTCCTTCCGCGCCGGTTGGTTTGTCGGCAACTGCTACAGACAGGGCCGTGAATTTAAAATGGACGGCAAATACACAGACGGATCTTATGGGATATAAAGTTTACAGGAATACGGTGGCAGGCGCAACTGGGCGGGTGTTGATTGCAACCCTCGGAACAAGCGTCACTTATCAGGACAACTCCGGACTTACCAACGGGACAAAATATTATTATGTTATCACGGCATATGATAGCCTATCCGAAAGCGCGGTAAGCGCGGAAGTGAATGCGACACCGGGACCTTTAGCGGCTCCGTCAAATGTGGCGGCAACACCCGGGGACGGTATGATCAATTTGAGCTGGGATCCGGTACTTGATACGCTGGTTACGGGGTATGCTATATATAGAAGCACGGAAAGCGGTGTCTACGGTTCCGCCCTGGCAATAAAATATAACGGTGGGAATTATTACCGGGATACAACTGCGGCGAACGGAACAACTTATTATTATGTGGTAAGGACTTTAGGGAGCACGGAAAGCGCGAATTCAACGGAAGTAAACGCTTTGCCCCAGGTCGGGTTCGGAACTCCGGATCTTATTGCCACAGTTGTCTATCAAAAAGGGCTGGCTCCTTCTGCCGGTTATGACGGTGTTGTAAGTACCGGGATGGGGAGCAGCTGGACCACCACTCTTTATGACACCGGATACTGGAATATCCGATTAAGCGGGAGCAGCGCTTACGAAGACTTGATATATTTTAACCTTGGAGACACCGGCGGCTGGTCCCAGGTGGTTTCCGCTGTTTTATCTTTATATTCTCCGGACCTTAAAGTTGCAGATACAATTTCGGCCAGGCAGATGACGGACCCTGATTCGCTTGGAACAACTTTTCAGTCAGGCTGGGCTCCCGCCAACCAATATAACACCATGGAAGGAGCGACTAAAGCTTACAGAAGGCAGGGCATTTCGGCCGATTCTGCCATAAAATGGCGGAATACTGATACCACTAATTCGACGAATAATCTGGAAACAGCATGTTTGGCGCCGGAAACGGGCGGCTCGCTTTCCTATACTTCAGCTGCAACCTGGTATAATCACACGGTTACCGCGGCTGTTGAAAGTTTCAGGGCTAACACAGCTCCAAACCAGGGGTGGCTGATAAGCTGTACCGGAACCGCCAACCTTTCTATTAGTTCCGAAAAGAGCGGTACCGTAAATTTAAGGCCGAAACTGACTGTTCGATACAAAGTGTTAAATCCGGTTAATCCCGTAATTTCCAATGCAGCTGTCAGCTCATATACAAAGACCTCGGCCGTGATAACCTGGAAAACCGACGTGCCGTGTAAGTCAAAGGTAGAATACAGCACGGACATGTCTTATTCAAGTTCTACTATAGAAGACCCCGCTCTGGTAACCGAACATTCACAGACGATAAACGGTTTAACCGAAGAAACCTCCTATCATTTCAGGATAAAAGCGGAAGATTCCGGAGCGCAGATTACTTACAGTCCTGATAATATATTGATAACAAAACCGGGAGCGCAGACAAGTAAAGTTGTATTTATGTTTATCCTGAGTCTCGGGTACGGACAGGATCAAAATAACGAAATATATACAATGAATATGTCGGGTAACGTAAGAACAAGGCTTACAAATAATAACTCCGTAGAAAGAAATCCTGCCTGGTCGCCGGATGGGACGCAGATAGTCTGTATACAGGCCCCTACTCCATTTTCTCCGTTCTACCTGTATATAATGGATGCTGACGGCAGGAACCAGAGACGGGTAAACACCATGGCGGGAAATTGCTGGGATCCGAGTTTCAGTAAAGACGGCAATTATATTTATTTCGTCAACGATAATTACGCCGGGACCACCGCGATATATAGAATAAATATTGACGGGAGTAATTTGACAAAGGTCTCGACCGGAGAGAGCGATGCTACTTTGAAAAAACCGGTATGCTCGCCTGACGGTACCAAGATCATGTATATTTCCGGAGCAACAGGAAATCAGGAAGTATATGTGATGAATTCGGATGGAACAAATTCTGTCAACGTTTCGAACGACCCGAGTAATGATAATCAGGCCTGCTGGTCTCCTGACGGTACGCAGATAGCTTTTATCTCCGACCGTAACGGGAATTACCAGGTGTACAAAATGAACAGTAACGGCAGCACGCAGACTAAACTTACGAATAATACAAATGCCACTCTGGAGTCCGCGGTTACATGGTCGGCGGACGGCACAAAAATTGTTCACGAGTATGAATCCAACGTCTTCGGAACGCATTATGTGTATTCCATGAACCCGGACGGCTCGGGCGCTTATAAGTTAAGTAATACTGCCTATAATGACGCGGAACCCAGTATGGTCATGCCTGCCGCGGGAGCGGATGTAACGCCGCCTGTCATCAGCGCGGTAACATCGGGAAGTATCACCGGGACGAGCGCGGTGATAACGTGGACCACAAATGAAAATTCGGACTCCCAGGCGGAGTACGGGATAACTACGGGTTATGGGTTGATAACCGCTTTGAACACGGCTCTTGTAACTTCTCATACAGTGACTATCTCCGGATTGACCGCGGGTACATTGTATCATTACAAAGTCGAATCAAAAGATGTCTCGGGAAATCTTGCCGGATCAATCGATTATACGTTCACGACATTAGCCGGAGCTCCTTCTGTAATAAATCTCGCCCCGGCAGCAGGAAATAACGCATCATTAACAACCGTAAGCATATCCGGTTTTGGTTTCTACGGAGGAACAGGAAGTTCCACGGTAACAGGAGTAGTGCTGGATAATCTGGGAGGCACGGTAATAACAATAAGCAGTTACAGCGTCTTGACGGATACAAGTATACAAAATGCAATAGTTCCCTCAGGAAAACCCGCAGGAACGTATGACGTGAGAGTAAGCACCACAACAGGAACGAACGCCACAAGCACCGTCAAATTTGTAATGACAACAACAGTTTCTGCTCCGACTGTAACAAATATAACGGCAAATACCGGAAGTAATCTTACGGTAGCGACAGTGACAATTTCAGGTACCGGTTTTAACGGAGGAACAGGAAGCGGAGCTGTAGCTTCGGTGAAACTATCGGATACGGCAAATACTTTCTTAACAATATCAGGTGCCGCGATAAACGATACGAGTATCTCGGGAGCGGTTGTTCCCGCCGGAATTGCTGTTGGAACGTATGATGTCAAGGTTACCACCCCTGGAGGAACGAATACGACATCAACGGTTAAATTTTCCGTGACAACACCGGTACCGGCTGTAACAAATATTGTGACAAATACAGGAAATAATCTGTCTGCAACTACGGTTGCGGTAACCGGGAGCGGATTCTTTGGAGGCCTTGGAAGCAGTACCGTATCCGGAGTACAGCTCGGAAGCACACCGATAGTAACTTACACGGTCGGAAGTAATACCTCGATCACCGGTATGGTAATACCTGCAGGAATAGCGGCAGGAAGTTATGACTTGAAAGTAACAGCTGCAGGCGGAACGAATACCACATCTGCGGTTAAATTTACCGTAACAACGCCTGCGCCGACTGTAATAAATATAGTGACAAATACCGGAAGCAATCTGTCGGCAACAACAGCCGCCGTAACCGGCACAGGATTTTTTGGGGGAATGGGAAGCAGTACAGTTACGGGAGTAGTACTTGGAACCACACCGATAACAACATATACGGTAACGAGTACAACAGCGATAACAGGATTAATAATCCCGTCAGGAATAGCAGTGGGAACTTATGATCTAAAGGTAACAACGGCAGGAGGAACGAATACGACATCAACGGTTAAATTTACCGTAACAACGCCTGCGCCGACAGTCTCAAATATAGCTGCAAATACCGGAAGTAATCTGTCTGCAACCACGG
>MFGS01000033.1:0-13362 GCA_001778355.1 Candidatus Firestonebacteria bacterium RIFOXYA2_FULL_40_8
CGATTTTTTTAAAAAAGTTAAAGAAGAAGAGGGAACGGATTATAAATTTCTTCTTCCGGGACTGGAGTACGATCAGGTTCAGAAACTCTTCATGGATTTCGCGCTTGCTCTGAGGGAATTGGAATTGTATAAAAAGAACATTGAAGAACTTAACAGCGTGCTGGAACAGAGGGTGGAAGAGAAATCAAAAGAACTTGAAATATCCCGAAAAAAAGTTATGCAATCAGAAAAAATGGCGGCGCTTGGTCAACTGGCGGGAGGGGTTGCTCATGAGATAAATAATCCTATGACAATAATTCTCGGCTATACTCAGATCATCGAGAAAAGGATTAAACAAGATAGTCCTCTTTTTCTGCCGGTAAAATCCATAGAAAAAGCTGTTGAAAGATGCAGGAATTTAGTAGGCTCCTTATTAGTTTTTTCAAGGATAGAAAAGAAAGAGGTTGAGTTGTCAGATATAAATAGTACAGTTGAACAGGCGCTGGCGCTTGAAGAATTGAACACACGGACAAAAAATGTTCAAATTTTACGAGAATTTGGAGAAGGACTGCAGAAGGTTCTCATAAATAAAAATCAGATACAGCAGGTTATCATTAATCTCTGCAACAATGCTGCGGACGCCATGCCTGAAGGCGGGACTATAACTATCAAAACCAGACAGACTAAAAATGCGATTGAAATAGAGCTTAGAGATACCGGAACCGGGATGACTGAAGAGGTTAAAAAACATATTTTCGAGCCGTTCTTTACAACTAAAGAAGTCGGTAAAGGTACGGGACTGGGGTTAAGTCTGTGCTATGAGATCATACAGAAACATAACGGGAAAATAATTCTGGAAAGCAGTGTTGGCAGCGGTACTTCATTCAATATTCAGCTCCCAATAGGTGTGTCTGGAAATACTTGACGATGTTATCTTTTTCATAGAACTGGAAAGTTTGAATTATGAATACATGAAAGCCCTCATGTAATAAGCTGTCTTGCGTACTTGAAAACCAACTGTTATTATATGTATAATTATGAATAATCCTATAAATACAAAAAGTGTTTTGAGGATAAAATGAAAGGAGTAAAAAGTTTTCTAATAGTTTTTGCGGTTTTAGCTGCGTTTCCCCGTATTATGATTGGAGCGGTTACTCTTAAAGCTGTTTCCAACCTGAAAATAGTAGCAACGGGAGATGAGGCAACTATTACTGTTTATGCTGTTGACCATAATAATTACGCTGTCTCAAATACTCCGGTGAATCTTTCCGTAGTGTCAGGCAGCGGCACTATCAAACAGAAGACTGTTTCTACGAACACTGCCGGGGTTGCGACTGCTGTTTTTGTCGCAGGAGATCTGCCGGAAATAAATGCGATAAAAGTCGAGTCAAGTAATGCCTCTCCTGTTGTACTCAATATAGAAGTCAAAGAAGCCCCTCCTGCGGAATTTTCCGTCAGTCTCGAGCAAGATAAGATATATATAGAAACCGAATCCAACCTTACGGTTTATGTCAAAAATTTTAAAGGCAAGGGTTCCCCTAATATTCCTGTTTCGTTAAAAGCCCCGGGTCTTATTAGTATTACGCCGTTAACCGGGAAAACCGATTCCAAAGGAAAATTTACGGCTGTTATAAAGACAGGCAAAACTCTCGGAGCCGGCAAAATTGAAGTTACTGCCGGCAGTATGGCTTTGCAAGTAAAGGAAATAAAAGTTCTACCCTGCGCTGTTGCGGCATTTACTGCCATAGCCGAACCTTACGCGATTTATACCCATGCCGGTTCTACTATAAAAATAAAAGTCGGAGATAACAAGAAAAACCCGGTCATCGGGCTTAATCTGGCTTTGCAGGTAAATGGCGGGGATGCAGAACTGGAACAAAAAGAAGCGGTTACGGACGTGAAAGGAACCGCTTCGGTAAAGCTTAAAGCAGGGACAAAAGAAGGAAATGTTACTGTCAGGGTTAAAATCGCGGACAAAGAGAGAGCTAAAGAAGCTGACCCGATAACGGTAAATATATCTGTTGTAAAGCTGATACTGCCTCCTGCCAAGCTTGAGTTCATTGCCGCGTATCCTTATGCTATCTCCGGAGATGACGTTAATCTTTCTTCCCGGGTCCTTGATAAAGACGGTAATCCCGTGGTTGGCGCGGCTGTTTCTTTTGAAATAAAAGAAGGGGAAGGGAAGTTGCAGCAGGAGTTGATCTCTACGGATAAAGACGGCAAGGCAGATGTGTTGCTTACAACAGGGAGAAAAACAGGAATTAATACTGTCAGAGCCCGATGCGAGAGTCTGGATCCTGTTGAAATTTCGGTTAAAACGGAAGCGAAAGTCAAGTACAGCAGAAAAACTGCCGAAGAACCAGCGAAGTTTTCTGCATTCCTGATAAAGAAAGGAGAAAAGATCTCGATTAAAGCGGTAGTTACCGACAAAAACTATATACCGGTCGGAAATGTGCAGGCCTATTTTAAAATAATAAGCGGCAAAGGAAAGCTTAGCGCGGAGAAGATTGATACAGATATGAACGGTACGGCAACTGTTGATCTGTTTCCGGAAGATTACAGGGTGATAAATATCCAGGTTAGCGCTGCTTCCATACTTGAAACCAAGGGACTTATTTATAGAAAACCTTTTCCTTTTACGGCAGTCCTGTATTCTATTCTTTCGCTGTTTGCGGTCTCACTGTTTGTATATCTTCTTTTGAAGTTTCTTACTGTCAAATACAGGTACATTGACTCGTCTACCGGACTGCATAATGAACTTTTTGCAAAGTACCGTATCAAAAAAGCTCTTAAAAATAAAATAAAATTCACGGCGGTCTTTCTGGATTTTAACCACTTTAAACATTTCAATGTTTTTAATGGTGCGGCTAAAGGGAATGAACTGATAAAAGCCGTCGCGGGTATACTGAAAAAGAACATTGAGCCGGAAGGATTTGTTTGTCATTTGGGCGGGGATGATTTTGTTGCGATATTAAAGCCTGAGAAAGCTGAGGGTGTGCCCGAAAAGCTTCTGGCGGAAATATCGGAAAAAATAAGATCTTTTTATCCTGAAAAAGATAATAAAGCCGGTTTTGTGATATTAAAAGACGAGCACGGGAAGGAGCAAAAGCTTCCGCTCCCTTCTGCCGCGCTGGCGGTTGTAAAAAGCGAAAGTTTCCCGGTGTCGAGTTTTAATGAATTACTTGATACAGCCGGAAAAGTTATGAAATGCGCGAAAGGCATGGGCGGGAATGCGGTCTCTTATGATGTCAAATACAACGCGGCTATAGTCAAAAAATACAAAATAGGCTGGTTTACTTTCCTGAGCGTTCTCTTTCTTCTGCTTTTTCCCTCCGCAATGTCTTCCGAGGAATACGGTATGATTTTGAGCGCATGGCCGGGAGAGATGACTGCTTTTGAAAAAACGGTGAAAATAAACGCCCATATTACGGATATCAAAGAAAGACCTGTTTCAAATGCTTTTGTTCTTTTTTCCGTAGAGCAGGGAGATGGAATGCTCGAAGACTGTTATGCTGTTTCCGATGACAATGGTAACTGTGTTGTGAGATTTACGGGTGGGCGGACCAAAGGCGCCAACATTGTCAGAGTTTACGGGGAAGGTCTTACACCTGTTGATGTTGATATAAAAATAAGGACCAGCGGAATAGAGATACTGATATATTTTGCTATTATTATGTTTACTGCGTTCACAGCAGTACTCACGGCGAAAATATTAAATATGAGGCTGCTTTTTAAGGGTATCGATAAAGATGTCGGTTACCGTACACGTATATTTGCAGAAAAATTTATAGAAAAACTGATACGTAAAGAGTCCGCTTTTGTTACAACTTTTATACAGTTCCGGGATTTTCAGGAGTTTTGCAAAGTATTTGGTTATGAAAAAGGAGATAAAATTCTTAAGAGTTTCTCGGAATATATAAAGGAATCTGTTAAACTCTCCGGCGGGAAGAAAAGAGAGATATTTTATTATTGGCAGGATCATTTTATAATTGTTTCCCCTTCCATGAGATCTGAGGATTTTGCAAACGAGCTTATAACAATGCTGAATGTCTCAATTCCGCTGTTTTGTGAGGATAAAATCGAGAAATATTCTTCTCTGGATATTTTAATAGCCCAGGTGGAGAGTGAGAAACTGAAGAATAAGAACCTCGTCGAAATAATGAATACCGGCGAGATCTTGTTCAATAAAACAAAAAGTAAAAATGGAAGTTCAAGTATAACTTATTCGAAGTATTTGCTTGGCGGTAGTGAAGATCCAAAACCCGTTTTACATGCCGGGGGAGTTCAAGACCCGCATTTGCAAAAAGAAGCCCACCAGGGACCAAAACCTGAGGTTATTGATGCTCCGGAAAAGAACCTCCGCGACCTGAAGCATGCCGGGGATGATGAACGGAAAGCGGCTGAGGAAAAAGAGAAGGCTGAAGCCGCCAAAAAGCATGAAAAGAACACATAGCAATTAAAATATTTTACTTTTACCCCTTAATAATATTATAATATTGCTGTTTACATCTACATTATGTAAGATATCTTAGCGAAATATGTCACTAGTCATTAGTGCTTAGTCATTCAAAAAAGGAGAATTATGCTGACACTGGATAACATAAAAATAGATTCAAAGCCCGACTTTCAGAGATTCCTCAAGGTACTCAAGAGAACCGGAAAGCCGGACCGCGTGCCGTTTTATGAGCTTTTCAGCAATATTCATGAGCAAGTTGTCGGAGATAAAGTTAAAAAAAGCGAGTGCAAGGATGAAGCGGAGTATCTTTATAAACTCCGGTCCTTTTACAATAAACGGTTGGGTTACGACTATCTGGAAGTGTTTTCCCCTTATTATTTACCATCGGCGGCGCATAAAAAATCCGACGAAGGCCGGTCGTTTACTCAGGCCGGGGATTCTATGGTTTCTACCATGGAACAGTTCGAAAAATATCCGTGGCCGGACCTTAACGCAATAAAGTGGGACAACTTTAAACGGGCGGGCGACTATCTGCCGGAAGGCATGAAATGTATAGCGATGTCACCCGGAGGCATCGAAGAAGCGGTTATACTGAACATTATGGGATACGAGCAGGTTTGTACTGCGATGTATGAAGACCCTGCGCTTTTAAAAAAAGTATTTGATAAAGTGGGAGAGACGATGGAGTACCTTTTTAAGGGTTACGTTTCTTATGACTTCGTCGGCGCTGTTATCATCAGCGATGACCTTGGATTCAAGACCCAGACCATGCTTCCGCCGAAATCTCTCCACGAATATGTATTCCCGTGGTATAAACGCCTCATAAAGATAGCCCATGACGCCGGCAGGCCCGTAATTCTTCACTCCTGCGGTAACCTCAAAGAAATATACGAAGACCTCATCACCATGGGCATAGACGCCAAGCATTCCTATGAAGACGTTATCATGCCCGTCTGGGAGTTCAAGAAAACCTACGGCAACCGTATCACCGCCCTTGGCGGTTTTGACGTGGACAAAATCTGCCGTCTCACCGAACCCGAAGTAAGAAAACACGCAAGATTCATCGTAGATAACGCCGCCAAAGAAGGCGGCTACGCCATGGGTACCGGCAACTCCGTAGCCAACTACGTAAATATCCAAAACTTCCTAGCCATGCTCGAAGAAACGTTTAATTATGGAAAATATTAGCTGGAAGGTCAGAGGTTTGGATGTTTAGAGGGTTGGCAGAAAGTAAAAATAATTGAAATATAGTCTGGTCGCTATTCTGGCAACCAGAAACTTTGAATTAAGTAGGAGCTGCCCCCTGGGTTGGTCATGAAAAATACACATTTCTATTTGCATTTCCGTCATGCATTTTGTCCTTGACATATGGGGTTGCTTTTGACATAATTATCACAGTTAGTCCATTGGATTGTAGGCAAGGTTAGCTTCGTTCTCTTAGTAGTGAGGGCGCGATGTTATGCCTACCTACATTAACACTACTATCTAAAGCCGCCAAGAAATTGGCGGCTTTTATATTTTGGGTGCTTGATGTTGGTAAGGATAAAATTCCTCTATTTTGTTTAGGAATTGATTGTATTTGTTAACTGGATAAGCTGTTAAAAATTTAAGATCTTTGCCTCTTTCGCTTTTTAAAACAACGACAAAATAATCAATGGCGTTTGACTGGCTACTCATAGGTATTTCGAACTCAAAAACATAGAAAAAAAGTGATCGACTGGGGCCATCTTGTTTGTATATTTCCTTGCTGTTTTCTATTGTGTATCTTATCCATGGAAGTCTTCTTCCTCGTGGTTCGACATAATTTTCAGGTGCAATATCATGGAAACCAGTCGCATTATCTTTATATAAGAAACAAATCCCATCTTCATCAATAATTACAGATTGTCCATGAATATCTTTTGTTTTTCCTATCAAATTATTCTGATAATACTCGAGGGCTTGTGTTTCGGTGAGTGATTTAGACAATAAATAGATACCATTATGCAGATTGATTTTCTTGTTTTTTTTGTAATGATAATGAGTTAAACCAATTACGTGGCTAATATCATTCTGTTTTAAAATGTATGGAGTTTTTAGTCGTTCGCTCTTTCTTTTTTGTTTATAATAAAGAATCTTTGCGGTATCATAGAAAACCCCGCAGATACAATTGAGGTTATTTTGAAATAAACTCCCAAATTGTAATAGTCTTGTAAGATTTTCAGGATTACCCATAAGAAGTTTATAGCAAAATAGAAGTCGAAAATCAATGCTTTTATTCGATACCAGGAATAGGGTGCCAGCGACCAATTAATTTAATAGTACGGGTAAAAGAAGTGAAAAACGGAGCCGGTTACTGCTTTATTTTCTTTAAAATAATACCAGCCACATCTCGATTTGAACCATCATCATCATTGTTTGCAATCCACACTAATTCGGTTTTGAATAATTCTTTATCTTTTACTTGACTGACTATACTCAAAGCGCATTCACGGAAATGATACCAATTATTTGGTCCCAGGGCTACTTTTAAATAGGAATAAGAACTTGTTCCGCAATCTAATATTATTTGTTTGAGCGCTTTGCTGCTTGAACAGTCCCAGCCTTTTCCGCTTGAAAAATATATATTGAGCAAACCGGGAACGAAATACTCTTTGTTTGCCAGTATTGTTACTCTTTTTTCTGTAATCACATCTGTATTGTCCTTATTCGCTGCACTCCCGCGAATAGCCCAGAGTATATCGTCAAATATCTCGTTATCTTTACCTTCGAGTATTCTAACAGCATTAGTACCCTGAATAAAACTTTTAAAATCTATTTTCTCCTTTTTTAATTTATTGAAGTAAGGTAAAGCTTTCTTGCTTTTCATTTCGATAAGAGCTCTTTCGGTACAATCTGTTACATGTCCGATTTTTTGGTTGTCAGAAACATGTTCAAGGTAATTTATCAATACACCTTCGGTTGCTTTGTCTTCAAAACCCGCAAGCATATAGCAAGTATCTACTTTTATATCCTCGTCGCCATAATAATAAGCATTTATGAGGGCATACATTGCTTTTTGTGATTTTAGATCTGCCAGTAGTCTGACAGCATCTGTTCTGACAATTTTGCTTGAGCTATACAATTGTTGATTCAGCTTTTCGACTGTGCTGTCACCGTCAATAATGTATTTTTTTACATTAATTCTATAAACCGCCGACATTACACTAGAGCGAAATATATTCAGAGGGGATAACCGGTAAATCAATCTCATAGACAGATCAAATGCTGTTAATATTACAATAAATATTACTATTATACGAATTACTATCAGCCAGTTTGAGCTAGTTTTATTTGATTTTTGAGTTTTCATTCATTAACCTCTTACCTTGAAGTATATATTGAAATACTATGAAAGTCAAACTAGAAAGCTCGCCATTTCTACGTATTACCTAGGGGACAGAGCTAGCTTATTTGATAAAAGAAATTCGTAGGACGACAGTTATTTGCCAAGCTTCCGCGCCTCTGCGCCTCCGCGCATCCAGTGCTTGTTTTTCTCTTCAATAAGGTTTAAAATACATATATTATGATGCTTTTTGTTTATTTCTTTTTCGGGTTGTTTGCGGCTGTGGCTCAGGTGATATTTGCCAGGGAGTTTCTTGTTGTTTTCTTCGGGCAGGAGCTGGCGCTTTGTATTATTCTTGCCGGCTGGTTTGCCTGGATTGCTCTCGGCTCTTTTGTTTATTCGAAAATTGCGGTAAATATTAAAAATCAACTGTTATGGTTTTCCATTCTCAGTTCAGTCCTGCCTTTTTTGCTCCTTCTCGAGATTATCGCTATTCGAAACATCAGGGCTCTGTTCATGGTTCCAGGATACATGCTCTTTCCTTTACCCGTAATGATCTTAGCCGTTCTTCTGGTTCTGGGTCCTTTTTGCTTTTTGACAGGTCTATTATTTCCTCTTGGAATAGCTTCCGGCAGTAAATATGACAAAACACCGGCGCTAACTCCTTATATATTCTTAGCTTTGGGCGGTACTGCCGGCGGTATTCTTTTTTCGTTTGGTTTGACACCCTTTTTTAATAACTTCACCGTGGTTTTCTTTTCTGCTGCGGCTTTATTTTGCACCCTGCTTGTGTCCGTTAAATGGTTAAAGCTTAAAAGATACTACCTCTATATTTTTACTGCCGGTCTGGTACTGGCTTTATATTTTACCGCAGGTTCCGGGACTCTTCAATCCTATTATACTCTGCAAAGGTGGAAGACTTTCGCGAGCGGTATGGAGCTTTTAAACAGCAAGGATTCAAAATATCAAAATATGGCTATAGGGGTGAGGGATGGACAGTACAGTGTTTTCGAAAATGGCCGTATAGCGGCATCCTTTCCCGATGATTATGCGGATGGGCAGTTTATCCATCCTGCAATGCTGCAGCATAAAAAGCCAAAAAGTGTTTTATTCTTCGGGCTGCCGACCAACGCTATTATCAGGGAAATGGCATATTACCGTATCGAAATTGCGGATTTCGTTCAGCCGGATCCGCTTATCAGTAAAATGATGACATCCCTGCAGAATTTAAATGGTATAAAAAAAGCCGCTTTAATAGACGATGAGGGCAGACATTATCTTGAGACCACTGAAAAAAAATATGACCTTATAATTTGTAATCTTCCTTTGCCTTCTATCGCCCGGCTTAACAGGTATTATTCGAAAGAGTTTTTTGAAGAAGCAAAAGCAGCGCTTTCCCAGGAAGGGGTGTTTGTAACAAAAATAACCTCATCTGATGAAGATATTCCGGGTTATGATACCTCGGTTTATGTTGCCTTAAAGGATGTTTTTCCTAACTGGCTGGTTTCAGCCGGCGAAATTAAATTATTCTATGCTTCAAACGGCAGTAATATTACAATGGATGCCGGAGAACTGGCGGAACGGTATAAACGAAAACGGATAAATTCGGAATATTGCACCAAGTATGTTTTTAAGACCATATTTGAAAAAGACAGGATGGCTGATTTTGTTAAAGAGCTCGAACAAAGAAGCGAGAAAATATATAATTCTGATCTGAACACGGGGAACTATTATTTAAATCTTAAGGAGTGGGCTAATTTAACAAGTGCTAAGCTTACCTGGATACTTAAAGTTATATTCGCCCCCTTGTTTGTTTTTCCGGTTCTTTTTATTGTGTTTTATCTGCTTTATTTCAGAAAGCTCAAGTTATATACAAGGGTAAATATTTCGGCCGTGCTGGCGGGTTTTTCCGGGATCTTCCTTTTTAATTTACTGATCCTGCTGTTTCAAAACCTGAAAGGCTGCATGTATGGATATCTCGGGTTATTTTGCGGGCTCTTTATGCTGGGTATATTTGGGGGAATATTCACCTCCATGAGAATGAAAAACATTAATCCCGCTAAACTTGCTTTAGCTCAGGGAGCTTTTGTTCCTGTTGTGGCGGCTCTAATTATGCTGAACTACTTTGTCAGAGATGTAACCTCTCCGGTCTTATATTATGGAGTTTTTGTGTTGTTTTTTCTTTCCGGGTATGTCTCCGGTATTATTTTCCCTCTTCTGGTAAAACTTGGTCATCTTCCCGGAACAAAGGCCCTGCGTTCTTCTTCAAATATATATGCGTATCTTAATGCGGGAGCTGTTCTTGGATGTGTTCCCGGGGCGGTCTTCATGATACCAATTACAGGTCTTGCAGGGAGTGCTGTATTTGTAATATTTATTAATCTGTTAGCAGGTATATTGCTTGTACAGCAGGATTAGAAGGAACAAAAAACACATTAAATATGTCATATCTTAAAGAATGGGGGAAAGATGCCGCAAAATGAAGAAGAAGTGCAGGTTGAAGAAGAAACAGCAGGAAAAAAATCAGGCACGCATAAAGAGGAGACCTGGGACTGGATAAAGAGCCTGATATCTGCTCTGGTCATCGCTCTTTTGATACGTGAGTTTGTGATACAGGCGTTCACTATCCCTACCGGTTCTATGGAATCAACCATGCTGGTGGGAGATCATTTATTTGTAAATAAACTTTCTTACGGCTTTAAGCTCCCTTTTACGACCAGAAAGCTTGTAAGCTGGGGTCAGGTTAAAAGAGACAGTATTGTGGTTTTTCTTCCGCCTCATGAAGTGGACCGGGTGTATGTAAAAAGGTGCAAAGGCCTCCCCGGAGATAAGTTGGAACTCAAGGATAAAGCTCTGTATGTGAACGGTGAGCTTCCGGAAGATCTTGTGAAAAAACACCGGGATAGTAATATATATTCCCGGGATTCCGCGGAGAGTGAAAGAGTAAGAGATAATCTTAAGCTTTTTAAGGTTCCCAAAAAGGGAGATGTTCTGGAGATAAAAAAAGAAGATGTTCTTCTTTCCGGGGAGAAAGTTTCGGATAAGCAAATCGCGAAACTTTACGCTCTTTTGGCGGCCCGTGAACAGAATATCGGAGAAAAGAAAGGCGACGGATATTATCTGGAAGGACAAAAGCTCGAATACCTTACGCTCCCGCAGCTTTGCGCGGAAATATTAAAAGCGAGCGGGAAGGAAACTGCTGAACATAAGGTTCAAGAGGATTACTACTTTATGATGGGTGATAACAGAGACTTTAGTTTGGACAGCCGTTTCTGGGGATTTGTTCCGAGAGGGCTGCTGATTGGCCGTCCGATACTGGTCTGGATGCCCGTAGAGAGATTCGGCTTACCGCCGAAGTGAAACGGAGGCTTGGATGTTTGGATGGTTAGAGGGTTGGCAAGAGCAGAAAAGCCTGAGGACAGAAGTCGGAAGGCAGAGGACAAGTAATCAACGGATAATAACACCTTAATGTAAAACTTTGTACCTTGTACTTCGTACTTTGTACTTAAACATGCAAAAGCAATAAGTATTTTAAAACGGAGATTTGAATAAGAATGAATGATATCGCCCGTACCGTCATCGAAGAAGTTTCTCGGAATTATGAGAATGAACTTATAAAAAAAGTTCAGAAGAACCGGGATAAAGAGGCGTTTTATCATCTGGTACGGCTTTATGATGCTAGAATCTATTCCGTGGTTTACAGGTTTTTGCATAACAGGGAAGATTCATTGGAGCTTACGCAGGATGTATTTTTGCAGGCGTTCAGGAAGATAAAGCAGTACAGGTGGGAGTCGCCGTTTTATTTCTGGGTCCAGCGCATAGCGGTAAATTATGCGATTAACCGAATGAAAAAGTATGGCAAGGATATTTTGAGCAGAGCACAGGATTGTGACGGGGTGCAATCTGCGGCAGCTTATGTTAACTCCCCCGAGCAGGCGCTGGAAGGCGAAGAAAAGAAAAAGTTTGTGGCCGGCGCGCTTGCCAGGATTTCGGCTCCATACAGGATGGCTGTTATTCTGAAAGATATTGAAGGTTTTTCTTATGAAGAAATTGCAGAGCTTACAAAAACAGGTATGGGCACGGTAAAGTCACGGATTAACCGGGGCCGGGAAGAATTAAGAGAAATATTTGCGAGTATGAAAGAAGAGGTGAAGGAATATGGAATGTAAAGATTTGCTCGGGTTATTTTCGGATTTCTACGATAACACGCTTTCCGCATATAAAAGGGAAGCAGTGTCGAAACATCTGTTAACCTGCAAGAGATGCAGTTTGAAATATAAAACCTTTAAGGAAGCTGTGTCCTATATTAAAACTGTTCCGGATGAGATATTACCGGAAAGCTTTTACTCCGGTTTGGATAGAAAACTGGAAGAGGCCGGTAAACCCTTTTACCTTAGATTTCAACCGTATTTGACATTTAAAAATGCGGCGGTTGGTGCGTTTGGCGTGGTTTTTGGACTGATCCTCGGAGTTTTAGGCAATTCCATGCTTATTAGAGCTGTTCCTCTGTCCCCGTCGTTTGTACAGGTAGAACCGGGTAAGTCGGGTTATACCGCGGCAGAGAAAGAAAAAAATACCGGACGTATCATAATGCGAACGGGTAATGTTTTTAAAGCAAGTTATGATCTGGACAGGATCGTGAACCGGTTTGATAATGCAGGTATGGACAGTATGGCTGTTGTTCCCGAGCTAAAGCAGGATCCGGCAATACGCGCATTACACAAACGGTATATTATTACCGTCAATGCCGGGCAATATGAGAATCTGGTAAAAGAACTGAACGGCCTAGGTTATGTTATGAAACTGCCTGATAAAAAAGAGCTGGCAGACCTGAAAAAACTAAAACCGAGCGATCAGATCAAGCTGGAACTTGATATAACGGAAGATGGAAAGTAAAAAGACAGATGTTTAGATGGTTAGAGGTTTGGAAGGTTGGTAAAAACAGGAGTGGAGTCCAAAGTTCTACTTTGGAAAGCTCTCGCTAAAAGGAAAATTTAGCGATTAAGTTTACGAGCCAAACATCTAAACCTCTAACCATCCAATCATCCAAAACGGGAGGTTCTATGAATTTCACAAAAACATTGTTAGTCGTACTTGCTTCACTATTGCTCACGGTCTTGCCTGTTTCTGCCAAAGTGCAGGCGGGGAGCGAAGTAAAGACCCTTCAGAATAATCTGAGAGAGATTGCGAAACAGGCGAGCCCTGCGGTGGTTTATATTTCTACGGAGAGGAAAGTAAAGGTCGGAAACGGTAATGGCAATGGTTTTGATTTTGACTTTGGGATTCCCGGGTTGAAAAAATATTTCAAGAATAACGATAAAGATAATGAAGATGATGGAGAGGGCGGAGGGAGGAACTACGACGAGAGAAAGATGGGTGGGATAGGAAGCGGTATGATAATTTCTGATGACGGTTTTATTCTGACTAATTACCATGTGGTGGAAGACGCGACTGTGGTAAAAGTGACGCTGACGAATGATAAAAGATATGACGCGGAAGTAAAGGGATATGACGCCAGGCATGATATGGCAATCCTGAAGATTAAGTCCAACGACAAATTTCCTGTGGTTGAACTCGGGGATTCTGATAAGGTAATGGTCGGGGATTTTGTTATTGCCGTGGG
>MFGS01000033.1:13376-15618 GCA_001778355.1 Candidatus Firestonebacteria bacterium RIFOXYA2_FULL_40_8
TTTGATAATATGGATATGGAAGGTGTTCCAAAAAGAATCCCTCATGTTATTCAGACCGATGCTGCTATTAATCCCGGAAATTCCGGCGGGCCTTTATTTAATATTGAAGGGGAAGTAATAGGCGTAAATATGGCGATAGCCGGTAACTTTACCATGGGCAGTGCCGGAAATATGGGCCTTGGTTTTGCCATACCTATTAATGATGTAAAGGCAAAGTTAAAAGAACTTAAAGAAGGGAGAAAAAATCTGGATGAAACCCCCTGGGTGGGTGTCCGCTTGCAGGAAGTGGAAGAAAAGCTTTCAAAAAAATTCAAAGTTGATTCCGGTGTTTTGATAACCGAAGTTGATGAAAAAGGCCCGGGAAAAGAAGCGGGTTTAAAAAGCGGAGATGTTATCCTCCAATTTGACGGCAAGGATGTGAAATCTCCCAAGAATATAGTAGAAATGGTTGCCGCCCGAGAAGTAGGTGAAGCAGTTAACTTTAAGGTAATGCGGGACGGGAAAGTAAAAGAAATTAAAGTAGTTCTTGCGCCCTGGGGTGCCAAGTCATCGAAAGTAAAATCCGAAAAAGCTGACGATAAAGAGCGGAAAAATAAGGATGTCGGTATAACTGTCAAGAATTTGAGCGATATTATGGCAAAGAAATTCGGTATAAAAGCCGACAAAGGCGTGATTATCACCGCAGTTGAAAAAAACAGTCCGGCGGATAGAGCTGAACTCCAAATCGGGGATCTGATAAAAGAAGTGGATAAAAAAGAGATTAAAGGAAAGGATGACTTCGAAAAAGCCATGAGTACCGCTGATTTAAAAGAAGGTATCCTTTTCGTCGTAGAAAGAGAAGGCGACAGCCTTTTTGTGGTGATTAGTTCAGAGAAGTAAGGGAAGCAAGTAAAGCAAGGACAGAAAGAGAAGCAAAGGAAGTTGAGCGAAGTATAAATATCGGACCTTAAATCTTCGCGAAATCCGCCTAGGCGGATGTTTCAGCTTTACAAAATGCGGCTAAAGGGTTAGAATATTAATGTCAACCGTTTTGCCGCATTTTGCGTCTAAAACATAAGGAGAATTGTATACTTTGTGAATAAACTTTCAAATTATGAGATAGATTCCGCCCTGATAGCTAAATTATCCCTGAAATTGGCAAATAAATTTAAAGCCATTCCGATTAAAGAAGAGAAAGGTTCTGTTGTTGTCGGTATTTCTGATACCTTTAATCTTCAAGTCCTGGACGAGATCAGTTTAATCTTTGGTAAGCCCGTTATTCCTCTGGAAATTACCGAAGCGGAAATAATAGGGGCTATAAAAAAATATTATGGCGTGGGCGCTGATACGGTCGCCAGGATGGTTGAAGAAAGCGGATCTGTTTTTGACCGCGGGTCCGGCGCAAAAGATATAGAAGCCATAGATGACGCGGCGCTGGCGCACGATGCTTCCATAATTCAGTTCGTTAATCAATTATTCCTCGAAGCACTGAAAGAACGGGCCACGGATATTCATCTGGAACCCTACGAGAAAGAGCTCAAAGTCAGGTTCCGCGTTGATGGCGTCTTAAGGGATGTTCCCATACCGAATGAACTCAAATTATTCCGGGTGGCGATTGTTTCAAGAATAAAAATTATGGCGGATATGAATATTGCGGAAAGAAGAATGCCCCAGGACGGCCGCATTGAGATAAAAGCGGGCGGCAGGCAGATTGACTGCAGGGTTTCCACTATCCCGACGCTTTACGGTGAAGGAGTGGTTCTTCGTATTCTGGATAAAGCCAATGTTCTTTTAGGCATGGAACAGCTCGGAATGCTGCCGGAAGATCTTAAAATATTTGAAAGTATTATATCCAGACCGCACGGCATTTTCCTTGTTACCGGTCCCACAGGAAGCGGAAAAACAACTACCTTATATTCGGCGTTATCAACCATTAACTCTCCTGACAAGAAAATCATTACGATAGAAGAACCCGTGGAATACCACTTGAACGGGATAAATCAGATACAAGTAAATTCTAAAATTGACCTCTCTTTTGCCCTGGGACTGCGTCATATTTTAAGGCATGACCCGGATATTATTATGATAGGTGAAATTAGAGATCTGGAAACTGCGGAAATTGCCATAAGAGCTTCGCTTACGGGGCATCTTGTTTTTGCGACGCTTCATACAAATGACGCCGCGGGAGCAATAACCCGGCTTGTAGATATGGGGATAGAACCGTATCTGGTGGCTTCCTCCGTTATCGGTGTGCTGGCACAGC
>MFGS01000033.1:15626-16095 GCA_001778355.1 Candidatus Firestonebacteria bacterium RIFOXYA2_FULL_40_8
CGTGTGATTTGTAAGACCTGTAAAAAACCTTACACGCCGGATGAAGAGTATCTGAATGATCTCAGGTTCAAATATGACAAAAAAGAAAAACTATACAAAGGCGCGGGCTGTGACGAGTGTTTGAATACGGGGTATCTCGGGAGGTCCGGTATTTACGAGCTTATGGTGATAAATGATGCGTTGAAAAAACTCATCATGACCAGGGTCGTCACGAGTGATATCAAAAATAAAGCGATAGAATTCGGCATGCGGACTTTGCGTGAGGATGGCTGGGAAAAAGTAAGGCGAGGAATTACCACGGTTGACGAGGTGATCAAAGTAACCCAGGAAGATGAATTTGCTGAATAATCTTAAAAAACAGATAGGGATTATAACTGCCAAGATAAACTCCTTAAATGCACGTCCTATCAGTTTGCATGATTTGAGCGCTTTTGTAAGACAACTGGCAACTATGAGTTCTGCCGGGGTT
>MFGS01000033.1:16152-16924 GCA_001778355.1 Candidatus Firestonebacteria bacterium RIFOXYA2_FULL_40_8
TCCAAGCTCGTGACAATGATGATTTATCCTCTGCTGATGCTTTTTGTCGGTACGGTGGTACTCGTTTTTATTCTGGCTGTAATACTTCCGAGATTTGTAGCTATTTTTGTGGATTTTAACCAGGCACTGCCCTGGCCTACGTTGATTCTCCTGAAGACCAGTAATATCTTTATGTCTTACTGGTGGCTTATATTAATTATAATTACGGGTTTGACAATATTTTTGGTAAGGTTTTATAAAACAAAAGAAGGTAAATCGGTTTTTGACAAAGGGATTCTTAAAGTTCCGCTTCTTGGGAGTGCAATTCATAAATCACTGCTTTCCAGATTTTCTTTTGTCTTAAGCGTAATGGTAGGAAGCGGAGTTCCATTGCTCCAGGCGCTTTCTGTGACGGGCGAAACTATTTCAAGCAGTGTTTTATCTGATATTATAAAAGAAGTTACAAAAAATGTGGAAAGAGGCGACAGCTTATCAAAAGCCCTTAAAGAGTTCCCGTTTTTTCCCAAGCAGGTTGTGCAAATGGTCAATGTCGGAGAAGAAACCGGCAAAATGGAAGATGTGTTGACTAAAGTTGCCTCGTTTTACGAAAGGGAAATGGAAATAACCACCAGGCGCGTGGTCATAATACTTGAACCCGTAATAATCCTGGTTATGGCTCTGGTAGTAGGCTTTGTAGCGATTGCAGTGCTGCTGCCGATATTAAGCCTCAGTACTGCTGTAAAGTAAATTACTAAGTACTAGTTGATAAATAGCAGCGCATGTTGGACTGCTT
>MFGS01000034.1:0-2304 GCA_001778355.1 Candidatus Firestonebacteria bacterium RIFOXYA2_FULL_40_8
CTTAGCCGCGTCAACATTGTATCATTACCGTGTAAAGTCAATAGATGGAAGCGGGAATATATCCGTATCCGGGGATAATACATTTACGACGAATTCAGCTGCACCGACGGCAATAGTAACAACAGTGACCCCGTCCGGCGTGCAAAATACTGTGACGTCGACGTTGACGATTGGCGGAAGTGTATTCACCGGAGCAACGCAGGTAAAGTTGAAGGGTCCGATGGATGTGATACTGTCCGGTTGGACAGTTTACTCAGATACGATGATCCGCCCTGCGATATTGACCCCAAAATTCAGAGCCGGAACGTATGATGTGGTGGTAACCACGGGAGCCGGAAGCAATAATACGTCGGCGACAAAAGTAACGGTAGGCACAGCGGTACCGACTGTAACGCTGCTTACGCCCGGGAACACAAATTACAGCCAGGCAAAAACGATACAGGTAACCGGTCTCGGTTTTTATGGCGGAGTAGATTCTTCTGATGTAGTATCGGTGAATCTGTATACAAACCCTGTAACGAATATAGCAGGGTATACGGTGACGAGTGATTCGATAATAACAAATGTAGTAATAACTGCGGGAATAACAGCCGGAACATATCAGTTGAAAGTCGAAAACGGAGGAGGAGAAAGCACAAGCAGTACGTATTTCACGGTAACGCCTCCGGCACCGTTAGTAACTAATGTAACACCGAGCACAGGATTAAATAATGTTAATACCACGGTAACCATAACCGGAAGCGGGTATTTCGGCGGAGTTGGCTCAGCCAATGTAAGCGCGGTGGTACTGGCAGGAACTACGTCAGTAACATTAAGTACATATACTGCTGTAAGTGATACGCAAATCCAGGGTGCCGTGATAGTAAGCGGTCTGGCAACCGGAACGTATGATGTAAGAGTAACAACAGGAGGCGGAACGAATACCACGAGTACCGTAAAGTATGTAGCAACATCATCCGGTCCAGTTGTGAACACGGTAACGCCAAACAGTGTGTTGAATACGGTGACATCGTCGTTAACGATAAAAGGAAACTATTTTACCGGAGGAACCGGAGTAACCGCGGTAAAGATAACCGGACCTTCTGAAGTAGTCCTCTCCGGCTGGACAACAATATCGGATACAGAGGTTCAGAATGCAACGTTAACGCCTGCTTTAAAAGCCAAAACAGGAATATATGATGTAATAGTAATGACGTCAATCGGGAGTAATACCACATCAGCAACCAAGCTTACCGTAGGTACAACGATACCGACGGTCACGGTACTGACGCCTGCAAGCAGTAATTACAATGAGCTAAAGACAATACAGGTAAACGGAACCGGATTCTTTGGAGGTTCAAACTCTGCGGATGTCTCGGCGGTAAAGCTGTATACAACTCCCGTGACGAATCTAACAACATACAGCGTAGCAGATGATACAACTCTGACAGGAGTAGTGATAGCAGCAGGAATAAATGCGGGAACGTATCAGCTTAAAGTAACAAACAGCGGAGGTGAAAGCACAAGCAGTGTAAACTATACTATTGTGCCACCTGTACCGGTAGTAACAACAGTAGCGCCTAACAGCGGATATGTGCATCTGGGAAATACAATAACAATAACCGGAAGCGGATATTTTGGAGGATTAGGATCTAATAGTGTATCTCAGGTTAGAATAACCGGACCGTCAACGGTAACAGTTACAGGCTATACGGTGCTGAGCGATACAATGATATCGCAGGGAGTTATCCCTGCTTCGATTACGGCAGGAACGTATGAAGTAAGGGTAACAACGAACGGCGGGACGAATACAACGAGCGCGATTAGATATGAAGCACAGACGGATTCTGCGGCTCCGACTGTAATAACAGCAACAGCAGATCCTACGGTAGTCAGGGTGACATTTAGTGAAGATATAAATACGACTGAAGCGACGAATAAGGCGTACTATGCATTATCATCGCCAAGCGGAACGGCGAATATTAACCTGACAACGGCAACGATAGTGTATGCAAGTAAGCAGACGGTGATAACAGGTTTAAGTTTAACGTCGACAAATACATATGCGATAACAGTGACTGGAATACATGACCTGGCGGGAAATATAATAGGCGGAAGTAATACCTTTAGCGGGACAGTGACGGGAGCAGACGGAGTGCCTCCGACGAGTTGTAGTGTGAACGTGAACGGAGGGGCAGCGTATGCAAACAGTACAACGGTAACACTCACATTATCCGCAACGGATAGCGGATCAGGAATGGGAGTAGGGGCAAAGATGCAGTTTAGTAATGATAATATTACATATCTGCCTGTAACGCCTGCAAA
>MFGS01000034.1:2351-9952 GCA_001778355.1 Candidatus Firestonebacteria bacterium RIFOXYA2_FULL_40_8
TGATGCTGCAGGTAATTGGACACCGGCTGCAGTGTCGGATACGATAATATTGGATGGAACAACGTCGACAGGAACAATAACGATAAACGGCGGAAGTGCGTATACAACGACAACAAGTGTGACGTTAGCCTTATCAGCAACGGACGCCGGAAGTAGTGTCGTAAGCATGCAAATTAGTAACGACGGAAGCGCATGGACAAGTTATGCGTATGCGACAAGCAAGGTCTGGACACTTTCTGCAGGAGATGCGACGAAGACCGTGTATGTAAAATTCACCGATGGGGCCGGGAATACTTCTGGGAATTATACGGATACAATAGTACTTGACGGAACCGCGCCTGTGAGCGGGAGTGTGTCTGTAAACAGCGGAGCGGCGTATACAACAAGCACGGTAGTGACGTTAACATTATCTGCAACAGACGCCGGAAGTACGGTAGTAAGCATGCAGATAAGCAACGATGGAAGTACGTGGACAAGTTATGCGTATGCAACAAGCAGAACATGGACACTCACAGCGGGAGATGCAACGAAGACGGTGTATGCAAAGTTCACGGACGGAGCAGGAAATGTAACCGGGAATTATACGGATACGATAGTGCTTGACGGAACCGCGCCTGTGAGCGGAAGTGTGTCAGTGAATAGCGGGGCGGCGTATACGACATCAACGGGAGTTACGTTAACCTTATCAGCTGCAGATGCCGGAAGCACGGTAGTAAGCATGCAGATAAGCAACGACGGAAGTGCCTGGACAACGTATGCGTATGCAGCCAGTCAGACATGGACACTCTCTGCTGCGGACGGGACCAAGACGGTATATGCAAAATTCACAGACGGAGCAGGGAATGTGACGGGGAATTACACTGATATGATAATACTTGATACTACAGCTCCGAACGGAAGCGCGCAGATAAACAGCGGGAGTAACTTTACAAAAACGACATTAGTCACGTTGACGTTAACCGCGACCGATACGGGAAGTGGAGTAGTGAGCATGGCGATAAGTACAAACGGAAGCACATATACAAATTATGCGTATGCGGTGAGTACAACGTGTACGCTATCTACCGTAGAAGGAACGAAGACGGTGTATGTAAAATATATAGACGCGATAGGGAATACGTCGGGAGATTTTACAGATACGATAGTACTGGATACGACTGCGCCTGCAGGAGTATCGCCTGTAATAAACGGTGGAGCGGCATATATCAGCAGTACAGGAGTAACATTAACATTATCGGCAGCAGATACGGGAAGCAGTGTAGTAAGCGTGCTTCTAAGTAATGACGGGGTAGTGTGGTCAACATTTCCGTATTCAACAAGCAAGTCGTGGATAGTAGGAAGCGGAGACGGGATAAAGGTTATATACGCCGGATATATGGACGGAGCGGGAAATGTATCAGGTAACTTAACCGGTTCGATAACGTTGTGCCTGGTAACAAGCTTTAACGTGGAAAAGATAGACGGATCTTCAACGTTAACAACCGATGATACGATGTTCAGATTAAGAGTGACAGCATTACTAACAGGGGGAGCGCCGTCGCCGTATTACAGCGGAACGATAACGTTCCAGAATACAGATACGAGCGCGCCGACGATAGCAAATTACGCGACGTCGACAGCGGTAAGTACGATAACCAATGTTAATTTGAAAACGATAGGTGCGCAGACGATACGTGCGGTGGATCAGATAAATCCTGTGGTAACGGGGCAGATAACGAGCAAGGTGTATGCGGCAAAGTTATTGGGAGTAAGCGGAGGAACTTTGCAAAATCCGGACGGGACAAGAATAGATATTCCTGCGGGAGCGTTAACCGGGGATAAATACCTCGGGTTTAATATATCGGATAATCCGCCGAGCAGCGGGATAGGTTTTAAAGTGAAGAATACGAATAATGCGATTTGCAGGGATTTTGGAGAACTGGATACTGCCGTAGATCCGTGGATTATGAACTCTGTAACGTTTGAGAAGCCGGTAGTAATAACGATGCCGTACAGTCTGGCTGATATAGGGAACGCAGATGAGTCGACGCTTAGAATATTCTGGTATAATCCTGCGACGATGTTGTATGAGGGACTGGAAGGAACGCAGGTGGTTGATAAAGCGAATAAACTTGTGACGGCGTATACCAGGCACTTTAGCGTGTTTCGGGTGCTTGGCTCGTATGTAAAGACGAATCTGGATACGGTAGTAGGATATCCGAGTCCGTTTAAAGCAAGCAGTGCGTTTGAAGGAAAGTTTAAAGTAATAAATATGCCTGCGGATTGCACAATGGATGTGTACAATGTTGCGGGAGAAAAAGTAAGGAGCCTTGTGGAACCGACAAACGGCGGGTGGATAGAATGGGACGGGAAGAACGAAGCCGGGGAGTATGTGAGCCAGGGAGTATACATTTATGCGATAAAAGCCCCGGGTGGCAGCAAGAAGATAGGCAAAGTCGGAGTGATAAGGTGACAACGAAGTTGTCATCCCCGAGGGTTTTTATCGGGGATCCAGGTTTTTGAAGATATTCATTATCGAGAATTAAGAAAGTTTGCCCGGAATGCATTTTGAAATTAATTTTCGCACGTTATTTTGTACAACTTCAAATGCTCCTTTTTCAAAAATTGAGGCGGTATATTCGTAGCCGCCTTTTTTAATTTCATTATTAGGAACGAGATAGAAGGAACAACCGTTGGAATGTGCGACAGTGTTTAAATTCATTTCAGGATAATGGTTTTTGATGTAGGTAGTCATTTTGGAAAAAACTTCTTCCTGGAAAAATACATAATTAACGGGGCCGAGGGAAAGAATTCCGAGTTCATAAGGCCAGTATTTTCTTGTAATAAATGTTTTGTTCCCCTTGAATATTGTGAAATTCATATAGATTAAATAATCATTGATCCAGCGCAAGGCATCTTTTTCTCTTGCTTTTTTTATGGGCATTTTGGAAAGACTGCCCGGAGTGTTTTTTTCACGTAGCAGCCAGAAATTGGCGGTTAGTTTGTTTATGTCTTTTTCGAAATCCCTTCTGGTTTTTAATCCTATTTTTTTTGTAGAGTAGACTGCTTTAGTAAGAGGCGAGAAAATAGGGCTCTTTGATGCTCTTATAAGTTTTTTTGCAAGTATTTTCCCGAAATACTCTGCACCTTTACAAGTATAGTTTTTTGAACAGGGTCTCAAGTCGCCGGAACACCCGTTTAAGAATATAAAATCCCCGCCAAAATGTTTTTCCAGAGCTTTAAGAAGAAAAGCCGGATAATCGGAGCTGATAATATTCCCCTGAAAGTGAGCGACGAAAGTCGGATGCGAGGCATACCTGACTATTCCTCCGGTTATTTTCCCGTGGTTATTTTTAAAAAGAAGCATAGTGAGGTCGGGATCTAGAGTGCCGTCCAGTTTAGCTGATGCAGAAACATTTATTTTTGGAAAACCAAGAGCTTTTAATTCGTTTTTTACGTAATCTTTTACGTAAGCCGTGCCATTTTTGAAAGTACAGCCGTTATTGTCTATAACAGTGACTGTTCCTAAGTTCTTTTTAGAGTCCCAGCGTCTGTTGAGATTAAATCCTTTACCTGCTTCTGTTTTGATAAAAGCAGTAGAAGTTATACATGATTTGTTTACTGCTTTTTTTGCTGTTGCAATAAGAAGTTTTACTAAATGATCAGGATTTAAATTTGCTAACGAAGGTACACTGTGCGCATGAGTGGAGTGTATTACAATTTTACCCGGGTTGATACCCAGAGCTTTTGCGATCCTTCTTCTATAATCTGTTACAAGGGGTTCAGGAAAATCCACATAATCAAGTGAAAATGTAAGCTGTTGCGTTTTATCGTTTTGGACTAAAACAAAACAGCGTGCGTAGAGAGGGTCGTTTACTTTGTATCCACACGCCTTATATGTAAACGCTTTCGTTATATCTACTTTAGAAAAGCCTGCTTTGGTCATAAACACCTCCGTAACAATAATAATGTTATCATAAACGTTGTTTTATATCCAGCACATTTGCTATAATCCGTTTATGAATGAAAAAAGAGTCGTAAATAAGAAAGAAATACTGGAAGGGCTTTCCAAAATCGGCATTAAAAACGGTTCAAATATTCTTGTCCACAGTTCCTTGAGTAAAGTGGGACAAGTTCAAGGCGGGGCTTTGGCATTTATTGAGGCGTTGGTTGAAGCTGTCGGCCCCGAAGGTACCGTAATGGTTCCGACCCTTACAGGAAGTGAAAAGCTTTGTAAGGAAAACCCTCCGGTTTTCGACGTAAAAAATACTCCCTGCTGGACCGGTAAAATACCTGAAACCTTCAGACTGAGAAAAGATGCAAAAAGAAGCTTGCACCCTACGCACTCTATTGCCGCTATCGGAAAACTCGCGGATTATTTTATCTTTGGGCATGAGAATTCAATACTTCCCTGCGGTAAAGACAGCCCTTACTGGAAAATAGCCGAAAAGAAAGGGCAATATTTATTTGTCGGGGTAAACCTTGACAGCTGTACTTTTATGCACACAATGGAAGAGATCGCAGGTACTCCGTATCATATGCAGGAAGGGACAGTGAAAGCGAAAATAATTACCGGAAATAATACTTTGGAAAGGGAATTATCTCTCCATAAATATGGTACAAGAGTGTATTTTACAAAAGTTGAGCCACTCCTTTTGTCAAAAGGCGCGTTAATAAAAGGTAAAATTGGCGAAGCGAAATCTATGCTTCTGGATGCAGAGAAAACTGCGGAGATACTCCTTCCGGTTTTAAAAAATGATAATTTGTTTTTTACTAAAGAGCCCTAAAGGGAAATGGTTTATTGTTGAGTATTATTTTTCTTGAAATGCCTCGGGGAAAAACCTGTCTGTTTTATGAAAGACTTACCGAAATTAGAGATTGAAGCGAATCCGTTATCAAAGGCTATCTCAATAATTTTTTTATTAGTGGATAAAAGTTCAGTTTTTGCCATTGCTATCCTGATTTCATTTACATAAATCATGGGAGGTTTGCCTGTGACCTCTGTGAACTTGCGGGTAAAATTCCTAGTGCTCATACCGCATAGCATGGAAAGATTATTTACAGACAATTCTCCGGAGTAATATTTCCCGATATAAAAAAGTACCGGTGCTATCCGGTTCATGTCCTCGCCGTAAACGTTAAAGCTGAGTTTGAGTGATGAGGTCTTAATGCGGTTAAGAAGAGTCAAAAAGATGCTTGCTAGGCTTACGGAGGCGTCATGGTAGCCTTTTGTTTTTTTTAGAAGTTCATTGTAAAATATCAAGTAGACCTGCTCAATCTTGGGGTGCTCGCTGCTGCTTAAGATCGGGTTCAGATTTGGAGCAGCAAGACCGGATGTATCCGCGAGTTCCGGATCTTTCAAAGCAGCTTTTAGTAAACGCACCGGGTCAAAGTAGATGAACGACCAAACTGTTTTAGTGTTTTTAGTGCCGATGTGGAAATGACTGTCGAACTGCCTTATGGCGCAGATATCTCCGGCTTTGTAGGGTATTGCTTTGTTGTCCAGAATAAGCACGCCGCTTCCTTCGTGACATAATCCTAGTTCGAAAGAATCATGATAGAAAAGTCCCTGAATGGGTTTATTCGGCGGCGACCATTTCTCGGTAAAATCAACAGGGAAATCAGGATTTAAAGGGTGACCGCTGAATCTTGCCCCCAGTATTGGCTTAAAAGTATCAGTATTTGTCTTTTTAGGTGTTGAATTGCTCATAATAAGCTATTATACTTGAAAATAAGAATTGTGCAAGAAGAAAAGGAGAAGAATAATGAAAAATAAATGGCTTTATATCAGCAAAAGTGATCTTGAGATTGAATTGGAACAGTTAAAGGATGAAGGCAGGGAAATTTCAAAGGTGCTGCCAAAATTTAAGAAGCTTCTGAAGGTAAAAGATGAAATGAAGTATCAGGTGGAATTTGGAGCACTTCTTGACGAGACCATTATGCTTCCTATGCGGAAAAATTATAAATATCTGGAACCTTCGGATCTCAACGGCATAAAGAAAGCCCGTCCCTCTTGCAGATTCAAGAAACAGAGGAAACTTACCATAAAAAAGGAATTTGACATTATCTATGGGGCTTGGCTTGGCAGGTGTGCAGGCTGTCTTTTGGGTAAACCGGTAGAAGGTATTAAGCGCGGTTCTCTTGAAGAATACTTGACAGGTATAGATAATTTTCCTCTAAAAAATTATATTAAGTCTGTACCGAAGATGCTTAAGAAAGTAAAATGGTATGATACACCCTCGTTTATAGACAAAGTTGACCGTATGGTAGAAGATGATGATACCAACTACACTGTTACCGGCCTTGTTGTCATGAAAAATCATGGGAAGGATTTTAAATCGGAAGATGTCGCGAATTTCTGGATGCAAAATATTCCTTTGCTGCATACCTGCACAGCAGAGCGTGTTGCTTATAGGAATTTCGCAATAAAAATACAACCGCCGGCTTCTGCAACCTACAGGAATGCTTACCGCGAGTGGATAGGCGCGCAGATTAGAGCCGACTTTTTCGGCTATGTTGCGCTCGGAGATCCGGAAAAAGCCGCCGAATATGCTTTCAGAGATGCGTCCATAAGCCATGTGAAGAACGGAATATATGGAGAGATGTGGGTAGCAGCCATGCTTGCCGCTGCGCCGTATTATGATGACCCGAAAGATGTAATTAACGCAGGACTAAATGAAATACCAAAGAATTGTCGGCTTACGGAGGATATAAAAAAAGTCATCAATTGGTATTTTGAAGGTATAAACTACAGTGAAGCGATAGATCGGATACATAAGCTTTGGGATGAAAAAAGCAGACATCACTGGGTACACACGAACAGTAACGCGCAGATAGTCGCAATGGGGCTTCTCTTTTCGGAAATGGATTTTGAAAAATCTGTTTGCCGCGCGGTGGAAGCAGCTTTTGATACCGACTGTAACGGGGCAACTGTCGGTTCGATAATGGGAATGATGCTTGGCGCAAAAAAGCTGCCTAAAAAATGGACTGGTCCTCTACATGATACCCTGGAAACAGGCATAGCAGGTTATCATCTGGTAAAAATATCAGACCTGGCAAAAGAAACTCTGAAAATAAGAAAAATAAATGAACGTATTTAAAAGCATTTAACAAATATTAAATAGACGTAACGATTTCATAAAAAAATCGTCTAAGATAGTTATAGTAGTGAAAATAGGATTTAAGTTTGCAGGAGAAATATGCTTTCTGGAAAAATATGTTAATTTTGATGCGTTTAGGAATATTTATGCTTTTAATGATAAACAATGTTTTAGCGGCGGATTCGCCGTTTGGGATTATGGCTGCTTTTGATGCGACAACCCTCACAAATATTAGCGCCCCGGACAAAGCCGCCAAAACTGCCTGGGCAGGGGAACGTTTCAGAGATCTTGGCGCTAAATGGTCACGGGGTGCCGGAGAACATATCCTTTGGGATATAAACGAGCCGGTAATAGGCGGAGGATATGATTGGAGTGTGCCGGACGCAGCTCTTTTAAAAGCTTACCAGAACGGAGGAAACGGCTTTAACATGGTGGTGGTAGTCACTCCGCAGAGAGGCCACGGCGCTCCAGGCGATATTCCCTCTGCGAATGAGACGGACTTTAAAAATTTTGTCAAGGCCC
>MFGS01000034.1:9962-15619 GCA_001778355.1 Candidatus Firestonebacteria bacterium RIFOXYA2_FULL_40_8
ATATAAAGGTGATGGAGTCCATAATTACGACCCGGCTATCAAAGTGAAATATTGGCAGGCAGATAACGAACCCTTTCCTGCCCAATGGATAGTAAATGGCGGGACAATAGAAGGTTACATAAGGTTCGTAGAACTTTTCTCGCAAGCAGCAAGGGAAGCCGACCCCGATGCGAAAATTGTACTGGGGACCTTTGATTTGCTGACAGCCGGATATGTTGCCAAATTCAATACGGTCGTCTCAGCCCTGAAAAACAAAAACCTGTTTGACTATGCAGATACTCATTTCTGGGGGGAGGGCAATAACTATAAAATACCCCTGGGTGAAGCCAGAAGCATCCTGGATTCCAACGGCTATTCATATGTCAAAATTATGTCCTTGGAATACGGGACCGTGGTGGGAAGAAACGGTGAGACAGAAAAAGATCAGGCAAAATGGCTGATCAAAGGCTATGCCTATAATTTAGCCAACGGATTTTCTTTGATTAACTGGAACAATCTGGTTGAATGGAGCAGCTTTGACCTACCGGGAGGTATTTATAATTACATGGGACTTGTTGCTGACGGGTTAAACGGAGACCCTGTCCCGGCAGGGACCCGGCGTCTATCCTACTACACCTACAAAAAGATGGTGGAAATACTGGAGGGAAGTGACTGTAATAACATACAAGCAGTTAAAGAATCCGATGGAGTTTACATCTATAGATTCACAAAGAGCAGCAAGTCAATCTGGGTTGCGTGGAATGATAACGCAGACAGCAGGCAAATTGAAATATCGGGTATTCCCTCAAGTCAAGTGAAGATAACGAAAGCAATTCCCAAGTATGCCGCAGGTATTGAGGTAATCGATTATAACAATGCTTTTGAGACGGAAACAAAAACAGTAACGGACGCCGAAATATCTGTAATTATCGGAGATAATCCTGTATTTATTGAGTATTCTGCTTCAAACTCTCTAAGTAATGCAAGAATATATACATATCCTAATCCGTTTACAATGGGAAATAACAGGAAGGTTAAAATAGCCGGACTAACCAATGGAGCAATGATTCAAATCTATACAATATCCGGAGAAAAGATCAATGAGGTAGTAGCAGATTCAGGCGGTTTCGCTGCTTGGGATGGTACAAATAGCAGTGGTAATCTGGCAGCCAGAGGAATGTATGTTGGTTTAATAAGTGACAGCAGCGGTAACAAAAGGACAGTAAAGATTGCGGTACTGAAATAATATGAAACTCTCGCGCTTGGGGTTTTCTTTGTTATTAATATTTCCATTTATAATTATATCGTATTATATATTGTAATCCGGTTAGGGAAAGATATTGTTTGTAACTATCTATAGAGATTAACTGTAAACCAAATCTAGTATATGTCAAAATTGAAGTATTTTATGCTGAATTGGTTAACTGACAAAAGGAGTGTTTATTAATGCCGGGAGAGAGAATTGAACTCTCATGCCCTTGCGAACGGAGGATTTTGAGTCCTCTGCGTCTACCAAGTTCCGCCATCCCGGCAAGTTATACGTAGAGATAACAATATAACATTTAAGTATGAAAAATTCAATCATATTTGCCCCGCTATTGTGGAGCTTTCCCATTTTCTGTTCCGGTTCGCAACTGGAGGAAATTTATCTACATATTCGGCGGCTGAATAACTCGCTTAGCTCGAACAATTCAGCCTATTTTCCGAACATTCCGCCAAATTTCTGTACGTTGCTCACAAGTCACAGAAAATAGGAAAACTCCGCCTGCTGTTTACTTGATAAAACACCTTCAAATGTGGTAATATACCTTTTGTTAGAATAATATCCAGAAAAGGAGCAGAATATGCCGGTTATACTTGAAACTAAATTCTCCGACCTTAAATTTGTGAAAAAAGGTAAAGTGCGGGATATTTACGAGCTTGACGGCAGCCTGCTGATTGTTGCCACTGACCGCCTTTCGGCCTTTGATGTGGTTTTTAGACAGGGAATACCTGAAAAAGGAAAAGTATTAACCCAAATTGCAAAATATTGGTTCGAACAGGTAAAAGATGTTATACCTAATCACCTGATATCTACGGAAGTATCTGATTTCCCCGCCTTGAAAAAATATGCTAAAGAACTTAAAGACAGGATAATGGTCGTTAAAAATGTTAAACCGGTCATGGTGGAATGTATTGTCAGGGGCTATCTTTCCGGGTCCGGTTGGTCGGAATATCAAAAAAGCGGTTCTATCTGCGGGATAAAACTTCCCAAGGGGCTTGTAGAATCAGATAAATTACCCGAACCGATATTTACCCCGACTTCCAAAGCTGAAGTTGGCGTACACGATGAAAATATAACTTTTGAAGATGTAATTAAAATGATAGGGGAGAAATTAGCTAACGAACTGAGACAGAAAGCGATTGCGGTTTACAAAAAAGCTTCGCAAATTGCAGAGAAAAAAGGTTTAATTATTGCGGATACAAAATTTGAATTCGGGATGGATAATGGCAATCTTATTCTTATCGACGAGATTTTGACCCCTGATTCTTCAAGGTTTTGGCCAAAGGATCAATACAAGCCGGGCGGAGCTCAGCCGAGTTTTGACAAACAGTTTGTACGTGACTATTTAATAGAAAAAAAATGGAACAAAAAACCGCCGGCACCTGATCTTCCTGAAGAGATAATCAGAAAGACTTCAGAAAAATATTTAGAAGCTTTAAAGAAAATAACATCGTGAAAAAGTTTTTAATGGTTTTGTTGTTTATTGGAAGTTGTTTTTCAATAGAAACTGTATCACCTGTAATGAAGGTGGAACTGTCATCAACGAAAGTTACACACGGCAGTATACTCATTGTAAAGGTCTTTGATAAGACGGCAAGAAACGTAAAAATAAAACAATCTGTTTTTCCGCTTTTCGACGGTAAAGACGGTGTTTCAAAAGGGGTCTTACTGGGTGTGCCAACCTGGTGGGATATCGGCGGCAAGTATGAGGTTGAGATAAACGGCAAAGCAACCGGTCAGACCGTGGAAATTGACGGAAGAATACTAAAAAACGAAAAGATTGAAATTGAAAAAAGTAAGTTAGTCTCCAATGAGGAAACTAAAAAACAAGGAGAGTTGCTGTCGAAGGCAATCACCGAATTTAAAAACGATAAATACTGGTCCGGTAATTTTATATTGCCCGTAGAGGGGAAAATAACAACTGAATATGGTATGGGCCGGACCGTAAACGGCAGTCAGGGAGGGATTCATAGAGGTCTTGATATAGGCGCAAATGAAGGGACTGAAATAAAAGCCGCCAATGATGGAATTGTTGTTTTATCGCGGAAACATATTTTGACGGGCAATACAATCGTGATAAACCATGGAGAAGGTGTTGTAAGTGTTTATTATCACATGTCTGCGCTTGTTGCCGTCGAAGGTGCAAAGGTTAAAAAAGGTGACGTTATAGGAAAGGTTGGAAGCACTGGTGTTTCTACCGGGCCTCATTTGCACTGGGGTATCTGGATCTTCGGCGTGGATGTAAACCCGCTTGAACTTATAGAAAAGAACATAGAATTCTAAGTAATTTTAAATAAAAAAAATTGATTATAAACACAGAGTCCATATTTTGTATCAGTGGAATCCTGAAGTCTTGTAATCAGTGAAATCTTGTTAAAAAGGGAGGAATTAGAAATGGCTTATATCATCACTGCAGAATGCGTAGCTTGCGGAGCTTGCAAGCCGGAATGTCCGGTTGAGGCAATCGCCGAAGGGGATCCTATTTACACTATAGATCCCGCGAAATGCACGGATTGCGGGGCTTGCGCCAATGTTTGTCCGTCGGATGCATGCAAACCAAAAGCGTAAAAATAGGAAAAGTAACAACGAAGAATAATATCTTCCTGGCGCCTATGGCCGGTATAACTGATATCCCGTTCAGGGCTATCGTTAAAGCTATGGGCGCCGGTCTTTTATATTCTGAGATGATTAGCGCTGAAGGTCTGATAAGAGACGGAAAAAATACCAAGATGATAGCAGACATTGACGAAAAAGAACGCCCTGTTGTCCTTCAAATCTTCGGGGGAAAACCCTCCTCACTGGGCAAAGCCGCCTATATGCTCTCACCAAAAGCTGATATAATAGATATAAACTGCGGCTGTTCTGTCCGTAAAGTGATGCGGAGTGATTCCGGTGCTGCACTCCTAAAAGATAGTGTGAAATTCAAAGAAATAGTTTCTACCGTAGTTAAAAACTCGCTGGTACCGGTCACCGTTAAAATAAGAAGCGGCTGGGATAATGCCAATTTAAATGCTCCGGAAATAGCAAAGATAGCTGAAGATTGCGGTGTTTCTGCCGTGACAATTCATCCCCGTACGAGATGTCAGGGATTTGGCGGGAAAGCAGATTGGAATATGATAGGCAAGGTAAAAAACGCCGTGAAGATTCCGGTTATAGGGAGCGGAGATATTCATAATGCACAAGACGCAGGGAGAATGCTCGAGGAAACCGGATGTGATGCGGTCATGATAGGACGGTCCTGTCTTGGTGATCCGTGGATATTCCGGGAAACTCTGGCGTATCTTGAAAACGGAAAGACACCTATTCCTCCGTCTGAAGCAGAGCGCCTTCAAATAGTAAAAGAACACGGCGACCATATGGCGGCATACAAAGGTGAGAGGACAGGGATAAGAGAATTTAGAAAACATCTTCTCTGGTATTTTAAAGGTATGAAAGGTATAAAACATCTAAGGCCTTTGGCAAATAAAATGGAGACTTTACAGGATTTTCATGAGATACTTAAACAGATAGACAGAGGTATGTATGCACGCGTTTGATGTAAATAAAATATTAGAGCAGGTAAAGAGCGGTAAGTTAAGCGTTGAAAAAGCCGCTGAAGCTTTTAAACACCTTCCGCTAAAAGCAATGCAGTTCGCAAATATTGATACCCACCGCGCCATGCGTTCAGGTTTTCCGGAAGTAGTTTTCTGTCAGGGAAAGAAGAAAGAACAGGTCGTGGCAATTATGAAAGAAATTGTAAAGCATTCCGGTTATTGTCTGGGAACCAGAGCCGATGAAAATATTTTTAAGGCAGTAAAACGTGCCTTTGGGAAAAAAGCGGAGTGTAATAAACTGGGCCGGACCATCCTCATAAAAAACCCTTCTAAAAAAATTCAAAAAACAGGTCTTGTAGCTGTTTTAACCGCCGGAACCTCCGATATTCCCGTTGCTGAAGAAGCTGCTGTTACTGCGGAAGCAACAGGGAGTAATGTTGTAAGAATATATGACGTAGGAGTTGCCGGAATACACCGCTTATTCAACCATTACGATAAAATCCGTGAAGCAAAAGTAATTATCGCCGTTGCAGGCATGGAAGGCGCACTCCCCAGTGTCGTGGGCGGTTTGGTCGATAAACCCGTTATCGCTGTCCCCACAAGTGTCGGTTATGGGGCGAATTTCGGCGGAGTTTCCGCCCTTTTAACAATGTTAAACTCCTGTGCCTCCAACGTAGTCACCGTAAACATAGACAACGGCTTCGGCGCCGGTTATACTGCGAGTATAATCAATAAGCTTAAATAAACCTGATGTTTTGTCTTTTTAAAAGAATACGAGATTGACAAAATATGGAAAAGGTTATACAATATATTAGTTATTCAATGCATATGTGAAGGAGGTTAAGAAATGAAAGTTGCTGTGAAAAGAGAATTGCTTAATG
>MFGS01000035.1:0-5212 GCA_001778355.1 Candidatus Firestonebacteria bacterium RIFOXYA2_FULL_40_8
ATTTGAAAGTATACAACTAGTTGACAACTTCCTAAGTATGAGATGCATCAAAGATGTATACCTTAAATCAGAAGAAAACCCTTCGTAATAATCAATAGTATTCAGGTATACAACTAGTTGACAACTTCCTAACTATTGTATATACTATAGTTGTGTACTTGACGGAGGGATTGTGGATATAAAAGAGCTGATAAAAAAAGAAATTGAGAAAAAAGGAAGTATAAAGGTTTCAGACATTGTAAAAATCACCGGACTGACAAGAGCCGGTATTAATAAGCATTTGCAAGTATTAAAAGATAGGAATGAGGTAGTACTTGTAGGAAAATCAAACAGAACCAGATATTATTTCCCGGGAAAAACCGGTTCAAACAATGCTGAATTGTTGAGAGTTCATAAGGTAGTATTAACAAAAGGGCTGGAAGAGCATAATGTCCTGCAAGAAGTTAAACAAAGTAAAGAAATATTCGCAGGGGTAAGTCCTGAGGTTCAAAGTATATTCTATTATGCCTTTACGGAGATGCTTAATAATGCTATTGACCATTCGAGAAGTGAAAAGGCAGACATTGTAGTGGAAAGACAAAATGAAAGTATTTATTTTTCTATAACTGATAAAGGTGTGGGCATCTTTAATAATATTATTAAAAAAAACAAACTTAAAAATTCAATGGAAGCGATTCAGGATATTATTAAAGGAAAGCAAACTACTATGCCGAAGCGTCATTCCGGAGAAGGCGTTTTTTTTACTTCCAGGATAGCAGATAAATTTATATTAAAAAGCTCTAAAAAGAAGGTTGTGTTTGATAATGTTATTAATGATATATTTATCTTAGATCGCAAAGAATTTAAAGGAACACAAGTTTCCTTCTGGATAGGGTTGAAGTCAGAGAAAACATTAAAAGAGCTGTTTGATAGTTTTTCAGACAATGACTATGGCTTTTCTAAAACAGAAATTTCGGTAAAGTTATATAAGGAAGGACAGGAGTATGTTTCCCGTTCTCAGGCAAAAAGAATTCTTTCCGGTCTGGAGGAGTTCAAAACTATAGAGCTCGACTTTGATAAAGTTAAGACCGTCGGTCAGTCCTTTGCCGATGAGATTTTCCGCGTATGGCTAAGCGAGCATAAGGATAAGAAGATAACATATAAAAACGCAAATGAAAATATAGTTTTTATGATAAAAAGAGCCGGTGGAAAATGAAAAAAGCAATATCGTTGATTCTCCTTTTATTCATACTCCTGCCTGCGTCTATTTTCTGTGGTGAAAAATCAGGGTCTGACTGGCGGCATTGGTTGGGGAATGAGTATGACGGGGTTTCGAAGGAAACCGGGCTGATTGATACTCTTCCTGCGACGGGGCCTAAAATATTATGGCGGGTGCCTTTGAAGATAGGGTGGTCGGCGCCTGTTATATATGATAACCTTTTGTTCGTTACTTCCATGGAAAACAGGGAAACGGAAGCTGTAACTTGTTTGGATGCTTTTTCCGGGAAGATTAAGTGGAAGCATGAGTATCCGACAAAGTACGTGAAAGTTGCATACTATCAAGGTGGTCCTCGAGCGGCGGCGTTTGTGACGGATAAATATGTGTATACCATAGGTACAATGGGAGACCTGTTGTGCCTGGATAAATTTACCGGCACGGTTGTTTGGAGTAAAAATCTGTATAAATTATATCCGCCTTATACAAGAGGGTGGAAAGGATATAGTATTTCTCCGGTGGTAGAAGACGGAAAAGTGATAGTAAATCTGGGGCCGGATGCAAAGAAAGAGAATGAAATGTGTGCCGCCTTTGACGCACTTACCGGTAAAGAACTCTGGCTTTACAAACGTCCGGTAAAAATAGAAACTACAATTCAGGTGAGCCAGACCCCTCAGATAATGGAAGTATTCGGAGAAAAATGCGTTCTGTATTCACCTTATGCCCGCTTATCTGTATTACGGCTTTCCGACGGGAAATTACTGTTTGATTATACTCTTCCGGAGGGTGTTAATACAATTTCCACCCCCATGCTTGCCGGGAAGACCGGTATACTGGAACAGCCCTTTGAAAAAAGCCTGTTCATGCTTGAAATCACCGGGAGCAAGAAAAACCCCGAAATAAAGAAAGTGTGGAGTACGAAGCAGCTTCCCTCGGGGCATTTCAGTTTTGTTCTGAATGACGGGTATTATTTTGGTTTTGCCAGTTGTTTTTATCTGGTAGCGTTAGACGCAAAGACCGGCGCTCTTGCCTGGTCAAAAACAGATATGAAGCTTGATGCCTCACTGGCTCTTGCCGACGGAAAACTTTACATCAGAAGCGGAAGGGATTTCATAATCGCCAAAGCCGCCGGTAAAAAATATGAAGAACTCGCAAGATTTACCTTCAACCTGCCGCGCGGCAAAGAAGACTATATCGCCTGGGTAACCCCCGTCATCGCCCACGGAAAAATATACCTCCGGTTCTCGGAAGAGTTGTTATGTATTGAAGGAAAAAAATAAAAAAGTCTATGGGTCTGTCGATTTCATGAAACATACCGCCAAAAGCCATTTGTGTCAGCAGTGCTGACACAAATGAGTTGGTCGAATTATTGATTTTCGCCGTCCTCTGTTCTCGGTCTTCCACCCAGGTGGATTTCGCAAAGAATTATTGTTTTATCATTTAGACTTTGCTCAATCTGTCCTCAATCTTCTGTTTTTCCTTGAAAACTCCTCTTTTTCCTGTATAATTAACATATAGTCGTAATTAATCTGTGCCATCTTGTTGTCTTATCTGTGGCATTAGTTTTGTATCCAAAACTCGAGGGGGACAAAGCGTTAATGAGTTTATCAAAAGAACAAGCTACAATCCTGATTTTAAACCTCTCGAATTCGATAGGTTTAAAAAAGAGGCAGGTCTTAATAGTTTTGCTTTGCCCCCAAAGAAGTGGATTGAAACAACGTGCATATAGGGGACTGACAACAGCTTGAACGACTATATTGTGAAAATTTTATGTTGTTCATCCGCCGGTCTTTTTGGAGGATAGGGCGGTGTCTGTACCCGAATTTAGTATCCGGGAGGATACGTTTTTCTATGAAAAAACAATTTGTTCGCGAAAAAGAAGCAGAGTATTTAAATAGTCAGATTGCCATCTATAAAACGGGAACCGGTGTCGGAAATATAGAGGTTCACATTGAAAAGGATTCAATATGGCTGACACAAAAACAGATAGCTGAGCTATTTGAAGTTGGAATTCCTGCAATAAATAAGCATATTGCAAATATTTACAAAACAGGTGAACTGAAGAGAGTTTCAACTATTTCCAAAATGGAAATAGTTCAAAATGAAGGCTCTAGAAGAATTCAGTATGTTCCTTTTTTGAACATACTACCGCTGGTGGAAAGAAATATAACACAAACCTGTTAAATGAGTAGTTCCTAATTACGGCATTTTTGCCATAATTAAAAGTTGAAATAACTTAATGAAATCGCTGACATCAAATAGTAATATCAAAAAACTTGCAAAGGGGAGTCAGATTTAATGAGTTTAACAAAAGAACAATCCAAGAAAAACCTTGCCGTGCTGGTTGCAAAATTCAAATCCGAGTTTGAATCCGGAAAAACTCAATCCTATAATGAAGAAGCTTGATAAAAGCTTGAAGGCGGAATGAGGGAAACGCTGCTGGATTCCTCCTGTGCCAAAGGCTTCGGAGGGTAAATCCTGCTTGCGCAGGAATGACAACGGGATTAATAACGCTTTGCTTTATAAACGAGGGGCAACAGCTATCATTAAATCGGTATTTGTACAAGGGAGATTGACGGAGCGATCATTATGAAGAGTAATATTTACTTAAAGATCATAATTTGCAGTTTCTTGGTATTTTCTATTGGAGGCGTGAGGGATGCAAAAGGTGAGAATAAGAATGATTATCTTGTACATGGTGAATTGTTATCTAACGTTGTAGAAAAATCCGATATTCCTTCAAGAGGGCTAAAAGAGCCGCAGATGGTCATAACAAGTTTCTCTGAATTAAATAATGATGATATTTATCTAATCGCATATTATAAGCTTCAAAAAGGAGAGATGTGTTTGGAAAGAAATATATATTTAAGCCTTTATGATAAGAAGACAAAAACATGGAAAGAAAATAATATTAAAGATATTGACAGCGGGAGTATCACAAACATACAGAGATTCGAGAAGAATATCTTCGGTCTATATCTTCATAGCAATCCTTCTGCCGGGATAGCGGTAATCATCGATAAAGATCTAAAAAATATAAATGGAGTCCCGGGTCAGGTTCTTTGTTTAATGAATGATATTATAATATATTGTGGAAATGAGATCCATTTTGCACCAACGCATTATACTCAGATCTTTGCAAAGGACCTAAGACAAAAGCCAGGTTGGGAGACTAAAATCTATGGAAAGCAAACAATAACTAACCCTACAAAAGGTGTAAAAATATTTCCTAAGGCACCATTTGGAAAGACAAGAGAAAAATTTATGGCAAGGGTCAAGGATTGTTATGATAAGTTCCTCTCAGCCAATCCGGGAGGCATTAATCATTACTTCGATCCGGAAAAATTCAATTGTTATCTAAAAAGCGAGAAATTCTGTAATAATGAAACAAACTCCATGTATCTTGAAATAGTCTATGATAAAGAGCATTTCGCGGAATTGGATTATCCGGCTGAAGATTTTAAAGATATTGTCTGTATCTTTTCAGGACTGAATAAAATAGAGAGCATAAAATATAAAGAAATGAAAAAAGAAGAATTGGAAAAAAATTACGGAAAACTGGATCCAAAAGATTACCTAAAGGAAGAAATTCTTAATAATATTTATAATAAGGATCCAGAGCCTCGTTAAAGGAATCCATGCTTCAAGAAGCGTAACGGGGAATCGTAAAAATCTCAAGGGGATAGTGTATGAAATATAAGAGCAAGAATAAAAAAATCAAAGTGAATTCTGACTATAGAGGTAATTTTGGGCAAAAGAAAGACGGAGTGATGTTCCCGGTTGCGCCATCTTTGTCGAAAATGCCTGAAAGCTATGGTTCTTTTCTTTTGGAAATAAAAAAGAGAGTTAAAAACGAGCGGTTGCGTGTGGTGCTTGCGAGTAATTCCGCTCTTGTCTTAATGTATTGGGATATAGGAAAAGGGATACTAGAGAAGCAGAAAGAAGAGGGCTGGGGAATTAGAGGCTTGGATGGTTAGAGGTTTGGACGCTTGGCTGCAAATAATAGAGAACGGAGGA
>MFGS01000035.1:5218-10046 GCA_001778355.1 Candidatus Firestonebacteria bacterium RIFOXYA2_FULL_40_8
ACGGAAGACATAAGAAAAAGTAATGAAAAAAAAGGCTTTTCGCCCCGGAACCTCAAATATATGCGTGCATTTGCCGAAGGATGGCCGGACAAGTCAATTGTGCAGCGGGTCGTTGCACAATATTAGTATGCTGCTGCGCAAGGGTGAAAGAAGTAGAAAAGTCTCAGGGGGCTTGGAGGATAGTGAGTCGGTTACAGAGTGTAACCAACTGAGATCGGAAGCTTCTAAATGTTCTGGATCGTTTTATTGACTTTAACAGGACGATTGTAAAAATACCGGTTAATGATCAAGATAGTGAAGTTGTGACAATTTGTCACGGGTTGACAAGGGGGAAGTGACATGAAAGGGAAAGAAAACAAGGTTTTACCTGTTGATAGCCATCTTCATAAAAAGGATGGATACAACAGTTTGTTGGCGGAAATATCAGGTATTATTACAAATGGGCGGAAGTATGTACTCAGGCAAATAGATACAACGCAGGTAATAACTTATTGGTTAGTTGGCAGGAGAATAGTGGATTTCTACCAGAAGGGTAAAGAAAGAGCCGAGTACGGGGAAAAACTTTTATTCCGGCTTGCGGGAGATTTGACGAAAGAATATGACCGGGGATTTTCAGAGCGTAATCTGGAGATGATGCGGGCGTTTTACTTGGAATATCCAATTTCGCAGACAGTGTCTGCGAAATCCGTTTCATGGGAAGTGTTTTCGCAGGCACTGTCCGCGAAATTTAGACTTTCCTGGTCCCATTATTGCGAATTATTGAAAGAAGACAACATTGCATCCCGCTCATTCTATGAGATAGAGGCCACGGAAAATGGCTGGTCTATGAGGGAGCTTCGGCGGCAGATGGATTCTTTGCTGTACGAACGTCTATGTTTGAGTAAAAACAAAAAGAAGGTGAAGGAACTGGCCCGGAAAGGACAGATTATAGAGAAACCGGAAGATGCGGTAAAAGACCCGTACATTCTAGAATTCCTGGGGCTTAATGAAGAAAAATCGTATACCGAAAATCAACTTAAGCAATCGGTGATTGATAGACTTGAAAAGTTTATGCTTGAAATGGGAAAGGGATTTACCTTTGTAGCAAGGCAGAAGCGGATTACAATGATAAATCGCCATTATTTCATAGACCTTGTCCTGTATAACCGGTTTCTGAAATGTTTTGTACTTATTGATTTTAAGCGCGGTGAATTGACACATTCGGATGCCGGGCAGATGAATTTTTATGTGAACTATTTCAAAGAGAATGAAACCGCGAAAGACGAAAATCCTCCTATCGGGATTATTCTCTGCACAAAGAAAAACGAAGTCTTTGCGAAATATGTCCTTGGAAATATGAAAAATAAAATATTTGCCTCGAAATATAAGCTGGCTCTTCCAACCGAAAAAGAATTGCACAGTTTGCTGAGAATAAGCAAAGAGAATAAATGAGTTCCTGTATCAATCAAAACTCCAACCATTGGTTGGAGAAATAGCCTGGGCTCACAATCTCGTCATATTGGAAAGAAGAACTTCTTTCTCCTGAAAAGATTGCTGAACTAATAAACGAAATATGAACCTTTCGAGATTATCCTCCCCTCCAAAGTGACTGGCGGGTCAAAAAGAGATATCCGTAAAGCCGCCCTCCTGAGGCGGCTCGCATAAGAATTATTATTAAAGCTTTCGCGAGATTCCGGGATGACACAGGGAGGAGACAACCTTGCAGACCAATACAACTGAGCGAGTTCGAAGTGCGGCTTTAGAGCGGCCGTTTTCTATTTGTAAATTTCGTTTGCTTTAGCTTCTTCTATATTGTATATTTAAGTATGTTTAAATTCTTTGCTACATTAATACTTATGATACCCTTAAAGCTTTATTTTCGCGGTAAAGCAAAGGGTTTAGAGAATATTCCCAAGAAGGGATCCTGCCTTATTTTGTCAAATCACGTCAGCCATCTTGATCCGCCTTTTATCGGAGTAATAGCATATTTCCGGAAAAAAACAAAGTTCATGGCTAGAGATACTCTTTTTGAGAATTTCTTTCTGAGATTTTTCCTTAATCATGTCGGAGCTATACCTTTAAACAGAGGTACAGGATATCGCGGGGGTTTTGAGAAAGCTCTTGAAGCGCTTAAAAAATATGATCTGGCGCTTGTTGCTTTCCCTGAAGGGACTAGAAGCGAAGACGGTAAATTAAAAGCGGGTAAACCGGGGATTGGGTTGTTTGTCCTACAGGCAAACGTTCCTATAGTTCCATGTCATATAACAGGTGCATATGAAGCGTTTCCTAAAAACAGTAAATTCCCGAAACCGGGACATATAACTTTTACTTTTGGCAAACCTTTCACCATTCCGCCCGTTACCGGACGGGAGCCGGAGAAAGGAGACTATATCCGGGTTGCAGACGAAGTCATGCAAAAGATTGCGGAGCTCGGAGGAGTCGAAGCACCAGTAACAACAAGTACAAAGTACGAAGTACAAAGTTGAGCGGTAGTGAAATCCGCCAACGCTTTGTGGTGGATACAATTTGATGAGTTATATATACCTCCACATATTGTCCTTCGTCATTTGTCCTTTGTAATTAACATGAGCGGCGGAAAGTATTTTGCAATATTAAAAACTTAGGAGAATAATGAGGGTTATCTTAGCTGAACATGCAGGTTTTTGTTTCGGAGTGAAGAGAGCTATTAACATGGCTTCCGAAACTGCAAGGAAGGCAAAAGAAAATGTCTACACCTACGGTCCTATTATTCACAACCCTCAGGTAGTCGAAAAATTTAAAAAAGAAGGCGTTCATCCCGTAAAAGATATTAAAAAGATCGTAAAGGGCAGCTCCATCATTATTCGTACTCACGGAGTACCGCCGGAGAGGGAAAGCGAGTTCTCGAAAAAGGCGCTAAAGGTAACTGATGCGACCTGTCCTTTTGTTAAAAAAGCGCAGAAACTGGCGGCAAAGCTTTCCGGAGAAGGTTATCAGGTTGTTATTCTGGGTGAAGCGGATCATCCTGAAGTAAGAGGAATACTTGGCTATACAAACAACACTGCAATAGTAGTGGGAAACCCTAAAGAAGTAAGGAAAATAAAGAAATGCGCCAAGCTGGGTGTCGTGGTTCAGACCACCCAGTCCATGCAGAATTTTCTGGATACGGTTTTTGCGCTTCGTGATAAATCCCCTGAGGTAAGAGTTTTTAATACCATCTGCGATGCCACAAGAAAGCGCCAGGATTCCGCCTTGAAGTTGGCAAATAAAGTTGATATAATGATTGTTGTTGGGGGTAAAAACAGCGCAAACACAAAGCATTTGGCTGAACTCTGCAGGGAAAAGAGAGTCCCCACTTATCATATAGAAGGTGCCCTTGAAATTAAAAAGAGCTGGTTTAAGGGAAAAAAGCTTGCCGGCGTTACTGCGGGAGCTTCAACCCCTGATTGGATAATAAAAAACGTGATTAAAACTATAACTGCACCGGATCGCCCGCATAACCAGGGTAAGACCGGGCAAAATAAAAAATCCTAACATGAATAAAACACGAGTGTTGTTGGGTGAGGAGTCATTATGGTTGAAGAAATTGCTAACAATGAAAAGAATGGAGGGAATAGCGAAGAGTTAGACATGGGAGCTCTCATGGCCGAGGAGTTCGGCGGCCTTGAAGAAGGAAAACTGGTCAAAGCAAGAGTGATTAAAGTAGGCAAAGAAAGTATCTTCGTAGATGTAGGTTACAAATCCGACGGCATGATAGCCATCAAAGAATTCACCGACCCGCACGGCAAAGTCACAGTCAAAGAAGGCGACACCATCGAAGTTTTCCTGGATAGAATAGAAAATTCCCAGGGCTTTCTGGTCCTCTCAAAAATCAAAGCAGACCGGCTCAAAAATCTCGACGGGCTGGAAGATGTTTATAAAAATAAAGATGTTATTGACGGCAAGATCCTCCGTCCCATTAAAGGCGGTTTCATTATTGATATCGGCGTGGAAGTTTTCCTCCCTAATTCTCAGTTCCAGGCCAACGATGTAGGCGGGGTAGAGAACGCGGTCAACAAAGTAATACCCGTAAAAGTAATAAAATACGGAAAAAAGAAAGGCGAAATAATTGTTTCGCATAAAGTGGCGATACTGGATAAGAGCAGGAAACAGAGAAAAGAACTCTGGGACACTGTTGCCGAAGGCGACATTAAAAAAGGTCTGGTCAAGTCCATCACTACGTACGGCGCTTTTATCGATATCGGCGGCGTTACCGGTTTACTTCATATCTCCGATATGTCCTGGGGTAAGGTTGCTCATCCTGCCGAAGTCTTGGCCATAGAATCCGAGATTGAAGTAAAAATTATCAAGGTCGACAAAGAGAAAAAAAGAATTTCCCTCGGGTTAAAACAGTTGAAAGACGACCCCTGGATGAAGATAGAAGAAAAATGCACCATCGGCTCTATTATTAACGGTAAGATAGTGAATATCGTTGATTACGGCGCGTTCATAAAAATAGATGAGAATATAGAAGGACTGCTCCATGTCTCAGATATGTCCTGGACAAAGAGGGTGAAAAATCCCGCAGAGATACTCGCAGTCGGGGAAGCAATCAAGGTAAAAGTCCTTAATATTGACAAGAATAACAGGAAGATACTTTTCGGATTGAAGCAGTTAGAGCGCGATCCGTTTGAAGCAATTGAAGAAAAATACCAGCCCAACACTAAAGTTACCGGTATCGTTACGGGTTACTCGGGTTCCAAGGTCTACCTGGAGTTCGAGAACGGGATAGAAGGTGTCTTAAATAAAAAAGACCTTTCCTGGACCAGGAAATTCCCCACCTTAAAAGGCGTTTTTAGAAAAGGCGAAAAAGTCGAAGCTTTGGTTCTAA
>MFGS01000035.1:10065-12993 GCA_001778355.1 Candidatus Firestonebacteria bacterium RIFOXYA2_FULL_40_8
AAAGGTCAACCTAGGCCTGAAGCAGTTCACGAATGATCCCTGGCTCACCGAGATACCCGAAAGATATAAAGTCGGTACCGTGGTCAAGGGTAAGGTTACTAAAGTTGCCAGCTTCGGTCTTCTGGTCGAACTTGAAGAAGACCTCGAGGGGTTCATTCATATCTCGGAGATCTCCGAAGAACCAATATTAAAGCTGGAAGAACTGGTAAAACCGGGTGAGATCAAGGAAGCTAAAGTTATAAAGCTTGACATTGAGTCAAGAAAAATATCTTTAAGTATCAAGCATTTGCACAGCGATATGCAGGCGGAAGAGCTGAAAAAATACAACGATACCGCAGGCGGAAAAGGCACCTTCGGAGATATAATGGGTCAGGGTGAGGCTGAAGAAAGCGCTACAGAAGAAACAACGGACGGGGGGCAGGGAAATTAAATGTTGAAAAATAAGATAGTAAGAAATGTGTTGATAGTTGCGGGTGTGCTGATCGCGTTAAATCTTCTCTATGTTCTTTTTAACGGCGGCCTTTCCCGTAGGAGTTCAGGAAATATGAACATATTAACGGGCGGGAACGTCGGCGTAATAAATGTATACGGTCCGCTTTACAATTCAAAGACTGTTTGTGAGACCCTGCGGAAATTTAACAATAATCCCTCGATCAAAGCTGTAGTACTCCGTATTGATTCTCCCGGCGGCGGGGTTGCGGTCTGTCAGGAAATCAACCGGGAAATATACGAAGTAAAGAAAAATAAAAAAATAGTGGTTGCCTCTTTTGGAAGTATCGCGGCCTCCGGAGGTTATTATATCGGCTGTGCGGCTAATGCGGTATTCTCAAATCCCGGAACCCTGACCGGCTCCATCGGCGTTATCATCAGCTATTTTAATTTTGAAGAGCTCTTTAAAAAGATAGGTATAAGCCAGGTTGTGATAAAGAGCGGGAAGTTCAAGGATATGGCTTCCATGTCCAGAAAGATGACCCCGGAAGAAGAAGAACTTTTGCAGGGAGTTATAGATAACGTCTATTCCCAGTTTGTGGATACGATAGTCCTAAACAGGTCGGCCGAATTGAAAGCAAACCTTATAAAACTAAAGGGTATTAAAGAACCTACCAGTGAAGAGATTAGGGAATCTGTTACTTCGATTGCTGACGGCAGGATTTTTTCAGGGAAACAGGCGTTGGAGTATGGTTTGGTTGACCGGCTCGGGACTTTTGAGGATGCTGTGGTCTATGCGGCTGACGCCGCGGGTATAAAAGGAGAACCGGTACTGGTTTACGAAAAGAAGAAAATCAACTTTATGGAGCTTCTTTCCGGCAGTGAAGAAACTGACAGCATGGTGAACAAGTTTTTCTTTAAGGGAATGTGCTACCTCTACGGGGAGTAACTAAAAATAAAACAAATTCTAAATTCGAAATACGAAATTCGAAAGAATGAGGATTATTAATTAAATACAATGATTGTTTTTAGAATTTAGAAATTTTTCGAGTTTAGAGTTTCGAATTTGTTTTTATTAGTGGTTTATGGAGAGCGTATGCCCCTTTATGAATTTATTTGCGCAAAGTGCAAAAGAGAATTTGAAGAACTCCTTTACAGTTATGACAGTTCAAAAGTTGTTTGTCCCGGATGCGGCAGTAAAAAAAATGCAAGAAAGCTTTCCGCGTTCGGCGTAAAATCTGGCGGCTCGAAAGGGAGTTGTGAACAGAATTGCGCTCATCGCAAAACCTGTGCAAAACCATCCTGTTCCTGCGGTCATTAAGCGGAGTCCTCTTTGTTTAAACATTTTCTGAAATCTATGATCTTTCTGGTAATCCCGGTCCTTGCTTTTTCTCTTTCTTTCGGCAAGAACAAAGTTAATTATAAACAACTTACCTGGCAGGAAATGCCCACCAACAATTTTGAGATTTACTTTACTTCAAAAGATGAAGCGCTAGTTAAGGAGTTCGCCATCTATGCCGAAGGCGCTTATGCTTCTATCACCGCGAGATTGAAAGTTATCCCTCCGGATCCGGTAAAACTTTTTATTTATGATTCCCACCTGGAGTTCGAACAGACGAATATCTCCACGGACCTTATAGACGAGGGCGTCGGAGGTTTTACGGAATCTCTTAAAAACAGGATTGTCGTTCCCGTAGTCACTTCTCCGAAGAGAATGAAAGAAGTTGTCACCCACGAGTTCACGCATGAACTCCAATTTGAATCCTTGTACGGCGGTTTCGGAAAATCCTACCAGTTTGCTAAGGCACTTTTTATCCCGCTTTGGGTTATGGAAGGTATGGCTGAGTACGAAGCACCGGATTATGACGTTTCTATTACGGACATGCTCCTTCGGGATGCCGCTTTGAATAACAAAATTAAAAATCTTTCCGATCTCGGGAGTTTTAACTACATTGATGGGCATGACATAGTTCTTATGTATAAAGAGTCTCAATATGTCTTTGATTATATAGCTAAAACTTACGGGGATGATAAGATAGGTCTGATACTTAAAGAGTTTGGTTATCTGGCAAACGTCCAGGAAGCGATAATTGCAAAAGTTTTAAAACTGGAGTTTCCTGATTTTGAGAAGAAATGGCAGTATGACTTGAAAGAAAAGTATTTTGCGCAAGCCAAAGGAAAAAAAGATGCCGCTGACATTGCGGTCCGGCTTACGAATGATGACGGATTGCGGCCGGTATATAATACCCGCCCGGTATTTTCTATAGACGGAGAAAAAATATATTTCCTGTCTGACAGATATAATTACACGGGCCTCTATGAGCTGGTCATAAAGACCGGGGATATAAGAGAAATTATTGGCAAGTGGTATGACAGTTTTTCACAGGCCGGCAACGCTCTTTCGGTTTCGAAAGACGGTAAATATCTGGCGTTTGTTTCGAAATCGGCAGGCGCGCAAAAGATCAGGATATGGGACCTGAAAGAATGGAAGGTTGTCGC
>MFGS01000036.1:0-1586 GCA_001778355.1 Candidatus Firestonebacteria bacterium RIFOXYA2_FULL_40_8
TCAGACCGGCAAACGATGGAATAACGTTTGAAGTTTCTCCGGACCGTATTTTTGTAACAGAAACAACAGCTGCTTCCAGAGGAGAAACATTTCTGCTTGCGATACTCTGAACACTCAATATAATTGCCGCAGCTGTCAGTATAGGGTCTACGGCATGTTGAGGTTCAGCCCCGTGTCCGCCCTTTCCTGAAATATTGATGAAAAACCTTTCGGCATTCGAACAAACAGTGCCGTATCGTACACTAATCTTTCCTGCTTCACCGGGTTTATCAACATGCAATGCTATAACCGCATCCGGCTTAGGATTTCGCATCGCGCCGGCTTTTATCATTTCCTTTGCCCCATCTCTCGGATCATCACAACCTTCTTCTGCCGGTTGGAATATCAACTTCACGGTTCCTTTTATTTTGTCTTTAGTATCTGAAAGAAGCTTTGCAGCTCCAAGAAGACAGGCAGTATGCGCATCATGCCCGCAAGCATGCATTACACCCTTTTTGTTTGAAGCGAAAGATAGACCTGTTTCTTCTACAATTTTAAGAGCATCAATATCAGCTCTTATGGCTATCGTCTTTCCTTTTTCCTTCCCCTTAATTAACCCTATAACACCTGTTCCCGCAACTTTATACGGAATTCCAAGTTTTTTAAGTTCTCTTTGGATTATTTTCGAGGTCTTATACTCCTTAAAGCCCAGCTCAGCATTCGAATGGAGTTCTCTCCTAATTTTCACAAGATATGCTTCTGTTTTTTTTGCTTCAAAATACATATTAGTCATTATGTTTTCGCCGCTCCCGTTTTTTTATAAATATTTTACCGGCTGTTTAAAAACTCCATACATGTTTCGGCAAGCACGGCCGCGCCTACAGGAAGAGCAGTCTCGTCAATAGTGAATTTTGGATGATGAAGGGCGCTGATAAGTCCCTTCTTTTTATTACCGGCGCCAAGCCAGATAAAACCGCCAGGAACAATTTTTGCAAAGTAGGAGAAGTTTTCTCCTCCCATTGAAGGATTTTTTTCTAAAACAACGTTCTTTCTTCCGAGAAGGCGCAAACCTGTTTTTTCCAACAGTCGCATCATATCATCATTATTTGAAAACGCGGGGTACCCTTCGAAATAACTTATTTCTGCTTTAGCCCCGTAAGCTTTCGCTGTTTTTTCAACAATCTGTTTCATTCTTGTTTTAATAATCTGTCTGGTCTTTTCATTCAAAGACCTAGCGGTTCCTTCCATATTAACAAAAGGGGGAATAACATTGGCGGCTTCTCCACCCCGTATTTTTGTGGCAGAAACAACCGCACATTCCAGCGGAGAAACATTCCGGCTCGCGATACTCTGCAGATTTAATATAATTGCCGCCGAGACAAGAACGGGATCAACAGTATTTTGAGGTTCAGCACCGTGTCCGCCCTTCCCTTTAACCTTGATATAAAATCTATCCGCATTGGCAAAAATCGGGCCATAGGTTACGGCAATTTTTCCCGTTTCATAGGCAGAGCTGACATGAAGTGCAATTATAGCGGAAGGTACGGGATTTTTCATTACACCGGCCTTAATCATTTCAGTTGCCCCATCCCTTGTTGGATCGGACA
>MFGS01000036.1:1641-4211 GCA_001778355.1 Candidatus Firestonebacteria bacterium RIFOXYA2_FULL_40_8
ATGCCCGCAAGCATGCATTACTCCCTTATTCTTTGAAGCAAAAGAAAGACCAGTTTCTTCGACAATTGGAAGCGCATCAATATCTGCCCTGACAGCTATAACCTTTCCGACCCGGCCGCCTTTAATAACTCCGACCACACCGGTTCCCAGGACTTTATAAGGAATCCCCATTTTTCTTAATTCTCTCTGGATTATTTTAGACGTTTTAAATTCTTTAAACCCCAATTCCGGTGTAGAATGAAGTTCGCGTCTTATCTCAACAAGATAGGCTTCTATTTTTTTTGCCTCACAATACATATCAGACATAACAGCCTTCCTTTTTTTCCTGCTATTAAACCGGTTCTAGCTTTTTGTTTCCTTCAGCCGTTTAAAAACTCCACACATGTTCCGGCAAGCACGGCTGCGCCGACAGGGAGAGAAGCTTCGTCTATTGTAAATTTCGGATGGTGCAGAGCATTGACAATCCCTTTTTTCTTGTTACCTACTCCGAGCCGGATAAAACCGCCGGGTGCAAGCTCGGCAAAAAAGGAAAAATTTTCCCCGCCCATGGACGGGTCCTTCTCGACGATAACATTCTTTCTCCCTAGTAATTTCACTCCGACCTTTTCCATTAATTTTATCATCCCGGAATCATTGCCAAACGCGGGATAACCGGCAAAATACCGCATTTCCGCTTTTGCTCCGTAACTTTTTGCGGTTTCCGTAATAATTTGTTTCATTTTTGTTCTAATAATATTTTGAGTTTTTGGATTCAAAGACCTTGCGGTTCCTTCCAGCATCGCAAACGGAGGAATTACATTGGAGGTCTGACCGGCATTAAACATTGTAACGGAAACGACCGCAGCTTCCAACGGGGAAACATTCCGGCTAACAATGCTTTGCAAATTTAAGATTATAGCGGCAGCAGCAACGACAGGATCAACAGCCTTTTGAGGTTCAGCCCCATGCCCGCCTTTGCCCGTAACTTTGATGCTGAACATATCGGCATTGGCATAAGCAACACCGTACTTTACGCTGATTCGGCCCACTTTCCCTGGTTTATCGACATGTAAAGCAATAACCGCTTCCGGTTTCGGATTTTTCATAGCACCGGCTTTTATCATATCCTTTGCACCGTCTCTGTTCTCATCGGATACTTCTTCCGCAGGTTGAAAAATAAATTTAACATTACCCTTAATCTCATTTTTTATATTTGAAAGAAGTTTAGCAGCACCAAGCGCGCACGCAGTATGCGCGTCATGCCCACAGGCATGCATTACTCCTTTTTCCTTTGCAGCAAAAGAAAGACCTGTTGCTTCAACAATCGGAAGAGCGTCAATATCAGCCCTAACCGCAATGGTTTTCCCTTTTCCCTTCCCTTTTATTACACCAAGAACTCCGGTGGATATGACACTGAAAGGAATTCCCATTTTCTTAAGCTCTCTACGGATTATTTTAGAGGTCTTATACTCCTTAAAACCCAGTTCAGCCTGCGAATGCAGCTCCCTTCTTATTTTTACAAGATAGGACTCGATTTTTTTAGCTTCAATGTACATATCAGTCATTTTAGCCTTCCTTATTTTGTTTTGACACCAAACCTGTAATTATTCACCTCTTGCTGAAGATACTGCGCCTCAGGATCCTTGGGAGACATGGACAAATATGTTTCCCAGTACTCTACTGCTTTATCTTTCCTCCCGAGTGCTCCGTTGTATACTATACCGAGATTCTTATATGGAGAAGGGAACGCCGGATCAATTTTTATAGCTTGCTCATATTCATTAATAGCCCAATCATACCTGTGATTAAAATCATATGCCCACCCCTGATTAAATCTGGCCTTCGCATATATAGTGACTATTTCCGCCTCAAAAGAATTCGGTTCATATCTTCCGATAACCGCGTCTTTTAATTCAAAATTTTTCCAGATGATGTCATTCTCTGCTTTCTTTTCTTCAATACGGATAACATTTGCCGGGAGACGGTTAGGATCTACATTCGCCGGCATTTTTATCAAAACTCTGAGCAGCCCCTGCCCAATCATGATAAATTCTTTATCCAGACTCGGATCTCTGGGCCCCGTTACGTAAATTTTATGATGATCGTAATTTGCATCTACGAACTTCAGAATAGGAGTATTACGGCCATCATACATTTTAAAAGGTATATCCAGGGTCTTTTCCTGCTCGCGTTTTTGCTCGCAATACCAGGGATAAGTCATCTTCTCCTGATCAACAACTATAACATCCTGTCTCTGCTTTTCTACCATTTGATGATAATCTATACCCATGGAAAGTGTATCACCGCTCACAATCAGTATGGACCCAGAAGGATAGCTCTTTAACATATTACCGGTAAAATTGTAAAGAAGGTGATTATCGGATTTATTAACTTTTGGATAATTTAAGACTGCCAGAACAACAACCAGAGGAATGCAGACGTACACCGCAAGTTTTTTATTTCTTTTGATCTTTTCCCCCAGCCATACCAGTCCCAGCGCAACAAAAATAGAAAACACCAGAAACGAAAATATATACAGACGCTGGACAACATTAATTACAACATGATCCTGCGTATATCCGATCAAAGCA
>MFGS01000036.1:4233-4375 GCA_001778355.1 Candidatus Firestonebacteria bacterium RIFOXYA2_FULL_40_8
TGGCTGAATTTCACATCCTGGAAATGCAAAGGATTCACCGACGGACTGGGGTAATCCCCTCTTTTGATCATATGAATAAACTTTTGAATAGTATCGGGATCATCCCAATTCAGAGGAGGCCTTCTTGACGCGAAAACAAATA
>MFGS01000036.1:4447-5712 GCA_001778355.1 Candidatus Firestonebacteria bacterium RIFOXYA2_FULL_40_8
ACAGAGCAAAAGCCGGGATTAAAAATAATACCGTCTGATGATGCGTCAAACTCAAGCCCAGAAGATAAACAAAGAGATAGAGGATTTTATTATTTCCGCTCTCTTCCCACTTAATTATAAGGAAGAAAAGCAAGAAAACGAAGAAGTTATTCAGCGCAAATACCTCTGCTACGATAGAATATTCCCAGAGTAGTTTGGTAACAGAAAGAAAAGCCACCGTTACGATTGCCACCAGATCATTATCAATAAGTCTTTTAATAATTTTATAGCATAAAATAAGTGACAACAAAGAGAAAAACATAGAAAAAATATTTATTCTATAAGCAATATTGAACAACGGCAAATAGGTAAATAAATGTCCCAGCACCGTAAAAAGCGGATACCCCGGAGGATGCGCCACTCCAAGTACATAGGGAGCAACTACCATCTCGCTGCTATCCCCTGTCGCTGTTATCGTGGTCGCCAGTGTCAGCATATAAAGAACAGCAATACCGATAAACACCAGATAATACAATAAATGGGTCTTTGGGACAAACCTGCGTTCTAACAAAGCTGGAGTATCAAACACCTGTTCGATCATAGTAACCTCTCAAATAGATTTATTATATTTTCCCTGGAAAAATGCTCAACAATATATTTCCTTCCATTTTTCCCTAACGTTTCGCACAATGCCTTACTATTATATAGTTCAAGAACAGCTTTTTCCATGCTATTTTCATCTTCCGGGGCTATATTTAAGCCGCAAGCAGCTTCTTTAATTATTTCAGAAGCTTCTCCTCTGACGCCGAGTATCACGGGAATGCCCATAGCCATAATTTCGAACATCTTTGAAGGCAGGGCTTTTTCGAAAAGTTCGATATTTTTTAGAGGTATAACACCGGCATCAGCGGTCGAAAGCACCGCCGGCATCTCTTTTTTTGTAAAACTTTTAAGGAAGACAACATTGTCAAGAGAAGCTTTTTCTTTTTCAGCCATCAGCATTGGTTTTTCCACCCCGTCACCGGCAAAAACGTATAGGATATCTTTATTCCCGGCAGTCTTCTTTGCACAATCGAGCACAGTAGTAAGTTTCTGCGCAATACCATGATTTCCCGAGTACATTACGATAAATTTATCCAAAGGCAGTCCCAGGCTTTTTCTTGCCGTCAGCCCGTCAGCAGGTTTGAAAAACTCCGTATCAGCTCCATTAGTAACCACGAAGACCTTATCCTGTAAACTCTTATCTTTTTCTATGATATTTTTAATGCCTTTTGTTACAACAACTA
>MFGS01000036.1:5766-6435 GCA_001778355.1 Candidatus Firestonebacteria bacterium RIFOXYA2_FULL_40_8
AGAGATACAGCTTTGCACCTTTAAGCCGCGACAGAACGTACGCAGAGATGCCGAGAAAAAGAGGCGGGGTTTCACAAACCAGAACATCATGTTTGCCGAGTTTAAAAATACCAAAAAATATCGAAGAGAAAACAAAAGAGAAGTAATTAAATAATCGTTTTGCAAAACTCTTACTATGCGACGGATAAATCCATGTACGGAGTATCTTTAACCCTTCGATCTCCTCTTCCATAAAAGGCCGGAGCTTATACCCGAACAATATCTTCCCTCCCGGATAATTAGGAAAAGCCGTGACAATTGTGATATCATGACCCTTTTTCTTTAACCCGAGGGCCAGTTCAAAAAGCCGGGCCTGGGGAGCCCCTATTTCCGGCGGAAAATATTGAGTAAGGAAGACCATTTTCAAGAATATCTCTCCTTTAGCACCTTTACTATCTTTTCCGAGGCCTTACCATTACCATAAAGATCAGGGTGTGTAAAAGTACATTTAAGGTTCAGTCCCGCCTTAATTATTTTCTTTGAATCCGCACCTGTAATCACATTCCAACCTGTTTTCACGGTTTCAACCCATTCCGTTTCCTCTCTCAATGTGAGGCAGGGTACTTTAAGTAAATAGGCTTCTTTCTGCATCCCGCCCGAATCCGTACATATTTTAGCGGCATTTTTCAT